>NZ_JBNOKM010000008.1:0-338023 GCF_050171015.1 Paenibacillus sp. TC-CSREp1 | reverse complement strand
GGCGTGGCGGAATGGCAGACGCGCTCGACTCAAAATCGAGTGGGAAACCGTGGAGGTTCGAGTCCTCTCGCCGGTATTGATAAAGAGTTTCTCAGATATATCTGAGAAACTCTTTTTGTTTTATCTGAAATACATAAAACATCAAACTGGCAGGTGGTAACTTCTCTATTAAATAACAGTAACATAGAAGTTGACGTTTCATGCTATTCGGTATATTGTAGATATATTAAGTCTTTAAATTGAAAGGACGTGTGGAAGCTGACGATTCAGCCATTAACAGCAAATACAGAGATTTTGTTTGACCTCGGTGTGTGGGAAGAAGCCTGGAAGACACGTCCCAGAAGTTCAAGGTATCAGAAAAAAAGTGCGCCCTTTGATACAGAGGAAGCTTTTGAGCGGTGGGCTCGTAATTATCACGCCCAGTCGTTCACCGATGAAGGTCAGAAACGTGCAGCACGCATTATGGGATGGATTGAAAATCAGGGGGTGACCTTTCAAGGAGCCTCGGTGCTTGACATAGGTGCAGCCTCTGGTATTTTCACGATTCCGTTTGCAGAAAAGGGTGCTGTGGTCACTGCAGTTGAGCCTTCTGCCTTGCTTGTCTCGTTAATGAAGGATACGATCCCTGCTGATCTGCAAAATAACATCACGATTGTATCGGAGCGATTCGAAGAAATATCTATCCAGGACAAGGGCTGGGAGAAACAATACGATATCATCTTTGCATCAATGTGCCCGGCGATGTCGAATTGGGAAACGATTGAGCAAGCCATAAACTGTGCCCGAAAATATGTCTATGTCAGCATGATGGCGGGTACCAAAGAGCATACGCTTATGGATAAGCTAAGAACGGTGCTCGGCAAGGAGGTTCCTTATAAGGCAGGAGATATGGCATATCTTCAGCAGCTGCTTTACCTTAAAGGTTACTCATATACAATGATTGTTACGAGAGAAATAAATGATTTTGAGATTACAGTGGAAGAATTAATTGAAAAGCTGCCTGAATGGCTGCACACATATGATATGCCAAATGATGCAGCAGCTTTAAGTAAAGCAGAGAAATATATTCGTGAAACATATCAAGAAGATGTAGTCCCGTTCTCACGCGGAGCAAGGTTTGGTAAAATGCTTATTCATCTGGAACAAGCACATATGAAAACCGTGCCTGCTGTCAAAAGATAGAACATGTAGACCTGATCTGGATGAAAAAAGCTGTGTGGTGGTCTACGGATGATGAACAGCAGGCAGTTCGGTAACATTGGCTCTATTTTTGCTATCCCTTTTCCCTGTACACTTGATAGCCTCTCTTATTGGTCACTGTTAACTTTTAACGGCCCGTTCTGGATGCTGTTTGCGCTCCCGGTATTTTCCGGGAGTCATACCCTCCCACTTGCGAAAGGAGCGGATGAAGTTCTGTGGATTCGTGTATCGAAGCCGCTCTGCGATTTCTTTTACCGTCCATTCACTCTCATCCAGCCATCTTTTGGCGATATTTAGCCGATACCTGGTCAGGTACTCGCTAAAGGAGGTACCGGTTTCTTTACGAAAAACACTGCTTAGATAATTGGCGTTGTAATGAAGACGTTCAGCACATTCCTCGAGGGTTAAATCTTTATCATAATCTTGCTGGATCATGGCAATCATCTTTTCGGAAATGTTCTGATATTGTGCATACTGTCTTTCTTTGAAAATATCAATAACAGGCAGAATCACCTCTCGATAGAACCATTGCTCGATCTCTGCGGCGTACTGTAAGTTATGCAGCTCCTGAAAAAGGGAACGAGAGCCTGCACTGATCTGTGAGAGCCTTACTCCCGATTCTTGAGCCACTTGCAGGACTCGTGTCAACAGCCTCATTAGAGCAGCCTGATACTCTTCCGGGGTGCATTTAAGGGTAAATACCGTCTGCATCATTCCGGTCAATTGCGCAGCAGCTGCAGTCTCGTCTGCTTGTTGAATAGACTGAAGCAGGGAATACTCCAGCGCCTCAGGGTAAGTCATAGCCCATGCTGTGGAGACCAGATCAAATTGCCCATATTGAACAATAATACCAGCGCCAAGCCGCATTCGATGTTTCAAGGCATCCATAGCTTCGTCATAGGCTTGCGGGATATGATCCATGAAGAGATGTGGCTGGCTCAAGCCGATACTAACCTTCAAGTCAAGCACCTCATGGATCTGTTGCTGCAGCTGCTCTGTTCGTAGCAAAAGCTGCTTTGAGAACAACTTCTTATCTTCCTCGATTGTGCCCACCACCGTTACAACGTTTTGCTCCATAACTATGGGGAGCAGCTGTTGATCTGGTCTAATGCTTTCCTCCAGAATGTTCTGAAGCGCAAATAAAAGCAGGGAACGATCTTCCATGGTGTATCTTTCATGATTCAACAGTTCGGGCTGCAGTGCAATAACGGCAATGTTTTGCCATGTTGAAAGCTGTGTGACATAGCCCTGTTCGCGTAATGTTTCATGCATGGTATTGGGGCAAGTCCGACCTTGTAACCATTGAAGCATATAATATGTGCGTATCTGGCCCTGATGCTGAATTAATGTGGATTCCAACTGGGAACGTGCATCGGATAAACGGGTGACACCCAGCCGAATCTGTTCAAGTTCATCAGGCTGACTCACTACATTCTGGTTCAGCGAGACGGTATGTCCGCTCCCCTTAACGCTCAAGTGATCACCTAATTGAGCAAGAAGACGTTTGATCGGAGCGAGCATTTGCCTGGAGCCAAGCCAAGCGAGCAGCAGCGAAAGTAAAAGCATAGCCAGACTTATATAAAGTGTGTGAAAACCGATTTGGATATAATCCTTGGTCAACGTGTTCTCGGGGGAGATGAGAATATACGTCCATCCCTTTAATGTCGAGGGAGTATAAGTTAACGAATAATCCGCATCGGCAAAACGCACTTCACGTTTCGCAAAAGCATCCGAATAAGTCACAGGTAACAAGGTTTCAATAGATTCACCTTTATTTCGATCCTGCAGTCCCAAAGCGGATAACGGTTGTCCGATATACGCGGCATTCGGGTGAGCAATGATCCGCTGATCCCGATTAATAATGATGAGACCGGAGGCAGATGAGTCATTTGCAACAGATTGCCCCAGTGGGTTTTGCATATAACAAGCTGGAATTCCGGCCACCAGGGCTACATTGGATGAGTGAGCGACATCAGGAACTGTTCTGGCAAGAGCAATATGATAGATACAGCTTGTCCTGGAAGCGGTATTCTCGCTGCTGTTCTCATGACTGAAAATAGATGATGGTGCAAGCTGCCATCCCGAGGTTAACGTATTTGTAATGAGATCTTTCATCGGCAGAGATAATGGAAAGCGAGTATTCGCATACAAGCCCGCATGATCAATGAGCCAGTTCTGGGACTGATTAACCAGCATAATGTCCAGCATCGGCTCCCAGGACCTCATATGCTGAAACTCGGTTTGCAGCTCTACTGCCTGTAACGGTTTTTTTCGTTGCTGCAAAGCAGGGTCAGTAAGGGAACGGCGTGTGATTGGAGAACGGACAGCCTGATCCAGCATATAGCTGACTGTAGCCAGCTTGTGTTCTACATTGGATTGTATTTGTTCAAGCAGCTGCTCGTTTGCTTCTGCGCGGTGCAGCTCAGTCTGGCTGGAAGAGTACATAATAGCGGCAATTCCCGTCAAAAGAATGGGTACGGTGCTTAACAGCAGGCCGAATATAATCATTTTATGAAGATAACTTATTTTTCGCACAGGTCCGCTCCTTGACGTAAATAGTAGATTTACCTTTATTTTAGTAAACGCTTTCAATTAGAACAACTTAAATTTTGTTTATTTGGATAAAAAAGTAATTCGGAAAGGACAGTCCAAGGTCCAAGAGGAACCCCGACCTGAGTCTAGGATCAAAAACCGTCCACGGTCTGTTTTGAAAAATAACAGAATCCCCTAGAATAAAGACATAAGGTTGAACAAGAAACACGGAAACAAACAACAAAGCAAATGAGCTAAATGAAAAAATCTTAAAACAAATCATTAGCAAAACGGAAAGGGTGGTGAAGAACAATTATGAGAATGAACAAAGGAAATGGCTGGGCAATCGTGTTAATCGTGCTGGGAGCATTACTTTTATTCGGAAAATTGACCCCGCTGCTTGGACACCTGATGGGTTATCTGATTCCGATCCTGATGATTGCACTGGGATATTACGGAGTCAAGCAAGGTAACGCAGTCTTCGGCTGGATCGTACTTGTCATCGGTATTCTCTCGCTGGTGGGGAAACTCTCCTGGCTCATCGGACCGATTATCGCCATTGCATTAATCGTCTGGGGAATCTCGATGCTGGGCAACAATCGTAACAAATATCGCCGTTACTAAAGTTCCACGACTAAGGAAAAGGAGGACAGAACCTAATGAGTGTATTTCGTCGAATGCGGGATATTACCGTAGCTACTCTGAACGAACATCTGGAACAAAGTCAGGACCCGGTTAAATTGATTGATCAATTTCTGGTCTCGACCCGCCAAGACATTGGAGAAGCTGAGAAGCTTCGTCACCAGTATGCAAGTCATACAAGACAAATGAAACAGCAGGCTGATCAGGCCGCAGCAATGGTGAACAAACGGGAAGAACAAGCATCCATGGCCTTGAAGGCTGGAGAGGAACATCTCGCCAAGCTGGCTTTGCAGGAGAAGATTCTGCATGAGGAAAAGATGGATCAATACAATGAGCTGTACACACAAAGCGCTGCCGCACTGCAGGAGCTTGATGATCAGATTCACCAGTTGAAGGCAGAGTATCAGAATGTATACAGTAAACGCCAATATTATTACGCCCGGATGCAAACCATCCAGCTGCAGCAGCGAATGAATCAACGTGGAAATTACAATGGTCAAAACGTACCTCGTATGTTTAACCAGTTGGATGATCAGGTCTCTGATCTTGAATATGAGGCACAAAGTCTCCGGGACATCCGGCGCATGAGCCAAGAAGGTTCGGGAATATCGGGAGGCATGTCATCCTCTATGCTGGACAAAGAATTGGAGCGTTTGAAGCAAAAGCTCAATAACGATAAAAAGGAGTAGTCACATGAATAAATTATACCGCTCAACGCGAAATCATATGCTGACAGGTTTGATCGGCGGCATATCTGAAAATCTGGGATTAAGTACCACGCTGCTACGGATCATATTCTTCATCAGTATCTTCGCAACGGGTGGTACATCACTATTCATCTACTTCATTGCTGCACTGATTGTACCAAAGGAACCACACTACGCTGATCCGTACGTTATCAATCCAGATCGCGGCAGAGGTTACAAGTAAACGAAAGGAGAAAGCACATGAGCAAATTATACCGCTCAACGCGTGACCGAATGATGACTGGTCTGATCGGTGGCATATCTGAAAATATTGGAATGGATTCCACACTGCTGCGTATCATCTTTGTTATCAGTATTTTCGCCACCGGAGGCACAACGTTGTTAATTTACTTTATCGCCGCTCTAGTGGTACCGAAAGAGCCGTTCCCGCCATATGATCCATATGGTTACGGTCCGGGACCTGGTCCAGGCAGAGGTTATGGCGGTTACGACCAGCAGCCACCAAGAGACCCTTATCACAACAGTCACAATCAACCAGGTCCCGGCTTTGGCCCAGGCCCTGGATACAACAACAGACCGCAAGCAGGCTCGCGCTCTTATGACAACAACATGTATGGAACAGGAAGCCAGAACGAAAGTGAACTGGACTCCATGATGAAAGATATTGAGAAAAAGGCACTGAAAAAAGAAGTGGAAGAGCTTCGCCAAAAACTATCTCGTTATGAGAAGGGAGAAAAGTAAAATGGGAGTATTTAAACGGATTAAGGATATGACGAAAGCATCTGTAAATGATATGTTGGATAAGGTAGAAGATCCGATTGTAATGTTGAATCAGTACCTGCGTGACATGGAGGCCGAAATTCATGAGGCTGAGGTTACTGTAGCCAAACAAATGGCGAATGAGCGTCGCATGAAACAACGTCTGGATGAAGCGGAACGTACTTCCGTACAACGTGAATCGCAAGCGGAAGCTGCCTTGGCTAATGGTCAGGAAGAAGTAGCTCGTAAATTGCTGGAAGAGAAAATCTATTTTGATCAAAAAATTACGGAATACCGTGAACTGCATGCTCAATCCGAAGCACAAGCGAAAGATTTGCTGCAACAGCTGCACGACATGAAAGACGAGTTCTACAAAATGCGTAACAAACGCAATGAGCTTGTATCCCGTGCACAGATGGCTAAAGCCAAAAAGCAAATGTCTTCAATCAACAGCTTACATTCCATCGAAAGCGGAAGTGCATCTCTCGGATTCCACCGTATGGAAGAGAAAATCATGCAGCTTGAGGCTGAAGCCGATGTAGCACGTGCGCCATACCGCAACACAGGTTCTACGTATACCAATCCGGTTGATGTGGAAAAGCAATTCAAAGTAGATCAGCAATTGCAGGCGTTGAAAAACAAAATGGGTAATGCCGCCAAAAATGAATCGAGCAATTCTGCTAAAGAATAACTGTTCGCATGATGGACAATATGATATTCTATAGATCGTGTGTACTATACGAATCGTAGAACAAAAGTTAAGCCATACAGGACTTGATTGCCTGCTATGGCTTTTCCGACGAAACAAGAAAAATGACTTGCAGAGGAGGTGCGGCAGCATGAACAGAAAAAGCCAGTGGCTTGCGATTATTATTATTATAGTGGGTATGCTGATGCTGTTTAATCGGCATATGAATTTGCTGACCGCTGCTGCACTGATCCTGTTAACAGTGGGTATGCTTCAAATTCGCAAAGGGGATACCCATAAAGGTTATCGTTATCTAGGCATAGGTGCAGCCCTGCTGCTGCTAGATAACTTGATGATTGTTTTTTTGATTGTACTTGCCTCATTAGCGTATTTTTATTCGAAAAATAAAAAGATTCATTTTCATGATTATGTATGGAAAAAACAGAATTTCATGGCACGTTACTACTGGGATCAATCCTCCTGGAGGCTGCGCAGCATGAGTCTGTGGCACGCCATTGGCGAAGTTAATGCCGATCTTTCTCTCTCGATTCCGGAGGAGAAGCAGACCATCGTGCTGCTGCAAGGTGTTATGGGGAATGTACGATTGACCCTGCCTGAGGATTATGGCGTCGAGATTGAAGCGTCAGTGCTGTTTGGCAGAATCAATCTGCTTGGCGAGCAGGACAGCGGTATGATGAACAAATTAGTATGGAGAACTCCTGGGTACGAATCCAGTGAACATAAAGTAAAATTCGTTATTTCTTATATTGTTGGCGACTTAAACATTCGTAATCCGTAGTAAATAGAATAAATGGAGAAAAGGAGGAATCCCGATTGAAGAACAGAAAACATACTGACATGGTTACCCGAAGTATGCGTGAAGGGGTCCTCCTTGTTTTCATTGTGCTTGCTGTTGTTTTATATGTATTGTATACATATGGATATCTGGCTCCGTTTAAAGGCTGGAGTCATCTGATTCAATCCGGGCTCGCATTGCTGTTGCTGCTGATTGGCATTGGTGCCATTTTCGGATTTTATCAGAGCTACAGGGTCAAACGAAGGCTTGAATTGTTAACGGAAACCCTGCTTCAATGGGAAAAGGGATCACTATCCCGTACCGTGCCCGATCTCGGTGAGGATGATGTGGGGCGGCTAAGCGAGCAGCTTGGCCGGATCGGCAAGAAGTGGGAGGATCAGGTATCCTCCCTTCAAAGGTTGTCCACCAACAATGCGCAGCTGGCAGAGCAGGCCAGAATTACAGCCATTGTAGAAGAGCGCCAGCGGCTCGCACGTGAGCTGCATGATGCGGTGTCACAGCAGTTATTTGCAATCTCGATGACAGCAACGGCGGTAGGACGGAAGATGGGGAAGGATTTTGAAAGGGCGCAGCGTCAGGTCGCTTTGATTGAAGAGATGGCTTCGGTTGCCCAGTCCGAGATGAGAGCACTGCTGCTGCATCTGCGTCCGGTTTATCTGGAGGGTAAACATCTGGAACAGGGGCTGCGTGATCTCGTAATGGAGCTGAAAACCAAAGTGCCGATGGAGATTGTGCTGGAGATGGACGAAGATATCGACCTGGTTAAAGGAATCGAGAATCATCTGTTCCGAATCATTCAGGAAGCCATGTCGAATACACTGCGCCATGCGAAGGCTGAGAAAATGGAAATTCGTCTGCAGCGCAGAATGGATGCGGTTCGTGTGTTGATTCGGGATGACGGGCAGGGCTTTGATCTGGATGAGCAGAAGCAGGCTTCATATGGCTTGGCAAATATGCGGGAACGGGTAACAGAAATTGGTGGAGCTATCCAGTTTGTGACAGCTCCTGGCAAAGGAACACGAATTGAGATCACGATCCCTGTGATGAACGATGAAAGCGAGGTAGAAGATGTCAATGGAACCGGAAGTCGAAACGGAGACGGAATCGTCGATCAGAGTATTGCTCGTGGATGATCATGAGATGGTGCGTATCGGTCTTGCTGCTGTGCTTGATACCGAGGATGGCATCGAGGTCATCGGTGAAGCAGGAAGTGGAGAGGAAGGCATTCGGCTTGCACAGGAGTATAAGCCTGACGTAGTGCTGATGGACCTTGTCATGGAAGGCATGGATGGTATTGAAGCGACACGTCAGGTGCTCAAGATCAACCCGGAATGCAAGGTTATTGTGTTGACTAGTTATCTGGATGATGAGAAAATGTATCCGGTCATTGAAGCCGGAGCTTTCAGTTATTTGCTGAAAACGTCCAGAGCCAATGAAGTTGCTGACGCGATTCGTGCAGCTGCCCGCGGTCAGTCCGTTCTGGAGTCGCAGGTAGCATCCAAAATGATGAATCGGTTTAGACAGCCACAAGCGGCTGCGCCTTTGCACGAGGAGCTTACCGATCGGGAGATGGATGTTCTGCGCTTGCTGGCTCAAGGCAAGTCCAATCAGGATATTGCGGATGAGCTGATTATCGGCATCAAAACGGTGAAGTTCCATGTAACCAATCTGCTTGCCAAGCTCGGAGTAGATGACCGGACACAGGCAGCAATCTATGCGTACAAAAATGGTTTAGCCGAGTAAGACGCAGTATGTGAAATGGTAGGAGATTCATCCGTATCGGGAATGTTAGAATATGCAAAAGCAAGATGATCATGAAGCTTGATTATAACAGGAAGCTCAGTCTGCCTTTACGTGGCAGAGGGGCTTTTTTTGTTTTGCCATGGAAAATAAGATGCTAGGAGTGAAGGACAAAGGGGAAGTCCCCCCTCAGGCTGTATAATCCCGTCTGAAAGAGGGTATGCTGGTTGATAGATTCATAGAATGGGAGAAAGAAACAGGGGGGAATTCACTTGTTGAATCGTTGGATGACGACAGGCATTATTACAGTGGCAATTATTATTTTAATCAGTGTTATACATGCACAGGTATATGCGGAAAATATGACGGCAGCAAAGCCTTTATCCGAAACAGCGGCTTTGGAGAAATTGCTGCATACAGCAGATTCGATGATCGACCGTACGGATCGCTTGGTGATCAAGTGGCAGGCTGGGGGGAAGGGGAACGCTCAGGAGCATGCGGTGAAGCTGGCTCTGGAGCTCGGACTCGCGGCACCAGTGCAGATGTGGAAAAACGGACATCAGGTGTATCGCAGTGAGGATACAATCCGAGCTGAAATATCAGGCCAAAGCACCCGAGTGCTGCTCAACGCAGTGGATACGGATGATGAAGGCTATTACATTATTGTACAGCTGTCTGGAGGAAGGAATCTGGACCGTAATACATTGTTAACATGGCATGGGCAGATGGCAGAAGTTATGGAGGAGCTGGGCATGAAGGCGAGCTGGAATATGTCGGTGCAGGGTATGGTGGATGAAACAGCGACAGACATAAAGCCCGAGACAGATGGACAACTCGCAGTGATGGAAGCCAAGCTTTCCCGTACAATGAAGATGAGGGCTGTGGAGCGGTATGAGGATGAAGCAACAGCAAGCATTTCCTATCAGGCGGCTGACTTGCCTCTGGAAATTCAAAGCGGTACACATCGATTAAATATGCAGCTTGCGGTGCATCAAGTGAGTGGGCAGCAGGCTGCTCGAGTTACGGCAGGTTTTCCACTCATCACGATTGAATATTGAATGGTGGAGGTAATGAAGTATAGTGCATCCGGCGAGGTGATATGCTAAAATGGCATCACATCCAGGAAGAAACTGGATGGTCGATGTCGGATGCCTGTCAGAAGCAGAGCAGATGAACACTATTACATAGCTCGGGAAGCAGACTAAGAAGAGTCCTCCCGGAAGAAAGAGGAGCCTATGGATAATAAACAGATGCAAAATGAAGTGCAGACACCAGGTGCAGTGTTTTTCATTTTTGGAGCGACGGGCGATCTGGCCCGCCGGAAGCTGTTTCCGGCCATCTATAGTTTATACCGTGAGGGCAAGCTTGCCGAGGATTTTGCGGTCATTGGCGTAGCCCGGCGTCCGAGGTCACAGGAGCAGTTTCGGGACGATCTTCTTGAATCCATTCAGGAGTTCTGCCGTTATACGGCAGGAGAGCCTGAAGAATGGAATGCTTTTGCCGAGCATTTTGAATACAAATCACTCGATATTAACAACGTAGACGGGTTTCGTGAGCTGCGGGAGCAGACGGAGCAGCTGGAAGCCAAATTCAAAACACCAGGCAACCGCTTGTTCTATCTGGCGCTGGCTCCTGAGCTGTTCGGTAGTGTGTCGTACAGCTTGAGAGATGGCGGAATGCTGGAGGGCAGAGGATGGAATCGTCTGGTGATTGAGAAGCCGTTTGGATACGATCTGCCATCAGCAGAGAAGCTGAATGAGCAGATTCGCGAAGTGTTCAAGGAGGAGGAAATCTACCGGATTGACCATTATCTGGGCAAGGAAATGGTGCAGAATATCGAGGTCATTCGCTTCGGCAATGCGTTCTTTGAGCCGCTGTGGAATAACAAACATATTGCTAACGTGCAGATTACGCTGGGTGAGACGGTAGGTGTGGAGGAGCGTGGCGGTTATTATGACCATTCTGGTGCTCTCCGCGATATGGGGCAGAACCATATGCTGCAAATGCTGACGATGATTGCGATGGAGCCGCCAAGCCGTCTGTTCCCGGAGGATATCCGCGATGAGAAGGTGAAGGTGCTGCGTTCCCTGCGGGAGTTTACGTCAGATGAAGATGTACGAAACAATGTGGTGCGAGCTCAGTATACGGAAGGGGAGTACCGTGGAAAACAGCTTCCAGGGTATCGCCAGGAGGACAAGGTTGATCCGGAGTCCAATACAGAAACGTATTTTGCTGCGCGTGTATTTGTAGACAATTTCCGCTGGGCAGGTGTGCCGTTTTATATTCGGACAGGCAAACGCCTGCCGGTAAAAACGACGGAGATTGTCGTTGAGTTCAAATCGATGCCGAATAACGTATATCTCGGTAAAAAATATAAGCTGGAGCCGAATCTGCTGGTCATTCGGGTGAATCCGATGGAGGGCATTTATATCAAAATCAATGCCAAGAAACCGGGCTCGGATTCCGAGATACAGCCGCTGGCGATGGACTTCTGCCAGAGCTGCATGATCGGAATCAACTCGCCTGAGGCTTATGAGCGCCTGCTGCACGATGCAGCAGAAGGCGATTCCACGTATTTCACCCGCTGGGATGAAGTGGCGACGGCCTGGTCTTTCGTGGATCGCATCGCAGCTGCGTGGGGGCGGAATCAAGGCGAGCTGCACACGTATCCTGCAGGCACGTGGGGACCAGAGGCGACAGGCAAGCTGCTGGAGCAGGATGGTTTCCATTGGTGGCCGGTGAACGGACAGGATGAGGACAGTGTTATTTGGCATGTGAATGGTTAAGGTCATGAGCATGTGAAGATAAGGATGTATATGTGATTAAACAGAGTTCAGCGGCTTGAGGGAAAGCAACTGGAATCAAATCAGTACAGGTTAGTGTCAAAGAGATGGTTATTCAAGCCCGGAAGATCGCAAGAAAGATGCGGTGTTTTCGGGCTTTTTTTTCGGTTGAGATCAAAGGGGAAAGAGGCGCAGAAAGGCAGCTCCATCATAAGGAAATAAATAATTAAAATTAAGTAATTGACAAAAAGTAAGTATGTAACTTATACTCAACACATGAGTTAAAGAGTTACGCAAATGACCTGCTGCATTCGGGCCACACAAAAATACAATAATCCGAGTCAGGGGAGCATTCATGAGATAAAAGGTAAACCAGCTGAAGGGGTTTGCGGCAGACAGAATCATGAAAAAATTTGGCATAATATCTTTAATCTAAGAATACTATTTTGTAATTATCGAATGGAGGAAAAAGAAGATGATGTTGGATCTAGGGTTGTTGTTAATTCGTTTGGTGATTGGTTTGTCGTTTATGGCGCATGGGGCACAAAAGCTGTTTGGATGGTTCGGGGGTTACGGTATTAAAGGGACTGGCGGCTGGTTTGAATCGATCGGCATGAAGCCGGGCGCACTGCTTGCTCTGCTCGCAGGACTTGCGGAATTTGGTGGCGGCTTGCTGCTGGCGCTGGGTCTGCTCACACCGGTAGGCGGCATTCTGATTGCACTGACTATGGTGATCGCTATTGTGAAAGTGCATGGTGCTAACGGCTACTGGTCTACACAGAACGGATTCGAATACAATCTGGCGATTCTCGTACTGGGCGTAGCCCTTGCTCTGACAGGCGGCGGGCAATATGCGCTGGATGCACTGATTTTCTAAAATCGAATAATCTGCAAGGAATGAGAGGACCCGGATGCCAGCGGTATGGCAGAAGGGTTCTTTTTTGCGAAGAAAAGTGTAGAAGTTGGGGAAGGTAATCGGTTATTTTCGCTACAGATTATGGTACAATAGGAGAGTTGAATTGAGAACGAGTGATGAAACAGGAATGGAAGCGCCGAATCTGAAAGGATGAACTCCATTGTAAATGTGTAAAATGAATTTATCGTGTACTTCCAATTATGGGGACGACATGTGAATGAATAGACAACCGGCTTCGCCGGGTGGCATAAGTTTACCAAGGTTTGGCTACTTGCAATAATGGACCGGCATATGCCGGATTAACGTGAATGAACGGACGAAAGGGATAGACGCTATGAGCAAAGCTGCAAACAACATTCTGCAACAGGAAGTGGACAAACGTCGCACGTTTGCCATTATCTCTCACCCGGATGCGGGTAAAACGACTTTAACGGAAAAGCTGCTGTTGTTCGGGGGCGCGATTCGTCTTGCGGGAACAGTAAAGGCCCGGAAAGCCAGCAAACACGCGACAAGCGACTGGATGGAAATTGAGAAACAGCGGGGGATCTCGGTTACGTCTTCCGTTATGCAATTTGACTATCTGGGTCATCGGGTTAACATTCTGGATACACCAGGTCACCAGGACTTCAGTGAAGATACGTATCGTACGCTGACGGCTGCCGACAGTGCGGTCATGCTGATTGACGTGGCAAAGGGTGTCGAGGCACAGACGATTAAATTGTTCCAGGTGTGTGCGAAGCGCGGCATTCCAATCTTTACGTTTATTAACAAGCTGGACCGTGAAGGACAAAGCCCGTTTGATCTGATGGAAGAGCTGGAGAACGTACTGGGTATCCGCTCTGTGCCAATGAACTGGCCGATCGGAACAGGACGCGATCTGTGCGGTGTATACGACCGGATGAAAAATCAGGTGGAGCTGTTCCAGGGTGACGATCACTCCACCATTAAAGTGCAGAAGGTTGAAAGCTACAAAGATCCGATCATTCGTGAGATGGCGGGTGAATACCTGCATGAACAGCTGTGTCAGGAGCTTGAGCTTCTGGATGTTGCAGGTGATCCGTTTGATATGGAAAAGGTACAGCGCGGTGAATTGACGCCGATTTTCTTCGGTAGTGCGATTAACAATTTCGGTGTGCAGACGTTCCTGGAGAACTTCCTGGAGCTGGCTCCCAAGCCAGAGCCGCGTCGCAGTACAGCAGGTGAAATTGATCCAACAAATGAGAAATTCAGCGGATATGTATTCAAAATTCAAGCAAATATGAACCCGGCACACCGCGACCGTATTGCGTTCCTGCGCATTGTATCCGGCAAGTTCGAGCGTGGCATGAGCGTGAAGCATAATCGTGTGGGCAAAGAAATCAAGCTGTCTCAGCCGCAGCAGTTTCTGGCACAGGATCGGGATATTGTCGAAGAGGCGTATGCAGGCGACATTATCGGTCTGTTTGATCCGGGGATTTTCCGAATTGGAGACTCCTTGAGCCAAGGCAGTGAAGTGGTGTTTGATGAGCTGCCAACGTTCTCGCCAGAGATTTTTGCCAAAGTTACGGTTAAAAATGCGTTAAAGCACAAACAATATCAAAAAGGGATTGACCAGCTGACAGAGGAAGGCACGATTCAGGTGTTTAACACGGTGAGCTTTGATGAGACCATTCTGGGCGTAGTCGGTCAGCTCCAGTTCGAGGTATTTGAATACCGGATGAAGGGTGAATACGGGGTAGATGTGCAGCTGCAGCGGATGCCGTATCAGTTTGCCCGCTGGATTATAGATGAGAATCTGGACCCGAGCAAATTCCGGATTAACTCCGCGCTGGTTAAGGATAAAAAAGGAAACTACGTCGTTCTGTTCGAGAACGAATATGCGATGAGAACGGCTATCGACAAAAATCCGACAGCGAAGTTCCTCGAAACTGCGCCTTAATGGAAAAATAGATCATCCTGAGCATTTATGCGACTATGTACGCACGCAGGCTTAAATAGTTCAATCCCTCCGCCGTCTGGTGGAGGGATTGTTGCTTTACCCTTACCTTCAAGGCATGCATAGACCTGCCAATCAGGGAGAGTTTTTTTCGCAGACAGAACAAACGGTTTGATGGTTTCCCTTCGTCCGCCAGTGCTTCGGTTAGCGAAGCGGCTGAACGGGAATGTTGTGCAGATGCTCCTGCGCGATCTGAATCAGTTCCTCCTGCTTGGCAGGTTCGGTGTTCTTCCAGATCATTTCGAAAATGGCGCCAAGTCCGGGCAGTGCTGCCTCAGGTCCGTCCACTGAACCTTCGATCATCTCTCGCAGTTGGTCATCACTTTTGTCATGAACCTTATGAACAATCGCTTCACGCAGGCTTAATGTAATGGGCATCGCATTTCCCTCCTCGTATTATTCGGCTGCTGTATTACTGTTCCCTGCGGAGGGGGAGCGCATTCAAGTTTCTCCGCCTTTGTGGTATACTACGAAGGATTATTTACGTTGGCATCGTACCGGAAGAGGTGCGTCATGCCGTAATGCAGCGGGAGGTTAAAGACCCTGATGGCAAAGAAACAATATGCTGTAATTGGCATGGGACGGTTCGGGTCAAGTGTGGCCAATGCACTGAGCGGTATGGGATTTGACGTGCTGGCGATTGATGCGAACGAGCAGCGGACGCAGGAAATGTCCAATGTGGTGACTCATGCGGTATCGGCAGACTCAACGGATGAAGAAGCGCTGCGCGCGCTGGGCATTCGCAATTTCGATGTAGTTGTTGTTGCGATTGGCGAGGATATTCAGGCCAGCATTCTGACAACGCTGATTTTGAAGGACATGGGTGTACCGGTGCTGATCGTAAAAGCTCAGAATGAGCTGCATGGCAAGGTGCTGCAGAAGATTGGTGCGGACAAGGTGATCTACCCGGAACGGGATATGGGGCTGCGTGTAGCGCATCACCTGACATCCCCGAACATTCTGGATTATATTGAGTTATCCGAGGATTACAGCATTCTGGAGATGAAGGCATCGGAGCAGATGATTGGCAAAAACCTGCTGGAGCTGAACATCCGGGCACGATTTGGCTGTAACGTCATGGCGATCAAGAGCGGGGGATCGATGAACATCTCTCCATATGCCGAGGATCGGATAGTAGATGGAGATGTGCTGGTTATTGTAGGGCACAAGGATCATCTCACCAAGCTGGAACTGGCTTATCCGAAATGAAATGGGAATTCGGGAAGGATGGAACGATGGATATTGTATCACCGCAAAATACACGTGTA
Source organism: Paenibacillus sp. TC-CSREp1 (assembly GCF_050171015.1). Taxonomy (NCBI): domain Bacteria; kingdom Bacillati; phylum Bacillota; class Bacilli; order Caryophanales; family Paenibacillaceae; genus Paenibacillus; species Paenibacillus sp. TC-CSREp1. Next base: position 321,996 of record NZ_JBNOKM010000008.1, on the reverse strand, counting down.
AAAGAATGGGCCCAGCTGCTGGAGAAAAAGCATCGGACCCGTCAGCATAAATATATTATCGAGGGCATTCATCTCGTACAGGAAGCACTGCGTGCCGGAGCCGATCTGGAGTGCATCGTGTACGATGGGGAGCAAGGGGTGCCGGTGGAACTCGCCGGATTGGAAAATCCGCTGAAACGAGTAGAGTGGGTCAGTGTGTCTCCTGCGGTTATCGCTAAATGTACGGATACGATGACACCACAGCCGGTATTTGCAATTGTGCGGAAAAGCACAGAGCCACTGCAGAGCCTGATTGCAGAGCGTGCAGGTCTTGTTGTTGTATTGGACGGGGTACAGGACCCCGGCAACGTGGGTACCATTATTCGCAGTGCGGATGCCGCCGGAGCGGCAGGAGTCGTGCTTGGCGCTGGCTGTGCGGATGTATATAACCCCAAAACGATTCGTTCGACGATGGGTTCATTGTTCCATTTGCCTATTGTAGAGGGAGAGTTGGGGCTGCTGCTGCCTGAAGCGAAGTCCTCAGGTGTGAGGCTGGTCAGCACCTCGCTGCAAGCAGAATATTCGTGCTATAGCTATGATTTTACACAACCTGTATGGCTTGTCATTGGAAACGAAGGCAAAGGCATCTCTGACACTACGGCACAGCTTGTAGATGACGCAATTACGATTCCGATGCAGGGCCAAGCCGAGTCCCTCAATGCTGCGATGGCTGCAACGATTTTGCTGTTTGAGGCGATGCGGCAGCGGATGTTTAACTAACTAATAATTCCTGTCTAATTTTATTTTTACTGTCCCTAACTAAAATTAACTGTCCCTGAATAAAAATACCTGTCCAGAGTCACTCGAAGACTGGAGAAATGCAGCGTATTTAATCGCACATTTCCCCAGTCTCTTTCTCTCCCTTTTTCTTTTCCTCAAGCATTTCCTCTTTCTTTTTCTCTGAGCTTTAGCCTTTGTCCATTGATTTCTCTTTCATTTTGGACAGTAATTATTCTCTCGTTACGTTCACAATTGAACCAGTTCTTGACTAGTTTTTCTCCCTTACGACCTGACATGAAAGGAAATGAATTTTTATCCCGAAAATCGGTTTCTGCCTTGTGGGAAAGGGATTTAGGGCATGTTGGAGAAGGGCAAGTTTTGAGGCAGTATTTTTTCGTTCTTACAGGATGATGTAACTAAATTGAAAACCAAATGTGGTTTATAGAGTATTTAGATGACAGATTAACAAGTTAAATGTGACAGTTCCTCTAAAAATGATTAGTGAGCGTCTCCACCTCAACATTTTTAGCATCTTCATCCATTACACCATCCCACGCAAGAACTCTCCTGTCTGTTACAAGCACAGACTCCTAGAAGAAGCATTGAGGTTTATCAAGTTGGCACAAAGCGTCAACACGAAAAGAGATGATAGCCTTTATCTCAGTTTATTGATATACGACCCTCATTGTATCAATTTCCATGTGGTGGTTGCCTACAAAGACTGCCTTCACTTTTATGACCAAACGTTTGTTATTGGAGATTAAAAAATGAAAAGATTCATTTTATAAATACACTTACGTGAAAAGAAAGGTAGAAATATTCGATTAGCAATATTAACTGAGTACTCCTTTGCGCTTTTTCGATACTTATAACGTTACTCTTCATCTCCTGCATCCAGAATTCCAAGCACTTTTTCCCCGTTTCAACCGCCTCATCTATTTTTGTTCAACATTTGCTTCTCCTATTCCAGGATAATCCAAACTCGCCGAATTCCTTGTACCTCTTCTTATTTACCTGTTGTCAACTACATATTCTATAATCTCACAGGTTATTTCCAATAGATTGACAGGTTATACTTATTTATCTATCGTGTTAAGATGTTTTAAAGTTTATTAACAAATTAATTTTTTTTAGCAATTAAAATTAAAATTTCAATTTACTTAATATGGAAATTGGAGGATTGGAATATGGAGGTACAAAATGCACATAACAAATTATTAGAAGTTTTATTTTCTACCTTTTATGAGAAGTTTTCTTCGAATAGCAATCAACAAGTAATTAATTATCGCTTAATAAATAAAATGTTTATTCAGTTAATAGCTGTACATAAACTCGAGTGTCGAATCGAAACGGAGAAACTTAAAATTAATAAATATGTGAAACTTGATCATGTTTTTTTTAACGATTTGGAACTTATAAAGAGCAAAACTAGAATTAAGTTTGATAAACAAGTACTTGTGCTAAAGGAACTTTCTGAAAATTTCAAAAGTAGAGGATTTATCGATTTGCCTATAGTGATTAAAGGAGCCTCCGTTTTTGGAATAACAGGAGATTTGCGCACGTTAAAAAGAAGTAATGACATAGACATTATTTACTCTGATCTACCTTTGTTGGAAAGTGTACTGACAGAGATGGGGTTTGAAAAAGATGAAATGAACACCCCTAGTAAACACGAGTACTCTTTGATGGTTAGAGGAGACATATTAATTGATATTCATAAATGTATACCGATATTAAAATATTCTGAAGGGATCATCGAGAAAGCTGTTAAGGCAAAAAGAACAGGAAGTAATATACTTTTTGAGTCCTTTACTCAAATGCAGGAATATACTGTAGAGTATTCTGAGCTAAGGCATAACTCTTTTAAGAGCTCTTCTAATTTAGATATGGATGTCCCGGAGATACACTACCAAATATTGATTCTCTGTGCAGAGATATTCAGAGATTATGTTAAATCACAATCCCATTTTTCATCGGGAATTGTAATGGCTGATTTACTTGATGTTATGGAACTGGTTGGAAATCCAACTTTTCAAATGAGCAAGTTTAAAACAATAACGAGTGGAGAGAGAAGTCTTTCTGTATCATTTGTTGCTTACTTATTAAAAGAAATATTCAATAATGACTTACTTGATTCATTTATAGATGAACAAATGCGCTATCCTAAGTTTTTATTCTGGAATGGAACAATGTATTTGCCTACAGAATCTTATGAATATATCCATTCTGATCCAAGTGATATTACTCGTCTACTTCATTCAGAAACATTTAATTTATTTGAAAATACTAAAATCATAAATCCTAAACATTCTAGTTATAATTCTCACGGAATATCAAACGTAAAACGGGTTCATTTAGAGAAACATAACGGTTTGTTGAATATAAGAATAACGTTGTTCAATAAACCAATAACGAACACAGCTGATGTTTTTGAAATGACAATTGAAGGAAAAAGGTGTTGTGCATCTTTTGATGGAAGTTACTTCAGAATTGAAGAAATTCTTAAAGGTTGTACAGTCGATTTGTATGATGAAAAAGAAGAGTATTCAGTAAAATTGAGTGTTCCAATAAATATGTTATTGACCCCCTTAAAAATGATCTCTGGAATTATGATTTGTGTTACGAGATGGGGCGATGGTCCGCTATCAACTATTATCCCCCTGACTGTGATTAGTAGTTAGTAATTCATAAAATTTTTCCTAGAAAGGAGGTGATAAATATGCTGAAATATGAGAAACCAGCAATTGTGGTTTTAGGTTGCATATCAGAATTAACTGGATCTGGAGGCCAAAACAACAATGATGGCTGGAGCTGGTCTAGATTGGCATAATGCTTATCTGTAGTTAATAATAAAGGAGATCATATGGATATGGTCTCCTTAAAAAAGGGGGAGTTCATTATAAATAATCTAAAACTTTCTAAAGATTACTTTGGATTTAAAGGATCATTTAACTTTAATAATAGGAAAAATGAGTTAATATACGTTGATCAAATCGATCTCGGATTTTCATCTCCTCAGAGTAATAAAATCTTTCAAATTATTACAAAGGGAAACCAACCTAAGACTAGTCATAGTAAAGATGAATTATTTTTGGCAGGATACATATGGGAAGAAGTGGAGAAAGAAAGGGGGATCATTAAACATTTAAAAGAAGCATTAAAAGAGAACAAATTAAATAGTGTACGTGCTATTAATGGTCAGTTTTCAGGTGGACTTTTGGAAGAGAAATCTATCATATTGTTCAGAACTATACATTCTCCTAAAAACATCTTTTATATTGTTGTAGAAGACACATTATATTTTTCTACTTCATACATGGATTTAGTGAGTTTTGTTGAATTTGATGAGGGTTTATTACCTGCATTGTGTTGGGGAGAAGATGTACTCCCTTTTAATGGAATAAATATTCTTGAAGAAGGAGAGGTTTTAACTTTCGATGAAGATGGAATCATGATTGAAACATTTGATTTTTTAGATCAAATGAGCAGTAGCAATAATATAAACGATCTAATACAACACTTTAAAGAGATATTCTCTGAATCATTATTTTCTAAGATAACACATTATAATTCTCCAGGTTTGATGTTAAGTGGAGGGATAGATTCTTCAATCGTTATTGGTGCTCTCTACAAAGGCGATTATGATTTGAGTCGCTTGTTTACCTATACTTGGGGTTCAAACAAATTTACGTCATGCAATGATTTTAAATATGTTAGTAAAATTAAGGATATGCATACATTTAATGAAAATTTTATAGATGTGGGTGAGTTTGAACAAATTGATATGCTTGATATGTGTAGTTCTTTTATACTTCCCTCTAATCATTGTCTAAGTTCTTGGTGGATGAGTGCAGTGAGCCTAGCTAATTCAAATAAGAACACATGCATTATAAGTGGTCTTAAGGCAGACACTTTATTCGATACATTCAAATTAAGACCAAAAACTACTCACTTGAACTTGAGGGAAAAATTTCATTTGTTCTTACACGGTTTAAGTGTCCCTTATTACAATTATTTTTGGAATAACTCTAATCCCTATCATAATTATAAGTTTAACGGGGTGGATTCCAGAGGAATAGATATATTCACTGAGAAATCCAAACAACAACTATCCTCTTATATGGAAAATCCGTATAACAATTTTAATTCACAATATTTAACCCTTGATTATGAAGTATTTTACCCCAACGGTATTGTTCATTTCTCTCCCTTTAATGATCGAAAAGTCCATTCATTTGCGAATAGTCTACAGGATATATATAAGCGGTTCCCTTTTCAAGGTAAGGATATAAGTAAACCCATCTTAAGAGCAGCATATATAGAAGAATTACCACACGAGGTGTATTCAAGAATATCTAAATCCAATTTTGAAGAAGTAATTTATAGATACGTCGAAACTAATAAAGAGAAGATACTAAATATATTTAAAAAATCATTTTTATTAGAAAAAGAAATTATTGATTATGAAAATATACAAAGAGTCTTTAATAACCGAGATTTGTTAGAGCTAAATACAGGAACCATACTCATATCTGCAATGATTGAATTATGGATAAGTCAATTTAAAAAAAATGTAATTAAACCTACCTAAAGGAGAGGAATTTATGATAATTCAATTAAATGAGAACGTTCTTTTTGAGAAGACGGATACTGACAGCTATTTTATCGATTTGAATTCTGGGAAATATGTGTACAATAATGCATCTTCCACTGTAATTATCGAACAATTGTTAAAATCAAGTGATATCGAAGAGGTTATCGAATATTTATCAAAGATATATATTGTTGATAAGAATGAGTTGAAACAAGATGTTTTAGAGGTGATTGAAGAGCTGCAAAGAATATCATTAATATTCTATGAGAGCGGTGAGTAATGTGTATATATATAAAAAAATTGGTGGAATGAATTTATGTATCGTTATGAACAATAATTTTTATGAAGAATTTATTAATAAGTTCCTTATATTTAATGTGTCCAACTCTAGTGATATTCAGTGTAAAATCAAAATAAATTTCATGAAAAAAAGGAAAATTCAGGATCAATCGCTAAGCATATTGAAGTATAGTAAAATCGAATTAAAGAATGCTTATTATTATTACAATAAAAATTTAGAAGAATATTTTGTAGAAGGTTTTGGTTTTAGTGGAAATATCAATGTCATTAAACAAGAGGTGAACTGGTTCGTTTATGAAATGATTGACCCAAGGACATTTTTTCATTTACTCATACTAGATCCAGTATCATTAATCTCACCTTATTATAACCTATTGATTGGTCATGGAGCAGTCATTAGAGAGAATAATGATGCTCATGTAATTTTTGGACAATCTATGGCTGGTAAAAGTACGATATCTAGACTTATATCGGAACAATATATGGAGATGAATAAAATATCAGATGACACTTTTGCCTTAGCAGTAGAAGATAATAGTATGGCAATTATACCTTTTAATACAGGCGATGGATACTTAAAATCCTCTTCGGATATAAAAAGAGAATTAGAGAAAAAGAAGAATGGATTGATTTTAGAGAACGAAAAAAAAATATATGTTATTGATGAACCTGATTCCATAGTAGACTCTCTTGTCCTGAAGAATAGTTTTTTTCTGAAGAAAGATATTTCCGTGAACGATACTGAAATTACAAAATTGAATACCACTCATTATTTTAAAGAACTATTGGAGTTCCATGCTTCAATTCCGAGCTTGTATACCAAGAAGAAGTTTCAATTGTGGAAACTAATAAGTAATTATTCTCAAGGTTACTTAATCAGATATAAAGATTTGTGTGATGTAAAAAGACTTGGTGAAGCTATGAGGTGGAAATATGAAAAATGATTTCAAAAAGTTATCCTATATGATTATGAAAAAAAGTGAGCCCAATTATATGCTAATTTTGAAAAAAAATATCTCAATAATTTTTTCTTTATTCGTTTATCTAAGAATTTTGAAAATGTACAAAATGAAAGGACTAAATAGTACACTACAGTTGAACAAATCAATAAACAAAAATATAAATAAAACAAAAAAAATGAAAGGTGAAATCAGTAATGATACTTTATTAAATTTTTCGATGATGTTAGTTTTGTTCTACAGATTTTTTGGGAGGCTTTATGGTGAAACAGGAAATTGCTTAGAGAGGTCTGTGCCTCTTTATTCAGCTCTGCTCTATTTAGGTTTTGAACCTAAACTAGTTATTGCAAAACCTAAAAAACGGGGATCTCTCACTTTTATGTTTCATGCTTGGGTCGAGGTTTCCAGTAAACCGGTAAATGACTTCGCTGATATTAGGGATCATTATTATGTGCTGTATAATTATTAAAGGAGGTTGTGATTGCCTATGAATCAAATCCGGGCAGGGATTATTGAGATATTGTATAAAAGTAAAACAATCATTTTTTTAATTTTGTTGTTCAATATCTCAGCCTCGTTAGTCTCTATCGTGCAACCACTCCTTTTTAAAGATTTATTTGACGATATTTTACCTGGAAAACATATGGGGACGGCTACATTATATATTATAATACTCGTTCTTATCCCCATTGTTTATGCCGCATTAAACAGTGTTACCACGTATTATAACAATGAGTTAGGGAACTATCTATCCAAGAACCTTCGGGTACGCTTGTTTTCTCAATTGCTTCAAATCCGACCAAGAAATGTGGACAAAATCGGAAGAGGAGAAATTATTAACCGAATCACCTCACAAGTAGGAATGCTTTGTGAAGTTTTTGTAGTAGAAACCATCATGTCGATCGTAACGAATGCCATTTTGTTAATTGCCACTTTGTGGATCATGCTCTCCATGAGTGTTGAACTAACGTTAGTAGCCATTATTTCATTCCCTGTGTTTATGTATGGCTTCAAGCGCTTTAGGAACAAGACGGAGAGGTTGGATAAGAATTATTATAACATTTTGGAACAGGGCATAAGTTATTTGAATGATTTCTTTTATAATTTGAAAGCGGTTCATATGTCTAATGGGCATCAGGCTGAGAACAAGAGGTGGAACAACTGGAACGATGAAGCCTGGAAGATTTCAAAGCAGGCTCGGGTTTTTCATCATATGGTGTTAAACCTTGTTGCGGACACTGTTATTTCCTTGATTACGGGTATCATTTATGGCTATAGTCTGTACCTGATCCTGATCGGTCAAATTTCACCAGGGACTTTGCTGGCCTTTATTGTTATACTCCCAAGATTGTATAGCATTTTCAAGTCGCTTTTTACGCTAAATATCGATATGAGCCGTATGAAAGTGATCGTAGATAACTTGAATGAAATACTTGAATTAGAAAAGATCGAATCAGGAGCTAAACTTCCTGATTATACCCAAATCCCTTGCCTTCAGATGAAAAATGTATCGTATCGTTATGCGTCAGAAGACTCCTTTGGTATCTCGAACTTTAATTTAGATATTAAGCCAGGAACTTTCGTTGGTATTGTTGGTCTAAGTGGATCAGGGAAATCCACGATCTTTGAACTTATTCACAGATATATAGAACCGGATGACGGGGAGATATTACTGGACGGCGTACCTATAAAGGAAATCGATCTTTATGAATTAAGAAAATATATTGGCTATTCTCCGCAAAAGGGAGTGTTGTGGAATAAGTCTATTTTAGAAAACATTATTTATCCGCTGGAAAAAGAAGAAATGGATGAAAAGGCTTGGCTCAGATTCAATACCGCTGTTGAAGTAGCTCATGTTCAATCATTTGTTCAAGCCATGCCTGAGCAATATGAGAAGAAGGTGGAGAGCCACGGAGATAATCTCTCTGGTGGAGAAATTCAACGAATTTTATTAGCTAGGGCATTCATGAATGAATCTCGAGTTCTGATGCTGGATGAGTATACCTCTGCTCTGGATGCCATGACGGAGAGCGACTTGAATGATACCTTATTGAACCTAAAGGGGAAGAAAACTATATTGGTCATAGCACACAGGCTCTCAACCGTGAAGAATGCTGATTATATCCTAGTGATTGAAAAGGGGCACATTATAGAGCAAGGCAGTCCAAGTGAATTGCTGTCTCGAAAGGGGAATTATTACAAGATGGTGGATAAACAGCAATTATAAGACTGTATTCATGGGATAAAGCTCTTGAGGAGCCGGACGTTTTAATAAAGAACTCCTGTTCAATTCCTAATTGTTTGTAATAAAATAAACTGTCTCTAAACCACCAAAGATTAAAATAACGGTCCAGAAATACTCGAAGACTGGTTGAAATGTATGTATTCAAGCCCACATTTCCCAGTCTTTTTGGACATGTGATTTATTACATCAATTGAGACTGATAACAGTATGAGATGAGACTATCTATAACCTTAAAATAACACTGATATAGTGTCGTAAAGCCAGCAATGGCCATTTAAACGCAAAAAGACATCTAAAGCATGGAATTCTTAGTTTACATAGATATATTATATTAAATCAAAAAAGTGGAATTAATTGAGACCTTCTTACTTTTAAGATAATGTGCTCTGTCACAGGACGGAGATGAGTATATTGGGGGTTTTTTCCATTTAAAATTAAAATTAAATCGAACGATATCGCCTGCTAAAACCAATATATAGTGTAAGAAGAAAGGGGATGGAAAATGAGTGAGGAGAACGAGTACATACGATTGGTGAAGCTGACCTTGGCTGGAAAACATGAGGCTTACGGAGAGTTATACGAGAAGACGGTAGCGGATGTGTATCGCACGGTTCGTTTTCTGGTTTATGATGCGGCGGATGCGGAGGATTTGGTACAGGAGATTTATATCCACGCGTATCAATCCTTGGAAAAATTTGATACTGGACGGGCTTTTCGGCCATGGTTAATGGGAGTCAGCATGCGGCAGGTCAAAAGTTATCGACGCAGGAAGCTGATGCAGTTTCGATTCAAGCAGCGGATTGAACAGATGAATACCGGTACAGGCATGGAAGCCGATTTCTCATCTCATTTAATCCATAGACTGGCGAACCGTCATTTACTGGAGCAGGTACAGCGTTTGCCCTATAAGCTGCAGCAGGTCGTTATTTTACACTATTTGAACGAATATACCCAAGAAGAAGTCGCTGACATTTTAGATATCCCGCTAGGTACAGTGAAATCCCGAATTCATGCTGCGCTGGCCAAGTTGAGACAGAAACAGCAACGGCATTCCGAAATGACACGAAAGGTGGATCATGCCAATGAAATTGGATGAACAGTTACGAACGGCATATCAGGAGGAAACAAAGGATTGGATGATCTCAACTCGTGTCAAACATAACGTAATGAATAGGACTCAGAAGAAAGCATCTGGTGTACAACGAATCAGAACATGGCGGGTGACTATACTACTGGCCGCAGTGCTTCTAATTCCTACTGGAGCTTATGCGGGATATACATACTTGGCTGACAGCATATACGGTTCGAAAGATCAAATTACCTCATTAGGTGGGACAACAGCAGATTACGAACGATTGGAAGCAAAGCTGCAGCAGGCCAAGGCTCATTTTACGGAAAAGGAATTCGAGTTGTACATGGGGCTGCTCAAACAATTTGGACAGATGGCATTGACTCATGCAGACGCACAAGGGAAGTTGAATCCAGAGAGCTGGAGTATGGCAGAACAGGAAAAGTATAAAGAATTAGTGGCTGAGCTCCAGCCGTTCTTTGATAAGCTGGAAGGGTTGGAGAGCAACTCTTCCAAGGCTATACCGGTTTCACCGAGACTAATGGACGAAGAAACATTCTGGACGGAACAATTAACAAAGGCAGAAGAGATATTTACGAAGGAGCAATATGCTGACTTCAGGTCGGTATATGAACAGATGAATAAGTACAAAGCACTAGTGGAAGATTCTGACGGGATATATCATATGGATCGATTGTCCAAGGATCAGAGGTCTGATCTGGATCACTTAACAGAACGAATGGGTGTATATTTGGAAAAGCTGGGGCTGGATGTGCGCTGATGCACAGTACACAGACAGACAGCTTGGGTAAACTCGGGAATCAGGTTACTCTCAAGCTTAATTTGCTAACTATTCGCTACTAGCTAATCCCTTCCTCTCAATCTCAAACGATATTGATGTGGTGTGGTGCCCGTTGCTTTTCGGAATACTTTACAAAAATAAGAGGTGCTGGACATGCCTACACGATGGCCGATCTCGGGAATGGACAAGATTGAACGGCTTAGCAGTACGCAGGCTTGACGAATACGGGCGGCTTGAGCATATGCAATGATGCTGTTGCCCGTTTCTTTTTTGAACAAATGAGATAGGTGATAGACGGATAGATGAAGTTCATCTGCTATATGCTCTATACGAAAAGGCTCTGCATAGTGCTGCTCAATCCACTGCATGGCTGCCTCGGCATGGGGATTCATAAAACCTGAGCGAATTGTTGTCTGATCTGAGAAGTGCGAATGAGGGGAATGGGCTTCACTTTTCCATAAATAGCGAAGTTGCGTCAGTATATTTAGTGTGAAAAGACAGGCATCCTCCGCTGCTTCATAAGGCAATAGGTCTGGATACTGCTTACCAAAATGTTCAAGAAGCTGAACAAGTGGAGCATCAGGCATCAGATATAGTGGGGGTGTGGATATTTGCTCATTGAGAATGTGATATGTGAAATGGTGTGTAGTGATAAAGTGCGGCCAATATTCCTGCAGCAGATCAAGCTCTACCATAAGCACTGTGCGAATGAACGGGTGCTTGCTCGATACCTGCATCTGTACATGGTGCAGCTGGAAGGGCCGGAAAATCATGAGCATCCCCGGTTCGAGTGGAAAGGCATGGCCCTCGGTAATCAACTGTCCGTAACCATCATGAATATAGGTTAATTCTAATATGTACGCTTTATCATGCCGTGCATCATATAGATGCCATGCTCTGGATGATGGGGGCACCTATCGAGGCGCAGGCTATGATTGCCAATACGGCGCATGATAATGCCGAAGTGGAGGACATATCCATGGCGATGCTACGCTTCAGCCAAGGAGCAGTGGGGATGATTACAAGTTCCGTGGTGCATCACGGAGAGGAGCAGCAGTTAATTTTTCAAGGAAAAAAAGCCCGCGTGTCTGTTCCCTGGAAAGTAGTGGCTTCCACTTCGCAAAGTAATGGATTTCCCGAACCTAATCTTGATCTCGAACGGTACCTTCATCAGCAGTATGACGCATTGCCTGAAGTTATTCATTCAGGTCACGCCGGACAGGTTGAGAATGTGCTGGATGCTATAGAGAAGGGGACATTGTTAGTTGTTGATGGAGAGAGCGGACGGAATACGCTGGAGCTGATTGTTGGTATCTACAAGTCTGCAAGTACTGGGGAGAAGGTGGTTTTTCCCATTCCATCGGATGATATATTTTATTCCAGGGAGAGTATGATGCGGCACGTTATTCACTTTTATGAAAAGAAGTCGTCTGTTGAAAACTTTGAGGATAGGGGCATTACGCTTGGACGCAGATTAGATGAAAAGTATTAAAAGGACGCATAAAGGTATTTCAAGCATGCATAATTAACGTGAAACAAAAAGGTGAACATAGATAAAGAGACCGCTGTATCCACGGATACAGTGGTTTTTTATATCGGGGACTGTAAGTATAGTGGGTTCTTTTCATGGTATTATTAGTAAGGAAGAATATGTATTAGTGATAAATTTCGAGGTGATATATTTGTTGTGAATCTGGTCAGTTCCAGATAACTTTCCTAACGGCAGCGTGGGTGAATATATTAAAGGCAGTGGAACGGATCGATTTGTTTTTAGAGAAGTCAAAAAATTGACCGAGCCTATTGTTGCCCCTAAAGTTGAATTTAAAACCTTAAGCGATGTATTACAGAATAGGATGTTTTTGAAAGAAATAAAATTAAAGGTGCTACGTTTATTCAGAGGCTTTGAGAAATTTGAGGATTGATAGTTGAATGTTTTGCAAAATTAAAGGAGAGGTATATGGACAAGAACAGCCATGCGGATTGGAACGAACCTTTTAGAGAGATCAATCATTTTAATGATTTTGTGGATGTGATAAAAAATTGGGAGAGCTTATATGAAGAGTGGGAGCAGTATAACATCTATGGCATGATTGCCATTTTAGCTGCCAGTTTAGACAATATCGAGGAAAATTTTTTGAATGATGAAATCGAGAATTTGCATGAGCATCTCACTGACAAGCAGTTGAACTTTCTCATTAGACTGGGGAAAGTTGCTGAGAAAGGCGTTAAGTAGTAAAGAGGGACGGATAGGGGGATGATTTGGGGAATCTCACTGGATGTATTCTGGGAGTATTGTGTTTGCACCTGAATTTAGAATCTGATTCGAATGTTACGGAGAGTAGCTTGAATAGGAGGAGTTGAAGAGCATATGAGCAGGTTAAAAGTAGAGAGCATCGTAATCAGCTTTGGCAAACAACACATAACCATTTACGGATTTTTAAATATTAATAATAAGAAGATAGGTGATTAATATTCACTTCGTTTGGCAAATGTCAAAGTATAAAAAGGACGAACTGCCTTTGTATCAACCAGGTAAGAAAGAAACATGGACATTTGGTATCTGATATTGGAAAAGTAATGTGCGGTAAAATGGTCACGGGTCATGAATATCTTCAGGTAGAGAATGCATTTGTCGAGGGTATACAGGTATTTATGATGTATTCAAAGTCACCTCATCTCACCATCAAAAAACTTGAAAAATCACTACAACCGGAAATAATCAAAGCCGATATGACTAAAAAGGGATTTTCTCTGGAGCGTTATATTAAATTGCTTGATTTCTTTCTGTTATTGGAAAAAGGCCTGAAATTGAATATTGAAAATATGGAACATGTTGCTCGTTTGGCTTTAAGAGAATACATCTGGATTCAGTTAGCGTCAGAGTCCATGTTTGTTCGCTTCAATTATGATTATTATGTGGACGTTGGTACTAAGGACAGATGTGATGAAGCAGTTCAAAAAGTAATGGATTTGGAGTTATCCATAGGATCTCTGGGATGAACCATATCCATTAGCATAGGAGTGGATACAATGACTAGTCAATCGGAAGCATTTATGAGGAAAATGTTAGAGTTTTTACCATCAACAGAGGCATCCTACAGAGAATCCATCGAGTTTAATGGTGAGGTGCTGGAGACGGTTATAATCGAGAGTGTTTTCATGCCGGCATTCATTGAACTTATAAGACAAGAGCAAAACATCGATCTATTAGAACGGATTTTTGAATATTTTGAAGAAGTTTCGAATGATAAAGATACTCACTTAATAAATACATTTTCAATTACGGTATTAGAAATACTGGGTAACGAAAATAATATTTTACGAACTGCAAAGAAATACATGGGACCTAAAACGACAAAAATGCAAATAGAAGCGGATAAAGCTCTGGGTAGAGAAGTTTAGCTGATAACGCTCCTAATTAATTGGAAGGTGTATGATGAGCATAGAGCCATTTAGTAACATATCATTGAGAGGTCGAGTTGCTTATGCAATAAGCTGCCTGGAGAACATGATTTCAGCTTGGGATTATGACATTAACAATTGGGAATCAGTCATGCTTACTCTGTTATTGAGGGACATGGAATGAATAGTCTGAATTGTTTGGAAAAAATTATTTTATTTATGGAAAAGAACCAATTCCCATTACCGGATGTCCGTTTATTTCTGATGTACTCTTTTGATGAAAATAGAGGATGGGGCAACTGGTTTGATGGTAAAAGAATATCAAAATGGCTGGAGGGTAAGCCAGGTGGATAAACCTCTTTACGACTTAATAACAAAGTTGAAAGTAACACTTGAAGCTGAACCAGACAGTATTATCTACGGTGAATTAGGTGAAGGCAGGCCTAACCTTGAAATGAAGGATACCGCTTTGGAACTATATCTGGAGTTTTTGAAGAAATTCGATGGTGCAAGATGTAGAGTAATAGATCTATGGTCATTTGAGACATTAACTTCACATCAGTATCGTATAGCTGGTTTTATGGGGGAACCAGATGAATGGCTAGAAGTAGGTCAAATATTGTATGAACCGTTAGTGATTAATAAGAATTCTGGACACATCTATTATTTTACACAGAATCACCAAGAAGTATGGACCAAGGGGGATCTGGGGGATTTCAATCACTTCCTTTGTCATTATGTTTTTGGTCTCAAATATAAAGAAATTGTACCTGATGTATATCGAGATGATTGGTATTCATTACTTGAGAAGATAAATTGGGCATCAAAATAATTTGAATTGTTCTTTAAAACGGTTTTACAATCCGTCTTATGTAGAATCCCCTTTCGAGTAACCGAAAGAGGATCTTTTCTTGAATATGTTACCAATGTTGGATTTATTTGAGTTAAATCATTTATGATCTAGAAATAAGCTAAAATGCATCCTTTAATGATGATGTTACGATTATATCAAAGACTATCTGGGTTTCGTCATCAACAATAAACGCGATCATACGCACATCTTCCATATTTGGTATGGGATCATAGATTGAAATATCCTGATATGTACCATCGTTCATCTTTTTATAATAGTATTCTACGATTCCATGACCTCTTACTCCAGCTGACCCATATTGGTTTATAACATCGAATAAAGTACTTTTGCCCAGTACAATTCCCTTTTTCGTAAGTAGTGAAATATCTGTATAAGTGGAATCATCCGTGTATGAGTAAATACTCCAGCCATCTAACTCTCCGCTTTGGTTAAAGTGTGCATTGAATAATGGATAGTTATCATAATCAAAAATATTCTTCCCTGTAGATTTTCCAAATTGTTCATCAATGGATTTTTTCGAGTCTCCAAATCTAAGTTCTGAACTATTGCCCTGAATGACCAAATTAAAATCCTCATCGGTCAAGGACACTGTACTGAAATCAGGAATCACCTCAGAGGGAGTACCAACCAGATCAGGCAAAAGACTGAGGTCCGTAGGAATTTTTGGTCTTTGCTCAATTTTAAGTTTTCCATGAAAAGCAAGTTGACGTATCCATTGGAGTGCCTCTGCTCTTGAAAGTGTACTTTCACCATCAAACTGCTGTGGAGAAGTTGCTTTGCTGTTGGCTAATCCTTGTCCAATCAGGTAGGTTACTGCATAATGACCAGTAAAGTGAACACCTTGAGATGCACTGATGATTTCGGCAACACGTAGTTTTGTGATCGGTTTCATTCTCATTGCGAAGTTGTTTTCTCCAATTGTCGGATGGTTGTATAGTTTGGCTGTCCTGTAGAGGCCTTCTGTCCAATTCTCGCTGGGAAGATATGCACTATTTGCACTTGCATTTGGAATAGCTAGACCCACTGCTCTGTAAAACATCTTAAGGAACTCAGCCTCTGTAATGACATGGTCTGGTTTAAGATTGAAATTAGTATATCCATTGATTATGTTACTAGAGATACCCCATTGAAATAAACGCTTGGCCCAGTGCTCATTCATATTTTTCACTGGGATTCCTCCCCATGTCCAAGCGGTTATTTCTTCATCGTTCTGCTGAGTCTCGGATTGAGCTGCTACAGATGTAAAACCCAATAGTGATGCGGTTAAAATGAAAAAAGCGGTTATACGTCTGAGACTTATCACGATCTGTACTTCCTTTCCTGGATTTATTGTAGCCATAGTGATTTATCGGTTTATTGTCTTATAAAGTAAAGAATAGAAGTGAAAAAGCATAGGTGAAGGGGGGATCCTTCACCTATGCTTTTTTTTATTTCTTTTTTTGTCATAACAAGTTAATCCATCCTGTTTGATTTTTAACATATTGATCTTTTGTTTTCTTAAACATTCAAACTCACAACCACTTCTCCGCCCATCGCTCCACCGCGCTTAGCGCTCGTCCTAGCTCGGTTCCTTTGCGGGACAGCATATATTCAGTTCGAACGGGACGCTCTGTAATTACATGTCTGACGACCAGTCCCTCTTCCTCTAATTCCTTCATCCGCTCATTTAATACACGTTTACTCAAATCAGGAATATAAGCATGAATTTCACTGAAGCGTTTGGGCTCCTCCATCAATGCATGGATAATCAGGGCTACCCATTTCCGGCCAATGATCTGATAAGATAGTTCCACCTTTTCGCATAATTGCTTGGCATTCTTATCATCGTTCATAACGGTTACTCCTTTGGTTTAGTATGGCTTGTAATATCATTAGTATACTTATTGTAACCTGAATGTCCACAAGGTATATGTATAAAATATCACATGCCAATTGTTATTAAACTTACCACATAAAGCGTTAACATTCAATAAAATTGTCTGTAACCCTTGGTACAGCTGGAGTTCACAGCTTAGACAAGAATATTGACGAATTGTGACGACAGGTGTAATATGAGTAACGTTAATTATTAGTGGTTACAATTTATAACCTATGTCAAATAGTGATTCAGGTTGTGGAGAGAAGGAATGTTCCCATGGTTGGATTCAGGTCATGTGCATAACGGAGGCGAGGCGGGCGATGTACCCACTTATTCCGTCTTTTGTCATGCTTGGATTTGAACATTTTGCAACATCATATACTATACTGCACAGATCATAGGAGGCACTCCAATGGACGCAATGACATTTGTCTTGTTCGGGGCAACAGGCGATTTAGCCAAACGCAAAATTTACCCTGCATTATACAATCTGTTTGTAGATCAGAAAATGCCTAAGGCATTCTCCGTAATTGGTTTGGGACGTCGCGAGCTGTCAGATGCGGATTTCCAGGCGAATGTGGAAAAGTCACTGCATGAATTTTCCCGTCAGAAACCGGAGGAAGCATCACAAGTACGTGATTTCATCGGTGCTTTCCGTTATTGCTCACTGAACAACACCAAGCCTGAAGATTACACACGGCTTCTTCAATTGGTACAGCAGCGGGAGCAGGAGCTTGATATTCCTGAAAATCGCATGTTCTACATGTCGGTTGCACCTGAGTTTTTTGAACCCATTGCATTAAACATTCAAGAGAGCGGCCTGGGTAACACCAAGGGCTGGAAGAAGCTCATCATCGAGAAGCCGTTTGGACATGATTTGCAATCTGCACGTGAGCTGAATGAGAAGCTGAGCAATACGTTTGCGGAGGAAGAAATTTATCGCATCGACCATTTCCTTGGCAAACCGATGGTGCAAAATATTGAAACCTTGACGTATGCCAATCCGGTTATTCAGGCGCTGTGGTCCAATCGCTACATTGCCAATGTACAGATTACAGCGAGTGAAACTGTAGGTGTTGAGGAACGTGCAGCGTATTATGACCAGAGTGGTGCGCTTCGCGACATGTTCCAGAACCATATGCTTCAGTTGCTGATGATGATCGCATTGCATCTGCCGAAGCGCTGTACACCACAGGAAATTCAATATAAAAAGAAAAAAATTGCTGAAGCTCTGCGGCCGCTAACCAAAGAGAATGTCGCTTCTGAAGTCGTTCGCGCTCAGTATGGTGCAGGAGAGCTGCAAGGCTCCTCTGTAGTCGGTTATCTGGACGAGCCGGGCATTCCGGCCGGATCGCAGAATGAGACATATGTGGCTGCAAGGCTGTGGCTGGATGACCCTTTCTGGAGCGAGGTTCCGTTCTATATTCGTACAGGCAAACGCATGGCTGAGAAATCAACCCGTATCGTCATTGAATTCAAGTCACCGCTCAAAACAGGGCATGAGTCTGAAAATACGATGGCTCCGAACTTGCTGACACTTGAAATCGGCCCGGGCGAAAGCCTGTCCCTTCAATTAAATGTGAAGAATCCGCTGAACAAGGGTGAGGTTGAGCCGATGAATATGACCTTCCAATCCGGGGAGCGCAACGTTCCAGAGGCGTATGAAAACCTGATTTTTGATGCGATGCGCGGTGACGCAACGTTCTTTGCACACTGGAATGAAGTGGAGCTGGCTTGGCAGTGGGTACAGCCGATCCAGGAAGCTTTTGCAGCCGGTTCAATTCCACTGGACACGTACAAAGCTGGATCAGATGGACCAGAATCTGCTGATCGTCTGATTGCGGAAAATGGCTTCCGCTGGTGGTAAGCTCGAGCTGATTGCAAGCCACAAATTATGTAGTAAGTACGCATCATTTTTCACTCAAAATTATACCGTTTCAATTTTGCATAAGCCCTTTCGACTTTCGCAGCCGAAAGGCCGCAAACATTTTCTATATAGATGGTGTTTGTTAAAAATGTTTTCGCATGGTAGCAAAGAGAAGTGTAGGGGACGAAATCGATTCCGAAGAAGCGAAGCGTGCGCCTTTATCACCGAATTTTCCCCTCGAAATAAGAGCATCCAAAAAATTCGGGGATAACAGCGCTCGAAGGAACGATTCGTAACCGGAACGGATAATTTTGCTAGATGGTTATGAACTGGTTTTTAATAATACACTTAACACTAAATATTTGCATAACAGGAGGATTTTATTATGAAACTCGGACTTATCGGACTTGGAAAAATGGGCTTGAACCTGGGCAGAAACCTCATTGATCACAAACACGAAGTGGTTGCCTTTGACCTGAATGCAGAAGCGGTTAAAGAAATGAAAGAATACGGAGCTCAAGGCGTTTCCTCATACAAAGAAATGGTTGAATCTCTGGAATCCCCACGCGTGCTGTGGATCATGGTTCCTCACAACGTTGTAGATGCTGTACTGGCTGAAGTAAGCCCGCTGCTGTCCAAAGGTGATATCATCATCGAAGCAGGAAACTCCCACTACAAAGAGTCCATCCGCCGTTATGAAGAGCTGAAGCCACAAGGCATTCATTACATGGATGCAGGAACTTCAGGCGGTATGGAAGGTGCGCGCAACGGGGCATGTTACATGATCGGTGGAGATCCGGAGGCTTGGGCGATTGTTGAGCCTGCATTTAAAGATACTTCTGTCGAGAACGGTTATCTGTATGCCGGTAAAGCAGGTAGCGGACACTTCCTCAAAATGGTGCACAACGGAATTGAATACGGCATGATGGCTTCCATCGGTGAAGGCTTCGACGTGCTGGAGAAAAGCGGCTTTGACTTCGACTTCGAAAAAGTAGCGCGTGTATGGAACAACGGTTCCGTTATCCGTTCCTGGCTGATGGAATTGACAGAGCGTGCCTTCTCCAAAGATGCTAACCTGGACGAAATCAAAGGTGTAATGCACTCCTCCGGCGAAGGACGCTGGACGGTTGAAACGGCATTTGATCTGCAAACGGCGACTCCGGTTATCGCGTTGTCCCTGCTGATGCGTTACCGCTCCCTTGAAACCGATACGTTCACAGGTAAAGTCGTTGCGGCATTGCGTAACGAATTCGGTGGACATGCTGTGGAGAAAAACTAATTCATTCCAAGTTCAGCTATTGTGAAAAGTAAACCTTTCGCCTGTGCAGATGACATATCTGCTGCGGGCGGAAGGTTTTTTTATATTGGGGCATCCTGATCTGTTCATCCTGCGGATATCAAAATCAGGATACCCCAACCCGCTTGGCAGCAGAACCGTGCAATACACGGTAAGCCTCTCTGCGTGAGGCTGCCTTGTACCGCACCTGCAGCATCGCCAGCTGAGCATCGCAGGGCGCTGTCCTTCTTTTTCGGGACAACGCTGCATAAGCATTACATATAAGCCTATGGCTCATCCCGCAGGGGAGGGACGCTTCGATGATGCGAAAGAGATGGCGAAGCCGAAAACGGCGGCCCAAGCCGCCCAGCGGCAGACGCAAGGTGTGGTTCATTGTTTTGCTCGTGGCAGCGTTTTGTTTAATGCAGGGATTTGCATATGTGGACAAAAAGATGAAACCTCCCATTATGCACCTCGCCAAAATTCGGGTGAAGCAGATTGCAACAGAGGCAATTAACAAAGCGATTACGGCTCAGGTCGCTGAAGGCAAGACAACAGAAGGGCTGATAGATTGGAAAACGGATACGAAGGGCAAAGTTTCGGGGTTCATGCTGAACTATAACGAGCATATGCGAATTACGGCAAGCACGATGAATGTGGTACAGTCTACACTTCAGAATGTGCATATGTTGAAGGAAAAAATCCCGCTAGGTCAGGCTTTGGGCAGCCCTGTGCTGGCTTCGTTTGGGCCAAGTATCCCCGTTCGGATTGAACCGCAGGGTGCAGTGAAGGTGGATCTGAATACCCGCCAGCAGAATGCAGGCATTAACATGATTCTGGTGGAGGTATATATCCACATTATTGCTGAAGTTGCTGTGGTGGTGCCTTTTGACATGGAGCCGGAGACGGTGGATACCGAAATACCTATTTCTTATCTGCTCGTGGTTGGTGATGTGCCGATGTATTATTACGATAATCAGGGCAAGCCGGTTGGCAGCAACGGCAGCAATGCTCCAGCAATCGCGCTCCCGTCAGGTCAATCAGGGGTATCCAGTGGTGGAAGTGGTCATACGGGAACGGAGAATGGTACAGGTGCTAATGGCGGGAACAGCGCCGGTGGAACATCTGGACCACTTCAGGTTCAGCCTCAGACTCCGCAGCAAGCACCGGGCAGTGGTACGCAGTCGAACGGCCTGGAGCTTGAACTGGACCCGCCTGATCTGAACGGCAATGCTTCATCTGGTCAGAGCGGGCATCCATAAGTGAACGGCAAAGAAGGCCTCTCGCATCGTGCGAAGGCCTCCTTTGCGTTCTGATTTTGGATTTTGTACATAGAAATCTTTTTGCTTGCTAAAGATTTTGTTTGTGTTCCGGGAGATCTATTTGCTTTTTTTATTTTTCTGACTGCGTTCATCCTGCTCCCAATGTCTGAGCAGCGGATAGGGATCGAAGGACCATTCATGCAGGCCGCTGTCCCGATATATGCCATAATGAAGATGTGGAGGGAATTTGCCTTGCGTTCCCGGTTTGCCGTAGCCAGAGCTGCCTACCCAGCCTACGACCTGACCGGGAGTAACGACATCACCGATCTTGACCCCTTTATCAAAGCCGCTCAGATGAGCGTAATAGTGATAATGGTTATTCAGATCCCGAATACCGATACGCCATCCTCCAAACGGATTCCAGCCTTTGATCTCCACCATACCATAACAGGTACTGCGAACGGGCAGACCGTGAGGAGCGAAGATATCCGTTCCTTCATGGATGCGGTAGCCGCCCCAGCTGCGCTTGGTTCCCCAGGTGCTGCGGTACGAATAGTTGGTGCCCAAAGGCACAGGGAAGGCGTGTCCAAATAAATCAAGCGTGTCAAAATGCTCATATAATTTCGCGAATTGCTGTATCCGTTGAACTGCCCTGGAATTATGGTAATACTCCCACAGACCAATGGCGAAATCCTCCTGCTTGCTGCCGTACTGCCGTATGATCGAGGCCATGCTGTACAACACATCCAGATCATTGTTTGGGTCTGCTACCCCGTCACCAGAGCCATCCCGCCCGTTCCCGTTGAAAAAAAGAATGGAGGCCGGGTGCTGGTCCGTTTCATCCGGGTTCAGCCATCCTCTCCATGCCGGTGCAGTCATGAAAATGCCGGTTAACCGTTCGGGATGCTTGCGATCCTTCGGGTGGGCACGTGTGATGGTTCGCTCATATTGATCAATAGCGGCGAGTCTGTACCACGGAATTTGTGTCATCTGCCCGATACTTTCATACAGATGGCGCCTTGCGGCAAAGATATCAGCAGGTTTAGGCTCGGTAGCTTGTGCAGCAGGCGCCGTTTGCTGCACAGATTTACCGTGAACATCAGCAGGCAGGAATGGGAGAAGCAGCGCGCCTGCGAGTAGTGTTTTCAAGCAAAAGCCGTAGGTGTTGCGAGTTATCCAGTGCTGTTGCACAGGGAAGCAGCCCCTTTCCGTTAAGATGATGCACATGTGCCCGATAAATCAAGCTATACCCTAGCGTTCTTCAAAAGCTCTGATTTTATCCATGTCAGCTTGAAAGCACAAGATGTGACAAATGGGGGTTTTTCCAAGCCTTTCATGGTATAATATGTTCCGAGCAACAGCCTAACTTCAGGTAGAAAGAAGGTTTATGCATTGGCTAAACGTGTGAAAGAACCGAAACCGGACTGGATTCGGATTAAATTGACAACCGGAGACAACTATCAGGAAATTAAAAACATGATGCGTTCCAAAACATTGCATACCGTATGTGAGGAAGCACGGTGCCCGAATATTTATGAATGCTGGGCGAATCGAACAGCTACTTTTATGATTTTGGGGGATATTTGTACAAGAGCCTGCCGATTCTGCGCAGTTAATACCGGTTTGCCTACAGAGCTTGATTTGCAGGAGCCGGAGCGTGTAGCAGAAGCAGCTGAGCAGATGAACCTGCAGCATTGTGTTATTACAAGTGTAGCCCGGGATGACTTGAAGGACGGAGGGGCTTCCATCTTTGCAGAGACGGTTAAGGCTGTGCGCAGACGCTTGCCGCTGTGCAGTGTAGAGGTGCTTATCCCGGATTTCATGGGAGATCGGGATTCACTGCAGATCGTTATGGATGCCAAGCCGGATATTCTGAACCATAACATTGAGACGGTTGAGCGGTTGTCAGACAAAGTGCGTGCCAAAGCAAAGTATAAACGTTCCCTTGAACTGCTTGCCCGTGCAAAAGAGATGCAGCCTAACATCCCGACGAAATCAAGCATTATGCTCGGTGTCGGTGAGGAATATAATGAAATTTTGGCAACGATGGATGATCTTCGCGCGGTGAACTGTGATATTATGACGATTGGTCAATACTTGCAGCCATCCGAGAAACATCTGTTTGTTGAAAAGTACTACCCGCCTGAAGAATTCGCAGCATTGAAGCAGGAAGGGTTGAAGCGTGGATTCAGTCACGTGGAATCCGGTCCGATGGTTCGCAGTTCTTACCATGCACATGAACAGGTGAAATCAGCGAATCAGCATGCGGAACAGGCGGCAACACACGCATGATGGAGGAGTCCGGATTGGAACAGGATAAAAATAAGGAAGAACAGCAGGACCAGCAGCAGACACAGGAGACTGTGCAGGAAACCGTTCAGGAAAAACCTAAAGCCCCTGTCATTGTACAGGTCGGCAGCAAGAATTATGAAATTGTTCAGAACCACAAAGAGGGCTGGAATCCTGAAGTGTTTCGTGACCGGTACAGTGAAGTGCTGGAGCGGTATGACTATATTATTGGCGACTGGGGTTACAGCCAGCTGAGACTCAAGGGTTTTTACCGGGACAATCATCCCAAAGCAACCAAAGATTCAACGATCTCTTATCTGGTGGATTACATTAACGAATACTGTAATTTTGGCTGTGCCTACTTTGTGCTTCAAAAGTGTAAAGAGCAGCCTCAAGCCAAAGCAAAAAGCGGTTCCTGAGAAGGACCGCTTTTTTAATGCTTTTTTCTGCATATCCAATGATAATCTCTGTCAAGCATGATTCGGCTGAATTAATCCAGGAAGGCTGTCCGAACCCGGTTCCAGAACGGATACGGGCGAAACCGCGCGAAGCTGACCTTCTGCTGCGACACCTGACAGCGTACCGAGATCAGATCCTCAACCATCACATTGACATGATCAATCGTTAGCAGCAGACGCTGATCTTTACGTGAGAAAATGTCGCAATGATGATGCTTGGGCAAAATGACGGGTGAACCTAGTGTTCGATACACACGGTTGTTGATCGAGGCAATCTCCGCAATCTGGATCGCATCAATCGTTGGATGCACCATGGCGCCCCCAAGCGCTTTGTTGTAAGCTGTACTGCCCGAAGGTGTAGATACGCAGATGCCATCGCCCCGAAACATCTCAAAGGTAACGTCGTTGATGTCCACCTGAGCCACGACGGTACCGTCTACCCCTTTTAACGTAAATTCATTCAGTGCGATGTAAGAGGCGTTGCCTGACTTTTTACGAATCTCCAGCTCCAATAGAGGGTACTGCACAATACGTGGCTTGAGGAGGTCAGGATCACCTTTACCGCTCATTAATCGCACCAATTCCCTTAATTCTTCCTTCTTCCAGTCGGCATAGAAGCCGAGATGGCCTGTATGAACCCCAACAAAAGCAATGTCCGGAATGCGGTCGATGAAATTGTGAAAAGCCTGAAGCATCGTACCATCGCCTCCGATGGAGATGACGATCTCCGGCGATTCTGCATCCAGTTTGAACCCTTCTTCCTTCGCCAGCGCATGAAACTGCTGACTGAGATCAATTGATAACTGGTCTCCGCGGTCTTGAACATAGTATCTCAAGATGAAAGCTCCTTTGTGGTCATTATACTACCGATGATAATCAATTCCGCGCCAGAACACAACGTTCGATTGAACTTCCGGACAAACTATTTGCACAAATCCTATTTTTTTCCTCGTTTGATCATGAGCTTTGAACCGATCCAGGCAAGGCATACCATTAGAAAAAGTACAGAACTGAACACGCTGATTCCTGTTATGCCGATACGTTTCCATTCTGGTGAATAGGCAGACGGAGGTATAAATGCATCATTCACAAAAGTAGGAGAAGCCATGCTGCTCATCAGCAACGGCCATAACAAAACAACAAGCAGTGGTGCAATGGCTGCATGAATTGCTCTTGCCAGTAAGAATGGTCCGTACCGCATCGGGGTGCTGCTTAACACACTCATAATCTGTGCATGTACCGACAGTCCTCCCCAGGAGAGCACGAAGGAGGCAGCAGCGACTTTGAACACTAGAGGAACGGAGACAGCGCCTGCTTCCTTGGCGCCAAGAGTTACTTCAAACAAACCTCCCACAAGACTGTGAGACAGCGAAGGCGGCAAAGCGGCGAGATGCAGCCCCTGTTCTGTCAGGTTATATAAGACGCCAAGCCATCCGGTCTGAACCATTAATTCCATAATGACGGAAAAGAATACAACAAGCCCGCCTACGATAATAATAAGGCGAAGGGAAGAGGAGACAGCATGTCTCAGCAACTCACCCAATGTCCTTCCATCTGCTTGCCTCGCTTCGTGCATCGCGTATATGGCGCGCATGAAGCGGCTGCGATGTTCTTCTTGTGCAGCAGGGGGCGTGGCGGTGGAGGCATCCGAACGACCGTGAAAACGCATGAGCATCCCGACAAGCACAGCAGCGGCATAATGAGATGCCACAAGAATCGGAGCGATGGACGTGTCATGGAAAAAACCGACCGATACCGCTCCGATCATAAAGATCGGATCAGAGGAGGTCGTGAATGCGACCAGACGCTCGCCTTCCTCCCGCGTAACCAGCTTCTGTTCCCATAGTTGTGCTGTCAGCTTGGCTCCGGTTGGATAACCTGAAGCGCAGCTTACTGCAAAAACAAAGCCTCCGCTTCCCGGAACGCGAAAAAGGGGGCGCATAAGTGGATTAAGCAGTGTGCCGAGAAAATGTACGATACCAAAGCCGAGCAGCAGCTCGGACAATACAAGAAAGGGGAACAGTGAAGGAAACAGCACGTCCCACCAGATGGCTAAACCTCTGACGCTTGCATGCCAGGTCTCTGCCGGATATAGCGCCATCAGGGTACAGAAGATTAGGAGAGCCAGTGTAGTCAGCAAGGGAATGACGCGCTGAGCAGCAGTCATGTGTTTTTCTCCTTTATGGTTAAAATAGAATGATCTGCAGCCGATCACGGGCTTTTGCCATCAATATATGAGAAAAAGCGGACAAACAGTACAAAATATTTATAAGAAAGCGTTTGCAAAAGTGGCTGTGTTTTTAAATGATGTATGCTAAAATAGGTAAAACGCCTCAACGTCACCTAATGGTCAATAAGGTGGAATCAATAAGGATGGAGTGATGATCATGAGTCTTGTCGCCGGAGTCCTGGTCTGTGCATTTGTGTATGTTATACGTGCCTCACTGGTACGTACCGAAGAGGAAGATTGGCGAAGTTATTAATGGAATATGCGGTGCGCCAGCCTTAGGGGTGGCGCTTTTTTTGTCTTTTTTTGATAGAATGGAGATGCTGGCTTTAAGGGCCAGGTAGTTGACTTACTGTTCACCATGTTCATGTGACGTGTATTATATTGCAAAATTCGACATCAGAAAGAGGTGAGAACCATGAATCCCAGTTTAAGCATTTATGATAATCTTGGAGGTGCTCAAGGCGTTCGTGCATTGGTCGAGGCTTTTTATCCGATTGTATTGCAGAATGAGCAGCTTGCACCCCTTTTTCCGGAAGATATTCAGCCGGTAATAGACAAACAGTACATGTTCCTGTCTCAATTTTTTGGAGGACCGGCGTTGTTCTCCGAAGCTTACGGACATCCGATGATGCGTGCTCGTCATATGCATTTTGAAGTAACGGTTGAGCGAGCAGAAGCATGGCTTGCCTGCATGAATAAGGCGTTAACACAAATTGGTGTAGAGGAGCCTCTGCATTCGTTTATTTTACAGCGTTTATCAGGGCCGGCGCACCATTTTGTGAATACGCCATAGTTCCAAATATACGACAAGCCTTACGGGAGAGGGATGGAACAAGTGGAATTAGAGCCGCTGTATAAGGTGAAGGTGAAGTGTCATTATTGCGAGACTGAATTTGAAACCTCACGGGTAAGACCTAGCTTGAAACGGCCTTACCGGACAGATTCTGATTTTTGTGCGTATTACAAACAGGAGAATCCAGATTTTTATGTCGTTCGGATCTGTCCTTCGTGCGGATTCGCTTCGACAGAAAATTCAACGGTCAATCTGAGTGATGTGCAGCGCAAGGCGTTTATGGAGCAGATTGGTAACCGCTGGCTCAAACGGGATTATAGTGGTGCAAGAAATTTGGAACAGGCACTCGCTACATACAAACTTGGCTTGTTGTGTGCTCAGGTAATACAGGAGAAGGATCGCGTTGTCGCTGGTCTGTTGCATCATATCGCCTGGCTGTACAGATATATGGAGGATCATACACAGGAGCATCGTTTTCTTGAATTCAGCCTGGAAGCATACGTCAAGGTGTTCGAAAGGGAAGGTACAGGCGGTAATGAAGCGAAGCTGCTGTATTTGCTCGGGGAGCTGAATCGCAGAGTTGGTCGATTTCATGAGGCGGTCCAATGGTTTGGACGAGTTATTCATGACAAGCGCATTACCGATGCAGCCATGATCCGGGCTTCAAGGGAACAGTGGGCACTGCTGCGTGAACAGATGTTATCCAGCAAAATGGAGCTGCCTGAGGAAATGCTGGAGGCAGACAAAGAGGCTGCGAAGCGCAGCCCCCTTTAGTCTGATCTCGTATCAAATTAGCGGATAGGCCGACTGGCCAACAGATAATCGTTATCGGTGTCAATGACGGTTATGCTGCTGTTGCAGCAAGGGAAAACAAGTAATTTCTTTTTTCCTTCACGAATACGGATAAGTTCCTTAGGTTTAAGGGGTAACAGTACATTGTTGGTGTCACAGAAGGGGCACTGCTGCACGTAAATATCCCCCATAATGATGTCATATGGCCAGCTGTTCTCAAAAGGAATCATTCCGCGCTGCCTTCTTTGTCCGCAGGTTTGGCCGCTTCTTCCTTTGCGAGTTCTGCAATCTTCTGCATGAGAATATGTTGAGGCATATGCATCAGATGCTCCAGAGGCACGCCGAGAGATGCTGCTAGTTTGACGGCAGTTTCAGCCGATACTTGTAAAGGTTTCATACATTGACCTCCTGAAAAGTTGTTGCATTATTTCTCTAGTATAGAGATACGTTGCGTATAAAACCAGTTTTTAATTCAAAGTGTTACATTCAATCTACAGAAAGAGGTGCCTTAATTAGATGAAAATGCCATTACACCCTGTGTGGGATCTGGAGTCCATCTTTAGTGGAGGTTCTTCTTCCGAAGCATTCGCCTCATATCTTAACGAACTGGACAAAGATGTACGAACATTGAAGCAAACCCTTCAGCAGATGGCTGCTCCTGCGACGCTGGAAGATGCAGCTGCTTATGAGCCTGTTCTGGAATTGCTGCAAAGCTGTTATGTGCGGATATCGGAGGGCTCTGCCTTCGTATCCTGTCTGTCAGCACAAAATCAGCAGGACAAAAAAGCGGCCCAGCTTCAAGGTGCTGTCAGCTCCATTGCCGCAATGCTGAATAGCAGCAAGTCGAAGCTGGATAACATCTTTAGCGAGACGCCGGATGTTGTATGGGATCAATGGCTTGCGCAAGCTGACATACAGCCGCTGTCCTTTGTATTAAACGAAAGTCGGGCTCAGGCTAGAGACAAAATGTCACCTGAACTGGAGGGACTGGCTCTCGATCTTGGTGTTGACGGTTATCATGGTTGGGGGAAGTTTTATAATACCATCGTAAGCAAAGTGAACATTCCGTTTGAGCAGGATGGAGAGACCGTTATGCTGTCTGCCGGACAAGCGGCCAACAAGTTAAGTGATAGTGAGCGTGAAGTTCGTGAGCGGGTATTCAGCTCATGGGAGCAGGCCTGGACCGAGGTCGAAGATTTCTGTGCAGACACACTGAATCATCTTGCAGGGTTCCGTCTGAAGCTCTACGAGAAACGTGGCTGGCAAGATATTTTGAAGGAGCCGCTGGCGATTAATCGGATGTCACGACAGACGCTGGATGCGATGTGGGACGTTATTAATGGAACCAAGCCGGTTCTTGTGAAGTATCTGGAACGAAAAGCCAAATTGCTTGGTGTGGATAAGCTGAGCTGGAGCGACGTAGATGCGCCGGTAGGAAAATCTGTAGGTAAAGTAACGTATGATGAGGCGGCGTTGACGATTGTTGAGCAATTTGCGAGATTTAGTCCAAAACTGTCCAGCTTTGCGGAGATGGCGTTTGAAAA
Source organism: Paenibacillus sp. TC-CSREp1 (assembly GCF_050171015.1). Classification (NCBI taxonomy): domain Bacteria; kingdom Bacillati; phylum Bacillota; class Bacilli; order Caryophanales; family Paenibacillaceae; genus Paenibacillus; species Paenibacillus sp. TC-CSREp1. Next base: position 292,623 of record NZ_JBNOKM010000008.1, on the reverse strand, counting down.
ACGCTGGATCGAGGCTGAGGATCGCCCGGGGAAACGTCCAGGAGGCTTTTGCACGTCACTGCCGCTAAGCAAAGCGACTCGCATTTTCATGACGTTCTCTGGTACTGCGTCGAATGTATCCACGCTGGCTCATGAGCTTGGACATGGCTACCATCAGCACATTATGGAAGAACTGCCTGCTCTGAATCAGCGCTATGCGATGAACGTGGCTGAGACAGCTTCGACATTTGCCGAGATGATTGTAGCCGATGCTCTGGTGCAAACAGCGCGTGATGAGCAGGAAAAGCTGGCGCTGCTGGAGGATAAAATCCAGCGCAGTGTTGCCTTTTTTATGAACATCCATGCTCGTTTCCTGTTTGAAACCCGTTTCTATGAGCAGCGCAAGAAAGGCCTGGTAAGTGCCGACGAGCTCAGCGGATTAATGGTAGAGGCTCAGGAAGAAGCCTTCTGTGGCGTTCTTGCTTCCACTCATCCGCATTTCTGGGCATCCAAACTTCATTTTTATTTGACGGGTGTGCCGTTCTACAACTTCCCTTATACGTTCGGATATATGTTTAGTGCGGGAATCTATGCCCGGGCTCAGCAGGAAGGCACGGCTTTTGCTGATAAATATGATGATCTGCTTCGTGATACGGGTCGGATGACCGTGGAGCAATTGGCTCAGAAACATTTGGGTGCGGATCTGACCCAAGCTGATTTCTGGCAGGCTGCAGCGAATCTGGCTATTGCGGATATAGAACAATTTATGCAAATGACGGAGAACATGATTTAGTTTAAACCTTTTCTTTCATAATCATTAAGGGTCGTAATTTGATGTCGGAGAGACATGAATTACGGCCTTTTTTTGTTGTGCACACATGTTTTTTGTTCTGAATTATTTTGTCGTAAATCAAGGAAAAAGCTCATTTTAAGGAATGCAAATGGCAATAAATTGCGCAAAATTTAGTAATAATTACCCAAAATTGTTTTATTTTGTTGAGTAATCACATATGTTGTCATATAATGAGCCGTAAGTCCTTGTTTTATAGGACTAAAAGCATAATAGGAGGAGTGTTATCGTGAAAATGGAACAGCTTTCACTAGCAAGGCAGTTAGATTTGGTATTTAAAGAGCTTGATCAGGAGTTGGCAGGTCTGGATTCAGGGGTAGTTTTTGTGCAAATACGAAATAATATTATCGGAAAGTTTGGTGTTCGACATAATCCGATAACGGGTCGGGATGGACAGATGGAAATGGAGGGAGCTGGCCTCACGCATGCACAGCGAGTTTCTTTCCGTGCGATGGCGCTGGAGACACTGAAGTTCAAGCGCAATTGGACGCATGGGGAAATAAGCTATGATTTTACAGTTCGACAGAATATGATTCTGGTGGATGCAACGATGGAGTCCAATTATAATATGGCGAACCTGATGATTCGATATCCCAGAACGAATACATATCTGGATTCAAACAGGGAATCATCTTAACAAAATAAAGCGGCACTTCCGAAGAAGGCCGCCTTTCCGTTCAAGCTCTACTCAGGGCAGAAGCAATAATTTCGAGCTTACGAACGACCCGATAATTGCTGCTCAGCGATTTGTACCAGACGTTTGGTGATGTAACCACCCAGAGAACCTGTCTCACGGGAAGTGTAGTTACCGTAGTAACCATCTTGCGGGATTGTTACACCCAGCTCTTGTGCAGCTTCCATTTTCAATTGTTGCAATGCTGCTGTCGCTTGAGGAACAACCAGGTTGTTAGAGCGGCTTCCGCTACCTTGGTTTTGGCTTCCGTACATATGTCTCACCTCCTTATAGGTTGGTGATGTTAGTATGGATCGGGAAAGCGGAAATATACATGATATGGCGTAAGGGAATATATGGATAATCAAAAGGGTTCATGTCAACTTAAACAGCCGATCCATTGCGGATCGGCTGCTTTTTACAGGAGCATATAGATAAGTTAAACTATTTATTTACACGTGAACGGAGAGGACAGAAAAAAACTGAAAAGCGGATCGGTCGCCTTTATCACCGGATTTTTCCCTTTGGAAAAGGGAATAGAAAAAATCTGGGGATAACAGCGATTGGAAGGTTGTTCTGTCATCGGAGTGGATTGTGTAAAATCTTTAGTTCAACTTATATAGTTATGAAAATATTAGCCGAATGAATGGATTCATATCATCATCCAGACGGCTTCATTTGTTCGTTGAAACAACCTCAATTTTTGAGGTCAACTCGACGGGCTGTTCTGGCTCAAGCCGAATCAATCCTGTGATATCGTCGGTCATGGGCAGGTTTGGTGCATCTGGCAGCCAAGTGTAGGGTTCAATGCACAAAAATTGATCTGATTCACCCTTGGTATACAAAACCCAGTGTTTGAAAAAAGCTTCATCCACTGAATATTTCAGTGTATATCCATCTTTTCTGCGCAAATGAGCCACCGCCGGTTTGCCTTCCGCAGCACGAAGCAGTGTATCCCAGTTCCGGCCTTGCATGTTAATGCCTTCGCTGATGGAGGACCATTCATCATGTAAAGCTTCTATTTCGCCTGTAGGCAGCTGCTCTTTATTTTGGGCATATAATCCGGAAACCGGCAGCTGGAGCGTCCAGTCGGCAGGCTGTCCGTCGAGCAAGAACCATGTATGATATCCCATTCCGAAAGGAGCAGGTGTTGTGCTCAGGTTAGTGACACGCAATCGTTGGGTCAGCACAGCATTTTGCAGGCTGAACGTCATTTCAAGCTTCAACGGGATGGGGAATTGCTCCATCCAGTGCTCTTCGTTTTCGGTCAATAATTCGGTTGTGATCGTGCAGCCATCTTCATCTTCCTCAATATCACTGACACACCAGGCCTGGCTGCGATGGAGACCATGAATATGGTTGCCATGCTCCGTATTTTGATCGAACTGATAACGTACACCTTCATATTCGAATTGTCCCCGGTGAATGCGTCCAGGTGGTATAAGCAGAGGAACCCCGAAGTGATATGGCTTCTGCAAATAGAAGGCCAGATCATTCTCGTCCGGACGGCGAACAATATCCCGGTTATGCACCAGATCGCGAATCGAAATGATATTATTTCCCAGACGTGGCAGCAGGGTGATTTCCAATTCACGGCTATGTAGGATATACGTGTCGTAACCATTCCATTGACCTTTGGTCACTTGTTTCATATCGATGCTCCTTTTCCCACTTGAAATCTGTCTGCAGCAGTACGTGTTGCCGCACTGCTGCAGGCGTGTCATTGTTGTGTTCATGCCAGCTTGTCGTGTGACATCCTGCAAGCTGCTTCTAAAGACATGGCAGGATGGCACTACCATCATAACAGATTTTAAACGATCGGGAAAAAAAACGCATCCCATTTTGACATTCTGGCTCCCGCGCATTAAGATGGAATTCTGAACATTATTTTTGAATTGAATGATGTCAACGCGATGACAGGGACAAGTAGGTAAGGAATATTCTCTTCAGAAAGCCAGTGGTAGATGCGAACTGGTGTGAACTCTTTGCTGAATGGACCCTTGAGTGTATAACTGAACAGGCACTGCCACTGCAAGGCGGCCTCAGTAGGTATACCGGTTATTCCACGTTAAGGAACAATGAAGGCTTTTCTTTTGTTATGCTGCTTGTCAGTATAACGGAGAACAAGCGAATAAGGGTGGCACCACGGTCTCACGTCCCTTGCGGATGTGGGGCCTTTTTGCGTTCGCAGGATGAATTGCAAGAGCCACAAGGTGCGAGGTCATTAGTTATTGATGAAATCAGGGAGGTTTAAAATGATGAAAACAGTATTATCAGGCATTCAGCCAAGCGGTAAGCTGACATTAGGGAATTACATCGGCGCGATTAAAAATTTTGTGAAATTGCAGCATGACTACAAGTGTCATTTTATGGTTGTGGATCTGCATGCCGTTACCGTGCCGCAGGAGCCGGCAGCGCTTCGCGAGCAATCCGAGGCCGTTGCTGCCTTGTTCCTCGCAGCGGGCATTGATGCATCCAAGTCAAATGTATTTCTGCAGTCCCATGTGCCACAGCACGCGGAGCTTGGCTGGTTGATGACTACGCTCACTTCGATGGGTGAGCTGGAACGCATGACACAGTTTAAGGATAAATCCTCCGGTAAAGATTCGGTCGGTGCCGGTTTGTTTGTATATCCGTCTTTGATGGCTGCAGATATTTTGCTGTATAATGCCGATCTTGTGCCTGTCGGTGAGGATCAGAAGCAGCATCTGGAATTGACTCGTGATCTGGCTGGACGCTTTAACCATCGTTATGGAGAATACTTCACCATTCCTGAGCCTTATATTCCACAGGTGGGTGCGCGTGTGATGTCGCTGGATGATGCTTCCTCGAAAATGAGCAAAAGTAATCCGAATGCCGGCAGTTATATCGCTTTGTTAGACCCGCCGGATGTCATTCGCAAAAAAATCAGCCGTGCTACAACAGATTCAGGCCGTGAAGTCGTTTACGATCCGGCAAATAAACCGGAAGTCAGCAATCTGATGAGCATTTATGCAGAATGTGCAGGTATGACGCTGAATGAGGTTGCCGAGCGTTACGAAGGAAAAATGTACGGTCCGTTCAAAAAGGAGCTGGCTGAAGTGGTTGTATCTGTCATTGAACCGCTGCAAACAAGATATAATGAAATTCGCGAGTCTGGTGAACTCGCAGAGGTATTAGAAACTTCGGCAAGCCGTGCGGAAGAGGTTGCTCAGCAAACGCTGGATGCGGTGAAAGAGCGCATGGGTTTTGTTCCTAGACGCAAGCTGTAATTGGAATTGTATTGAACGGGGCATAGGATGAGCAGGATGGATACTCCAGCCTCAGTTGAAGAACAGTCCATAACCAAGCCTGTAAATCGTTTATGCTGTTAAAAAAGAGGAGGCGGATGAAAATATCCGTCTCCTCTTTCCTTTGCGCTGGATGATATCGTTAACGAGCCGGGAACGTTAAGAGGCTGATTCGGAAGCCGAATGGGCTTCCTGACGTTCTTTTTTGGCACGAATGATAAATCCCCATACGATATTAGCCATAGAGAGAACAAACAGTAATGTGGCAAGCCAGCCGTTGTAAGAAATCGTGATTGCTGTAACCGTTAACAAAACGATAGATGAGAATGCGAACCATAAGGATAAACCTTTGCTCATTGGGAAAAACCTCCATGTACAAATTTAATGAATTTTCGTATAACCTGAAGCGTGCGAGCCATAATAATCTTGCAAGCTTGCAATACATTACAGACACAGATTGAAAGGAGATTTTAAATATGGCTCAAGGATCTCGCTCTTCTAACAACTTGGTGGTACCTCAAGCGACAGCAGCACTGCAACAATTGAAAATGGAGGCTGCACAGGAACTGGGTGTAACTATTCCACAAGACGGATACTATGGCAACTACACTTCCCGTGAAACCGGATCTTTGGGTGGTTATATCACCAAACGTCTGGTACAAATCGCTGAGCAGTCTCTGGCTGGGTCTGGCAAATAATTATTATACCAAAGCAGCAAAGGCCCGGAGCGGATAACGCTCCGGGCTTTTCCCGCGCAATCATTCCTATATCTGATTGTGCCCCGCAATCCACACGACGTCAAGGGCGGGCGGATAAAAGTTTTTTATCCATCTTTTCATCACTCAGCCAGCCTACATACGTATCAATGGTTTCGAAATTGCGATCCATCACTACGACGGCGACAAAAGGATACTGTTTTCGGTGTCGATACCGGACATCTGCCCAGCGAACCTTATAGCCTGCGGGTAGTTCCTCTACATCTGCCACCGCGTAAGAAGTAAAGTAGAGAAACGCACTTACTTCCGGTGATTTACGTGAAGCGGCTACAGCGGCATGAGTGGATGAAGTGGCATGAAGGCTCCAGGTCAGCTCATTTCCGTCTATTTTGCCCAGTTCATAACTGCCATCCTTATTCGTTTTTACAACGTGCCAGCGGCTCCAGGAAATGGTGGGAATGACGATATATTTGGCTGGCTCCGGGCTGTTGTCCATCAGTTTCACTTTTCGGGCTACCAGTGCGCGTGTGATCGTGCGCCAGATATAATACACTCCAATCAGAATATACAGCGAAGTGAAGAGTGGAGCAGGCTGCACCAGATCAAAGGCCCATAGCAGAATAGCAATAACATGAGTGGTGAACAGGAACGGGTCGAAAATATGAATCACGTTCCAGGCAATCCAGCGTTCCGTAAAAGGCCGTGCGGCCTGGGTTCCATACGTATTAAACAAGTCAGTGAATACATGCACACCGACAGCGACAGCCGTCCAGAGAACGACGTGTGCAAGGGGAATCCCCTGGAAGATTAATCCGATTACGCCTGTAATCATGAGCACCCATAGCAATAAAAATGGCAGTGAGTGGGACATCCCCCGATGATTCCGAATGTAGAGTGAATTGCTTTTGAAACGCAGAGCAGTATCGATGTCCGGGGCCTGAGAGCCTGCAATGGTGCCAACCATGACCGCGGCAGCGAGCATCGGATTAGCAGCAACAACAGGATCAATGTAGGCGAGCCCGGCCAGACCAATGCCCATGACAAAATGTGTAGAGGTATCCATAAACGTCTCCTTTATGAGGTGTATCGTGTTCCAGCATTATACTTCTCTATCTAGGTGATACCCATATCTAGTGTATATTATCCGCCTGTACAGATGCAAAACAGGAATAACTTTGACAGGAATCTGTCCGATTTCCAACAAATGTACGAACATTGTCAAACTATTCAGTGAATTCCTGTGATAAAATTTATATCGGATGTGATCGACAATAGGGTCACTATTTTATACATATGTACCACTGAACCATCGCGATAACGCAAAATTTGAAGGATATGTGCTGAATCGGTTGAATCTTGTGACGTTAGAAAACACCAGGTATGCGTCAAGCTGAAGAGTATTGGTACTGATCAAAGATGTATGCGTATTCACTTTTATATTGTTGGGAGGAAAAGAAGAGGATGCAGGTCATAAAGAAATACAAATGGACTTGGATATTGCTTGGAATTGCCCTGATTATGGCGGTGTATTTAATGTGGAATACGGCGTTTGCCAGCAAGGAGAAATTACCCGAGATTCGGGAGATCCAATCGTTCTCCATGGAAAATGTAGACGGGCGCACCGTATCGCTGGCGGATACGAAAGGCAAAGTGCGATTGTTCTACTTTTATTTTACCAGCTGCCCTGATGTGTGTCCGATTACGACATTTACACTGTCTCAGGTGCAGGACTTGCTGAAAGAGGACGGTACGTTTGGAGACAAGGCGTCCTTTGTATCCATCTCTTTTGATCCAAAAGTGGATACGAGAGAGAAGATCAAAACGTTTGCCGACCGTTTCCATGCGGACTATTCCGGCTGGTATTTCCTGCGAGGGGATATGGATAAAACAAAGCAGTTCGCCAAGGAATCCTTTCAGATTCTGATTGAAGGCGAGAACAAGGATGATTTTGCCCATATGAATATGATTGGTCTGGTCGATGAAAATAACCAGCTGCGCAAAGTGTATAACGCATTTAACACAGAGGACGTGCAGCCAGAAGTCATTGCTGAGGACATTCGCAGGCTGATCAAGGAATAGAATATCGAAAGTTTAAATTGCAGATCAAGTTTCAACATTAGCGATAGATGAAAGGCTGTCTCCAGTTGATATAACCGGAAACAGCCTTTGTTGTCGTTGTTCATTTAATATGAAGGCTGCTCGGGATATTGAATATATTCCTCTAACCCGGCCTTCTCCAGTTGAGCAATGATGTATTCGTCAGGTGTGCCTTCTACCCCTGCGTACCCGCGTCTGGTATACATCTGCACGGCATCGGGAAAAGCATCGCGCAGCACCCCTCTTATTTTTTTGCCAGAGCTATCATTATCCATAAACAAATAAACCTCATCATATCCGACTTGCTTGCGCAGCGTCTCCAGTTTGAGGGAGTTCAGTGTGCCAAACGTGCATAAAATATTTATTTCTGGACCCACCAGACGTTTAAGCTTGCTGCGATCATTTTTACCTTCGACAATGACGTGTATAGGCATCTTGTTCACCCCTGATTCGAGAGCTGATGTCGACATTCCCCGGGAAATGTTACAGCGAAAATCGACTGAATGTACCTATAGTGTATCTGGAAACGGGCGAATGATGCAATAAATTACCCGAGCACACTTTTGGCATCGGAAGAAGAGAGGGACGCAGCAGGTCTGGATGTATAATACGGAAGCAACAGGATGCCAATCATGAGTAAAATAAATGCGATAAAATAAGGAGACACTCCAGTGCGGAGCTGTCCTGCTGTAATTGGACCGATGAATGAGCCAATAGAGGTGGCAATCGATTGTAACGAGAAGATGCGCCCAAGCTTGCTGCCGCCGCTTAAATGAATGAAGAGTGTAGCCATAGCAGGGAAAATAATACCTTTAGACATACCTAGCACAAATAACACAATGGATAACGAAATCTGAGGCATGGCTGCCATAACAAAAAAGCTCAAGGACATTAGCAGCACACCAGCGACTAAACGCAGTTTGGGTGAATAACGGTTAAGAAACAGCATGCTGAGTGTAAACAATGCACCGATGCTGATGATAGAGAACAGTAAACCGGTAGACATCATGGAAGAATGACCGCCTCCCCGCAGAGGCAGTTCAAAGAACAGAATGCCCTGTGCACAGGCGATGACGAGTGGAAGCATAAAATAACGCCAGGATACGGGCAGGAATGCTTTGGATGGCTCTGCTGGTGTATGACCGGATTTGGATTTAGCAAAACCAGAGGGTGCAGGTACAGACTTCGCGGGTTCGGTTGCCGGCTCCGGCTGGCGAATCAAACCTCTTGGCATAGTTAACAGTGCAATGACTCCTGTCAGGATCAGGAGGTAACCAAGACTGGAGAAGGTGGCAGAGAAGCCCATCGCCCCTACAATAACTGCACCGGCAGCTGGTGATACGACAGAGGCCAGTGTGTGCACGACACCATGTCCGGACATATATTTCCCCTGTTTGACAGGATCATTGGAGAGCTGGGCGAGCAGAGCCAGACAGGCGGGTGACAAAAAGGCCAATACAAAGCCGCTGATCGAGCGCAGGGCCAGCAGTTGCCAAGGGGTATGAATATGGGCCTGCAAGAGCAGGATGATGCCCGCACCCAGCAGGCTGAACACAATATATCTTCGGCTGCCGTGTTTATCAATCTGTGTTCCGGCGATCAGATTGCCAGGCAGATGAGTCAGGGAATAGATGCCCATCATCCAGCCGATGAAGGTTGGAGCTGCCCCGAGCGATATGGCAAAAGGCGTCAGGATGGGATACTGGGCGTGCAGATCAAATACTGCCAGGAACAAAAACAGGTATAGCCAGATGGCCGTCTTCACAAAAGCCCCTCCTTGTTAGGCGATGCCTGTTTATACACAGGTCTGGAACGTATCCACGTTCGTCGGACGAATCCTCATGGTACTACTTGTACGCCCCGCAGGACGAACTTAGACCGTTTATTTTTGCCGGAAAGGGCTTAGCTGACAGCGGGTTCGGAAATCATGTATAATATTCGGGAAGTGTCCTGATCAACTCTAATACGGAAGGTGTAGCCATGAACATAGAAGTTATAAAGGAATTTGTAATGCAGAACTGGCTGGTGATCGTTGTTGCGCTGATCATTTTGTTCTTTGTTCTGAATGTAGTCAAAACGATGTTGAAATGGGCGATTGCTATTATCATTATTGCGGCTCTGCTGATATACAGCGGTATCTCCATGGAGCAGATCAAACAGACGGTCACTGATGTGCAGTCCAGTACGATGGACACACTCAAAAAAGAAGCGACAAGCATTATGCTGGAGGAGGCTTCGAAGGCAACCTATGCAGCGGGACAAAATGGTGAATTTACGATTACCAGTCCCAATGTAGAAATTAAGGGCAGCACGAAGTCTGATAAAGTGGACGTTACGTTTCGCGGCATTTCGGTAGGAGAATGGAAGCTCGACAACGAAACGATCCGAACATTTGTCGAACAGGCAAAAAAGAACAAAACAGCACCAGCTTCGTAGTCAAAGGAGGAATTAAAACGTGCTGCAAACTTGGCTGGACAGCCTGAGGGAGCTTAACGGCATAACGATATTGCTGCTGCTTATTGTAGCGGCTTCCTTATTGCAGGGATGGTCCAGAGGGGCTTCACGTTCTGCGGGGAGACTCTTTGGTTTCCTGATGGACGGTATTATGGCAGTGATCGGTATTTTGTTATCCATCGGTTTAACCTTGTGGCTTGCGCCATATGTACAGCAGTGGTTATCCGAGCATGCTTCAGCTATGCCTAATCGGGAGCTGAGCCGATGGGAACAGTTGTATTATACGCTGGTTACAGCGATTGCGGATTTCCCGCTGATGCGGTTCGCTGTACTATTTGTACTCAGCTATGGCATTATTCGTATGGTTCTTGGTTTGTTGTCCTCTTTGATCATCAGCAGAAGGCATGCGGAGCACGAACCAGGTGCACCCAAAGGGGTAATCAGCCGACTGACTGGTGCAGTGATTGGTACCATTATCGGTTCAGTTCGCGGAATGATTGTTATTGCTGTATTGTTCATGATCGTCAGTCTCTATCCGGGCAGCATGTTCAGCCGTTATGTGGAGGCGTCGCCGATCTATATGCAAGGGGCAAAATCGGTGATTGAACCGTTGTCCGGCACGTTTATCAAGGACAAACTTCCCGTATTTACACAGGCGGTTCAGAAGGAACTTGGAAATATTCTGCAGCGGAAATATGAGGTCATTGATCATAACATTCCGGCAGATATTGAGCAGGCTGCGCAGGAGATTGTCAAAGGCAAATCTACGGATGAAGCAAAAGCGAGAGCTTTATATGACTGGGTAGGCACCCGCATTCAATACGATTACGGGAAAGTGGATGATTACGAGCAGAAGGGCATCTGGCATGAGCAGACCCCGCAGAATACGTTTGATACACGCAAAGGGGTATGTATTGACTACGCTCGTCTGTATGCGGTAATGGCTCGTTCTCAAGGGCTGGATGTCAAGGTTGTTACAGGTCTTGGTTATAACGGTCAGGGAGGCTATGGTCCTCACGCGTGGAATGAGGTATATGTATCAGACACCGAAAGCTGGATTCCGCTTGATCCGACATGGGCAATCAGTGGAGACTGGTTTAATCCGCCGAACTTTGCGGACACCCACCTGAAGGATCAGTCTGCTTGAGTGTAGACCTGACAAGGTTCGCAATATGACGACGTTGCCAGGTAATCATGCCGGAACTATTCAGTTTTCTGTGGTATGCATCAAGTCATGAAAGAGGTAGGAAGAATGAAAAAGCATTCCAATGAGAAGGATGAACTTGCGGACAAACGGCGTTTTAGCTACCGAATGAACGTATTTTTCTTCGCTTCCTTTATTATTTTTAGTGTAATTATTGTGCGTTTGGCCTATTTGCAGTTTGTCGAAGGGCCGGAGCTCAGCCAGGAAGAAGCGAGCAACATTACGAAGGATGTGCCGCTGGCTCCGGTAAGAGGAACGATCTATGATTCGACAGGTACGGTGAAGCTGGCCTATTCCAAGCCGATTCAGTCTCTGTATCTCACATTGTACAAAAACTATGGAGATGTGGATGGGCAGCCCAATCCGAAAATTGGTGAAGTGCAGGAGATGGCCGCACGATTGAATGACGTATTTGAAAAGTATAAAGCCCCTAATTCCGAATCCTTGACCGTGGATCAGATTATCGAGGAGATGGACCTGAATTCACGTAAGGCGAATGGTTTTATGCCACGTCTGATCAAGAGTGATCTGTCCGAAGGAGAGGTTGCTTATTTTCTCCAGCACAAGGATGAATTCAAGGGCATTCAGATCGTAGAGGAAAGTGTGCGATACTATGATCCGGATACCGTTGCCGTGCAAACCATTGGTTATCTGAAAAAATTCAAAAGCTCAAAATCGTTGAAAAAATATCAAGAAGTGGATGAAGCGAACAAAACGCAGACGGATCCGGGCTTGGTATATACGGAAAATGAGTTTGTCGGCTTCGATGGGCTGGAGTTCCAGTATCAGGATAAGCTGCGGGGGAAAAGTGGATATACGTCGGTTGACGTTGATTTACGTAACTTGCCTGAGGGTGTAGCGGGCACTACGCCGCCGCAGAAAGGCTATGACCTGATCTCCAGCATCAACAAAAATGTGCAGGTGAAAACCGAGCAGGCCATTATGGATCAGCTGAGCTGGCTGCATCGCAATCCGGTATCCGGTAAATTGCATCCCAACGCCAAAACAGGCTTTGCCGTTGCCATGGAAGTGGACACAGGTAAAATTGTAGCGGCTGCCAGCATGCCAGACTATGATACGAATGTTTGGAGAACAGGCAGCATCAGCACAGAAGATTACGATAAAATCAAATATATTTACCAGAATGGTACCATTCGGGGCTTCCCGCCGGATGATTCAAGAAAACGTGCAGAGTCGGTTGTCCTGCTTGGTTCAACGATCAAACCGCTCAGTGTACTGATCGGCTTGAAAGAAGGTTTCTTTACGACCAACACGGTGTACATTGACCGAGGATCAACAACATTTGGGGGAGACAACCGTCGCGTTCAGAACTCATCAGGTCACGTCTATGGTGCCATGTATCCACGCGATGCCATTCGTCATTCCTCCAACGTATTTATGATTGACGAGATTGGGAAGAAGCTCTATTCACAGTATGGTGCAAAGGGTGTTGACGTTTGGAACAAGTATATGGAGCAGTTTGGTCTTGGTATAAAAACAGGAGTGGACTTGCCGAATGAATATGCAGGATTCAAAGAATATGAAAGTAAATCTGAAAGCTCTTTAACCAAGCTGGCCTATGCTTCCTTTGGACAACAGGGGAAATATACAACGATGCAGCTGGCACAGTATACAGTGATGCTTGCCAACAAAGGAAAACGTATGGAGCCGCAGCTTGTGAAAGAGTTCCGGGATTCAGAGGGCAATGTGGTGGAAAAAGTGAAACCGAAGGTACTGAGCAAAGTAGACTTCAGTGATGCCTACTGGAATGAGGTACAGCGCGGTATGGCAACCGAGGTTTCTTCATTCAGCGGCTTCCCGTATGACTTTGCCAGAAAAACAGGTACTTCGACACAGAATGTTGGCGGGAAACTGGTGGATAACGGGGTATTTATCGCCTATGCACCACGTAACAATCCAAAGCTGGCTGTTGCCGTCGTGATCCCTGAAGGGGGCTTTGGTTCCAACAGTGCGGCTCCGGTTGCACGTGCCATCTTTGATGCTTATGATCAGGAATTTGGTCTGGATGGTATTCCGAAAAAAAATCAAAATAAAGAAACTGAAACAAATACGCCATAATTCGGTAGTGGAGACACTACAGGCAGAAGAAGGGCCTCAGCATGCTTTGTTGGGGCCTTTTTTTGTTGCAATTTTATGTAACCTAATGACGGGGATAACGTTATATACAGAGGAGAGTTCGTCTTTTCGGACTTGAATTGTGAGTTTGTATATTATTTGTCATATGAAGCTCATTACGAAAATGTAACCAAAAATAGAAAGACGTTACAGTAAGCTTTTGATAAACTTATAAAGAAGATTGATGCTGTTTTGCATCTGTAATGTCATTTTAACTTGGATATCTATTTTGTCTTTTACCATCTTACAAAGAACGGAGAGAACAGCATCTATGTTCAAACGATTCAAGAACAAACCGCCGAATGAAGACGAGCGCTCGGTTAACAAACCTTCCACAGCCAGACTGAACCTGTTTTTTTTCGCGGCATTTGTTATATTCAGTATCCTCATTTTCCGGCTGGCGTTTGTGCAGTTTGTCGAGGGGCCTGAGTTGACGTATATGGAGTCTACCCGCAATACAAAGGATATTCCGCTTGCTCCAGTACGTGGTCCGATCTATGATGCGACCGGTAAAGTGGCGCTTGCTTATTCGGAGCCAGTACAGTCCCTGTATGTTCTCTTATATGAAGATTATCGCAATGACGATCGCAGGCAGGAAGCAGAGGAACTGGCACAAGAGCTGGCAGATATATTCAAACGCTTCAATCCGGGAGATGAGAAGCAGCCCGATGCGGAGGAGATTATTAAACGACTGGATCTGGATCACCAGAAGACATTCGGTTATGTGCCAAGACTGGTTAAGTCCGATCTGACGACCCAGGAAATTGCTTTTTTTATGGAGAAAAAAGCAGAGTATCCCGGCATCATGGTTCTGGAAGAAAATGTGCGCCGATATGACCCGGACCGGGTGGCTGTGCAGGTTATTGGTTATACACGGGAATTTAAGGGAGCAGGCGCATTGAGGCAATACAAAACGATCATAGAGCAATCGGCTTCGCAACGTGATCCAGGATTGGTGTATTCACAGGACGAGAGGGTCGGATTCGATGGTCTGGAGCTGCAATATCAGCAGGAGCTTCGCGGAAGAAGCGGATATCAATCCATTGATATTGACTCTCGGAATTTGCCTACAGGCGCAATGGAGTTGACTCCACCAGAGAAGGGGTACAGTCTGATTTCCACGATCAACAAGGATGTTCAGCTTGCGGCACAAAAAGCCATTACGGATGAATTACGAAAGCTTCCAAAGGCGATTACGGGTTATGCTGTAGCTATGGAAGTCGACACAGGTAATGTGGTCGCCATGGCGAGTATGCCAGACTATGACCCGAATGATTGGGACTATGACAAAATCAAATTTGTATTCCGCAATGGAACGACAGAGTCTTTTCTGCCTAATGATAAGAAGCCGCGTCACGCCGAATCCGTGGTGTTGCTGGGATCGGTTATTAAACCGCTCAGCGTGCTTATCGGGTTGAAGGAAGGATTGTTCACTGCAGGACAGACGTATCATGATAAGGGTTATGCTGTACTCGGCAAAGATGGTCGGCAAGTGAGAAACTCACACTCGGCGTACAATGGAAACATTACTGCGCGGAGAGCCATCGAAAAATCATCTAATGCATTCATGATTGATATGGTAGGCAAGCAGTTGTTAAGAAAATACGGTGGAGACAAGGGTGTTGATAAATGGGACGAATACATGAAGAGTTTTGGTTTAGGTGTGTCCACTGGCATTGATCTGCCTAATGAATTTCTTGGCCGTTTGGAGTACAGAGAGGGAGAGGAGCATGAAAGTGCTCTGACACGTCTGGCGTTTGCGTCCTTTGGTCAGCAGGCGAAATATACGACGATGCAGCTGGCCCAATACACAACAATGCTGGCGAACAAGGGCAAACGAATGGAGCCTCACCTGGTGAAGGAGATTCGGGATGCAAACGGCAATGTGGTGAAGAAATTCACGCCTAAAGTACTTAATGAGGTGAAGTTTGCGGATGAACACTGGAACGAGGTGCATAAGGGCATGGTAACCAAAGTAAGCTCTTTTGATGGATTCCCGTATGATTTCGCCAGAAAAACAGGAACATCCGAGCAAGGAACCGGGCCGAATAAAAAGGAGAACGGTGTGTTTATCGCTTTTGCACCACGAGATAATCCCAAGCTGGCTGTAGCGGTAGTCGTACCGGAAGGTGGATTTGGTTCGGTCAGCGCTTCACCGATCGCACGCAAAATCTTTGATGCGTATGATGAGGTGTATGGCCTTGACGGCATCCCTAAGGGCAAGAAGGATCAAGAAAAAGAGTAAAAGCAAGTAGAATTCACACTTGTAGCTTTTTTGTACAATTTCGTGTGTATCTTCAAGGTAAAGAGGCCTGTTGATCTGGTCTGAAAATTTTAATCTCATATCCTTATGGACAGGCAAGGGAAATTATCCCTTGCCTTTTGTTTTGTCATCGGATAAAATTTGCACAAGGGAAACATTATTAGACGAGTTTAAAAATTAACGCCTTGTACAAGTTAATTAGTTATGGACAAATATTTTAGCGTAGGGAAAGGAGAGATGTAGCTTGATTAAGGTGAAGATGAGGGGCATTCATCGAGGTTTGATGACATTGGCATGTGTTGTGCTGATTATCGTACCGACCGCTTGTTCTGGTACTACGGGTGAGGGTGAGGATGACGGAGGGAAGGTTCAAGTGACTGCCACTACAGGTATGATTGCGGATGTCGCACGAGAAGTAGGCGGAGCGTATGTTGAGGTTACCGGTTTGATGGGGCCAGGGGTGGACCCGCATCTGTACAAAGCATCCCAGGGGGATATTCGCAAGCTGGAGCAAGCGGAGGTGATTTTCTATAACGGTCTGCATCTGGAAGGTAAAATGACCAGCATCCTGGAGAAAATGTCCACAAGCAAGCTGGTGACCGCAGTGGCCGAGAGAATTCCGACAGGGGAGCTGCATTCCGGTCAAGCGACAGGCGGAACGGAGTATGATCCGCATGTCTGGTTTAACGTCAAACACTGGATGCGCGCAGCAGAAGCTGTCCGCGACACACTTATAGAAGCGGACCCGGACCATACGGAGCAGTATACAGCTCAAGCTGAGCGTTATCTTGAGAAGCTGGATGCACTGGATACAGAAGTACGGGAGAAAATCGGACAGATTCCCGAGGCAAGCCGTGTGCTGGTTACAGCACATGACGCATTCGGCTATTTCGGCCAAGCCTACGGGATCAAAGTGATGGGGCTTCAGGGCATCAGTACCGCTGCTGAATATGGAGCCAAAGATGTAAGTGAGCTGCGGGATTTTCTTGTAGAAAATCAGATCAAAGCGGTATTTATTGAATCCAGTGTACCTGCGAAAGCGATGGAAGCGATCATTGCTGGAGCCGCTGAGAAGGGCCATACCGTCAGCATTGGCGGGGAATTGTTCTCGGATGCAATGGGGGCTGAGGGAACGGAAGAGGGCACCTATATCGGAATGGTTCGGCATAATGTCGAAACCATTGCAACGGCTCTAAAATAATATTCAACCTGGAAAAGGGAAGTGAATGAATGATGAATGGCATGAATGAGATGAATGCCGCAAGTCAGGAGGCAGAGCGTGTGGATCATAAGTGGCATGGAGAAGCCGTAAGGGAAGCAAACACGGCGGTTACTCCTCTTCGAGTAAGAAACCTGGCGGTGGCTTATCATAAGAAACCGGTGCTCAGCAACGTATCCTTTGATGTGCCTGAAGGGCAGCTGATCGGTATTCTTGGACCGAACGGAGCGGGCAAGTCAACGTTGATCAAAGCTGTGCTGGGGCTTGTGCCGAAGATGCACGGTGACATAGAAATTTTTGGACGTTCATACCGTGAAACACGGCGGCGTATCGGATATGTGCCACAAAGGGAGTCTGTGGATTGGGATTTTCCGACTCACGCCCTGGACGTAGTTATGATGGGCAGATATGGACATCTGGGCTGGTTTCGCCGCCCGGGCAAAAGGGAGAAGGAACTTGCTGCTCATTGTCTTGAACAGGTGGGCATGGGAGATTACATGTACCGTCAGATCAGCCAACTGTCGGGTGGACAGCAGCAGCGTGTATTTCTCGCCAGAGCTTTGGTGCAGGATGCAGACCTGTATTTCATGGATGAACCGTTTGCAGGGGTGGACGCTACAACGGAGAAAGCCATTATCTCGCTGCTGGAACAGCTGAAAAAGCAGGGCAAAACGGTACTGGTTGTTCATCACGATCTGGCTACGGTAGAAGAATACTTCGATCATGTATTGCTGCTCAATGGGCGTCTGGTTGCGGCTGGACCAACCAATGAAGTATTTGTGCCGGATACATTACAGGAGACCTATGGAGGCCGGATTGCAATGATCGGCAGCCCGACGGAGAAAGGACAGGTGTAAGTAATGGGGAACTGGCTGCTTTCCATTCTGTCTGATCCGAATACCCGCTGGATTTTGCTCGGCTGTTTATTGCTTGGCTTCAGCAGCGGCATTATCGGCTCGTTCACTTTTCTTCGTCGTCAAAGTCTGATGGGGGATACACTTGCACACGCGGCACTGCCTGGAATCTGTATTGCATTTATGCTGACAGAAACCAAATCGATCGGATGGTTTCTGTTGGGTGCGCTGGTAGCAGGCATTGTGGCGACTTTCGGCATTTCATGGATCACCCGCTTCTCAAGGATCAAGCAGGATACGGCAATGGGCATCGTA
The DNA here is from genome assembly GCF_050171015.1 of Paenibacillus sp. TC-CSREp1. Classification (NCBI taxonomy): domain Bacteria; kingdom Bacillati; phylum Bacillota; class Bacilli; order Caryophanales; family Paenibacillaceae; genus Paenibacillus; species Paenibacillus sp. TC-CSREp1. Next base: position 274,594 of record NZ_JBNOKM010000008.1, on the reverse strand, counting down.
TTAACTGTATTTTTCGGAATCGGTGTGGTGATGCTGACACGAATCCAGCACAGTGCCAGCGGGAGTCAGAGCGGGCTCGACAAGTACCTGTTCGGTCAAGCCGCATCCATGGTGCAGACCGATGTGTATGTTATGGGCGGAGTATGTCTTGTACTGCTGATTGCCTGCCTTGTCTGGTTTAAAGAATTCAAGCTTGTCAGCTTTGATCCGGGCTTTGCAAGAGGTATGGGACTGCCTGTAGGAGCTCTGGAACAATTCATTCTGCTGCTCACGGTTATTGCTGTTGTCGCGGGCATTCAAGCGGTGGGGGTGGTGCTGGTTGCAGCGCTGCTAGTTACTCCAGCGGCAGCGGCAAGGTGCTGGACGGATTCGCTTGCGCTTATGGTGCTGTTGGCAGGACTGTTCGGTGCACTAAGCGGTGCCGCAGGCACATTGTTCAGCACACTTGTCCCCAACCTGCCAACAGGACCGGTCACAGTGCTCGCGGCTACGGTGCTGTTCGCCGGGTCAGCGCTGCTCGCACCAAGACGTGGACTGCTTGCTCGCAAGCTGCGCAGCATTCAGGCGAGATCTGAATATTTGCGCGAAGAGCATGCATCGCTTCAGACACTGTCTGCTCAGGGCAAGATGCAGGAACGGGGGGAGATGTAAATGGCCACATTCTGGATTATTTTAACGGCAGTATTAGTGTCCTCTGCTTGTGCCATTCTTGGATGTTTCCTGATCCTGCGGCGGATGGCTCTGGTCGGAGATGCCATCAGCCATGCGGTATTGCCCGGAATTGCGATTGCTTTTCTATGGAGCGGCTCCAGAGACTCCCTGTGGATGCTGCTTGGTGCAACGGTGTTTGGGTTACTGACGGTATTTTTCATTCAAAGCCTTCAGGCGGGAGGGCTGTCCTCGGATGCTTCCATTGGCATTGTATTCACTGCACTCTTCGCCGCAGGTGTTATTCTGATCAGTCTGAACGCTCAGCATATTGATCTGGATCTGGACTGTGTATTATTCGGAGAGATTGCTTATGTACAATGGGATACGCTAACGTTGTGGGGAATGGATGTGGGGCCTAGAGCGGTGTGGATGCTGGGCATTACCCTGCTAGTCATTCTTGTCGTTGTGGGACTGTTCTATAAACAATTCAAGCTGTGTGCGTTTGATCCGGCTCTGGCAGCGGCTTGCGGCATCCCGGTGGTACTGTTCCATTATGTGCTGATGGGGCTGGTGTCCATGACATCGGTGGCTTCTTTTGAAAGTGTTGGCTCCATTCTTGTGGTTGGCATGTTGATTGTACCTGCGGCTGCCGCTTATCTGCTCACGGATCAGCTCGGCAAAATGATTGTGTACGCTGTCCTGATTGGAGCGGCTTCCTCTGTTGGCGGTTATCTGATGGCGTATGTGATGGATGCTTCGATAGCAGGATGCATGGTGGCTGTTGCAGGTATACTGTTTGTGCTTGCGCTGCTGTTATCACCAAAACATGGAATTGTGCTTCGTTATGTACGTCGTAAATATGCGGCAAGGTGAGGCCGGATGGACAGAATCCGTAAAAGACCGTCTGCAGCAGTGAACTTCATCCCAATGGATAGAAACAACTACCCATTGGAGGTGCAGTTCACGGCAGGCGGTTTTTGATGTTTTATTTTTCGGAAACGAAGCGTCAAAGCGCCGAATACAGGTTACTTTGTTGCATATGCATGTTCTGTGGTAAAATGTCGTTAGCTGTGACGTCCGGGGGGAGTCTGCCATTGGCGGGTACCGGGCGATCTTGTTGTTTTAATGGAGAGAGAAATACTGGAGGAGGATTTACAGCATGAGTGAACTGAAATACAAGCTGCTCGCCCTGGATATGGACGGTACGCTGCTGAATGATAATCATGAAATTACACAGGAGACGGCCAAATGGATACAGATTGCAATCCGTCGCGGGGTACATGTGTGCCTGTCTACAGGAAGAGCGGTATATCACGCCATGCCTTATGCGGTACAGCTTGCATTGGAGACTCCGATGGTAACGGTTAACGGCAGTGAGGTCTGGAAAGCGCCGCATGAGCTGCATATGCGCCATCTGATGGACCCGTCCTTGATTCGCAAGATGTATGAGATCGGTGAGAAATATAACAGCTGGTACTGGGCATACTCCGTGGAGGAACTGTTTAATCGTGATCGTTGGACGGATGATCTTGAAGAACGGGAATGGCTGAAGTTTGGCTTCACCACCGAGGATGATGAGATTCGTCATCAGATTATGACGGAGCTGCAGGAGATGGGCGGTCTGCAAATGACGAATTCCTCCCCTGTGAACATTGAGGTGAACCCGGAGAATGTATCCAAAGCGACCGGTGTAGCCGAAGTGTGCAAGCTGCTGGGCATCGACATGTCGGAAGTGGTTGCTGTAGGTGACAGTCTGAACGATCTTGCCGTGATTGAAGCGGTAGGTCTGGGTGTTGCCATGGGTAATGCACAGGAGCAGGTGAAGCAGGCAGCGGATATGATTATTGGAAATAACAATGAGGACGGCATTGCCCACCTGATTCGTGAACATATTTTGAAGGGGGAATAACCTTTGCTTGCAACCGTTGGCTGGATTTTAATTGTACTGCTCTTTGCGGTAGGCATGGCTGGCACGGTATATCCGATTCTGCCGGGTGCGATTGCGATTTTCTTCGCGTTTCTGGTCTACGGCTGGTTTTTCAGCTTTGATCCGTTCGGTGTGTGGTTCTGGATCATTCAGGTTCTGATTGTTGTTGTACTGTTCGTGGCGGATTACGTGGTCAGTGCTTGGGGTGTAAAAAGGTTCGGCGGCTCCAAGCTATCCACAACGCTGAGTACAATCGGGGTCATTATCGGGCCATTTGTCATCCCGGCCTTTGGACTTGTTCTCGGCCCCTTTCTTGGCGCATTTATCGGGGAATTAATCGGAGGCTCTTCCCCTTCCAAGGCATCCAAGGTTGGATTCGGCTCTGTTGTCGGGCTGTTTACAAGCACAGTGATGAAAATTATTTTGCAGCTGGTGATGATTGTGTTATTCATTATTTGGGTGGTCCGATTCGCCTAGAATGTCAGGTTAGCTAGCTTAGGGCCCGAGAGAGGTCCGGTGTGGGGGAAAGAAGGGGAATTCGTTTTGTCTAAGAAAGAAACATTTATTAAAGGTACGCTCATTTTGGCGGCCGCCGCACTGATTGCAAGGGTGCTTGGTCTGGTGCAGCGCGTGCCGCTGGAGCATATCCTCGGAGATATCGGTAACGCATCCTTTACGATCTCCAATACGGTTTATTTAATGCTGTTAACTGTTGCAACCGCAGGTATCCCGAGTACGCTGAGTAAAATGGTTTCGGAACGCTACGCGCTCGGACGTGCGGGGGAAGCGCAGCAGATTTACCGCGCTGCCTTGATCTTTGCGGCAGTGGCCGGTGTGGTCATGTCTGTGCTGTTATGGTTAGCGGCACCTTTCTATGCAACCAACATTTCCAAAGTGCCAGAATCTGTGAGTGCCATTCGGGCGCTGGCTCCCGCCTTGCTGCTCTTCCCGGCAATAGCCATGATGCGTGGGTACTTCCAAGGACGCGGCAATATGACTGCGGGCGGCATATCGCAGATTGTGGAGCAGTTCGCGCGTGTAGGTACAGCCATTGTTGTAGCATATGTGATGCTGCAGTGGAATTACGATGATCAGACCATTGCCGCGGGCGCGTCCTTCGGGGGTGTGTTTGGCAGTATCGGGGCGTTTGCCGTCATGCTGTATTTCACATTAAAGCTGCGCAAGAATGATCGTGCGGCACAGCTGAATTATGAGCGGGCAGAACAGCTGCCGATGCGGGGCATTTATGCTGATATTTTCAAATTATCGATTCCGATTGTGTTGTCTTCCCTTGCGGTTCCGGCAATCAACTTTATTGACTCCTCCCTTGTTGTTCCGCTGCTCAGTGGACGGATCGGACTGGAGGAGGCGACTGGCGTACTGGCGATTCTCGGGGCAAAGGCACAAAGTATTGCAGGCATTCCTCCGATTCTGGCGATTGCACTGAGCCAGTCTCTGGTACCTGTGATTTCGGCGGCTTTTGCCCGCAAGGATGAGCTGCATCTGAAAAACCAGGTTACGCTGGCTATGCGTATTTCCATCTTGACGGGCATGCCCATTGTGATCGCGCTGTGTGCAGCTGCTTATTCGGTAAACGGTTTGCTGTTCACGAGTCCGGATGGAACGCCGATTATTGCGCTGCTGACGTTCGGTACCATCTTCCAGATTACGATGATGACTACCAACTCGATCCTGCTGGGGGTAGGTAAACCGCGGATTACCATGATCAGCGTAGCGGCGGGTATTATCGTCAAGCTGATTGCGAGTCTTATTCTGGCGCCGCTGTTTGGCATCTATGGCATCATCATCGCAACGGCCCTCTGTTTCCTGGTGATTACGTATCTGAACCTGCGCGTGCTGCGCAAAATTGTAGATTTCTCTATTATGGGCGATCGCTGGCTGGGCTTCATTGTTACGGCGCTTCTCGCGGCAGCGGTCGGTTTTGCAGCCAATTGGAGCGGAAATCAGATTTTTGGTGCGTTCCTCCCTGCACGTGTATCATTCTTGTTAACCTGTATGGTTGTAGGCGTGCTGGTCGTAGTGGTGTACCTTGTTCTGATGGTGGTGCTTCGCGTACTGCGCAAGGACGAGCTGGGCAGTTATCCACGGATTCTGCAAAAAATTCTCCGTCCGCTCATGCGTCTGCAACGCGGCGCCGGACAACGGGGATGAGAGATAAGAAAAGAAAAGATAAGATAAACAAAGCGCTGTTCGCTCCTGTAGCGAATTGCGCTTTGTTTATTTTGTGGGTTTTGAGTTTTTTAAGTTCTGTGTGTTTATACGTTGTTGAAAGTTCTGAAAGATGATCTGAAAATTTTGTGATTTCTAAAAGTTTCTGAAACTTATGTGCGTTTTGTTGGTTTGCAGGATTTTGTTTGTAGATTTTGCTGATGCAGGTGGGCACCGAGAATAGTGTTTAGGTCTAAACAGTACTAGTGGGTAATCTGCTGTACATCATGAGCCAGGGCGGTTTTCAGCATGCCGTACCGATGCTCATGACTCATCTCGAACAGCCATGGCCTGCGGGGCGCCGTCAGGTATCCGAGGCAATCTCTTGTCTGGAGCCAATCCTGTCTCGTAATCGGTTCATACGGTGTATCTCCCCAAACGGCAAGCAGCTCAGGTGAATACAAACGCTGTCCTTCCGGCAGCCATTCCTCGTTCAGCAAAGCTTCAGCATACAGCTTGTGATCCTGTGGTCCAGCATGGTGTGTCGTGAACAGTCCGGGCCAATATTCAGCACGTGAACCTCTGTGAGGTATGGCGCGTGCGAATTCCAGTACCTGCTGGAGCACCTGTTCTACACCGAATAACAGCGCATACAGGCTTTTGCCGAACTGGATACGCTCATTGATTTTGCCGAAATGCTCAATGACCCGCCCGGTGAGTCCTGCTCCTTGTCCAAGAGGGAAAACGATGTGATTCAGTCCGGCCAGATTGTGCAGATGAAAAGCAGGCTTGGAGAGCACTTCTTTTTGAAAATATGGATGTTGTACAACTCTGCTCTCGATATAATTCTGCTCATTAATAATTAAGGCAACACTTAATATAGAGCTGCATCGTTCCAGCCAGAATCGCTCCCAGAACGGGGTCATAAACGCCGAGACGTGAAAATGGGATAATAGATGAAAGCAGCTTCGTCCAAGCCGCCGACTGTGTATATAGAGCTGCAACTGGGGATAGGCATCCTGGAAAATGAGGGCATTGCATCGCTCCAGCAAGCGGTACATATGCTCACGATCCTGCTGATTCTGCAGATTATGCATCAGATCACTATGCAAATCTGTCATGTGGTACCCGCCGTTGCGGGACACCATATGCGCCAGCAGTGCCCAGTGCAGTTCGGGGTACTGCTCGTAACATTCCAGATACGCTGCTGTGCGCGTCACGTTACTGCGATTATGCTGTTGTGTCAGCGTTTTGATGTCCTCAAGGATGATGCAATCCTCCTCGCACACGAGCGTACTGTTCGCCTGAATGCTGCGGGATGGCGATATGCCGCCAGTTCCAGGTAACAGCCGTTCAACCTCGGCGTGCAGAGCAGCCGCTGTATCCGAGTTCCAGCCCAGATCGCGCAGAGGATGTCGAAGCAATGAGGACGCCTGCCAGGCGGCCTGTTTGCCGCGCCATACTTCACGGGCCGCTCCGGGAATTGATCTAACAATCTGCAAAAACGAAGCAGGGTGATGTGTTTCGGTCGTGTCACTTCTGGTGGAAGTCATGAATGGAACATCCTTTCATGAAAAATGGTGTTTGATATATCAGGACTTGTGGTTATTCTAAGTATGCGCTGAACATTTGACTTCCAATCGCCAATTTGCTTCACTAAGATGGAGACAAAGGTACAGAAAGGGAGATGTGACTATGGAACAAATTACATCCAAGCCGGAATTTGATGTGGCGATTCAATCGCCGCGTTTGACGGTAGCCGTATTCAAGGCAGACTGGTGCGGGGATTGCAAATACATCGATCCATTTATGCCAGAGGTAGAAACGAAGTATTCACGTGATCTGACACTGATTGAAGTAGACGTGGATCAGGTTGGCCCGGTAAGTCAGGAACAGAATGTTTTGGGCATTCCGAGCTTTGTTGCCTATACAGATGGACGGGAACTGGTACGTTATGTGAACAAGCTGCGCAAGTCGCGTGAAGAGATTGAACAATTTCTGGATCGCGCCGTTGAGGTATACAACACGATACACAAGTAAGGGTAGGCGGCGCGATTGTAACTGCGTTTCGTTGTCACATGATGCGAAGCCGCTATAAGGATAACCATCCCAGCACGCGGTGCCCTGTCTCATGACAAGGTGGTCAGCAAGGAATTGATTTTGCAGATGCAGGGCATACTGTGAACAAGTTTCTCAAACTCAGGGCTGTCGGTTGAGCCGTAATCTGGCTTAAGACAGCCTTTTTCTGCTTAGTTAGGCATGTTGTGGGTGTAAATTGTAATTGATTTCCATTAAATCACAAGTTTGCGATTCAAACCATTTGGAGAACGGCACTAATGAGTTACTGGGGGAGGGCAATGGTGAGGGAATGGGTGAACGGTGTGGTGCAGCTTTTTCGGCGAGTTCCGTTACTCTAACGAATCCCAGAAACGCTATTTGGCCCAAATTACATGTTTTTATTTTGTAACGATCTCAGGAAAGCTTATTTCGGGAATTTCATGTGAAATGGGATGTATTTAGCGGGTTTTAATTGAAATAAGGTTTCTGGGGATCGTTAGAATCTAAGAAAGCTCTATTTTGCTTAAATAAGCTCATCTGGGATCGTTACAATAAAAGGGTGAAAATTAGGCACATCATAGGCACATCCTAGGCATGTCATAGGCACGTCAGAGACACTAAGAACACCGAGAATGCGGTAAAACGTCGCAAATATCCAAACATTGAAAACTTCACTGAACCATCCATCGAAGACAACGAAAACATCACGCAATCGGTAATGTTGAATACAACCGAATACAACACAACCGAACACGACCTAACTCAATATGTCGTTTTAATCAGGTTCCTATATATCGTTTAAATGAAGATTCGGCGTTTACGCGGTTGTCAATGTTTATTGTCTTCGTTCTCTAATTCCTGAATTGCTGTGTTTTTTGATGTTATCGATGTTACCTGTGTTTTGTATCCGGTCTTACAAATGGGGGAATCGGAGATCCTTATGATCTGTTCTCATAAAGTTTCACATCCAGAAAGCAGGAAAGCCTTACAGAAGAAACAAAAGAAGCGCTGCACAATACAGAACAAGCAAAGCACCACAAAACACCGCACAATAAAGTACTGAACAAGCAAAACACCGCTAATTGCTACACAATAACGAAACGAACAAACAAAACACTGCACACCTAAGCGTTACATAATAAAAACTAACATAAAAAATCCTAAAGAAGAAATACATAAATAAATTACACAACAAAGCTATCCACCAGCCGGAAGGCCCTAATATGACTATCGGGTCAAAATTTTAACAGACGTTAACATTTTGTCACAAAGCACGGCGTCAATGATGCTTTTATCCGTTATAATAAATTTAGTTGTGAAATTAGTGTCAAAGTACAGAATAAAATATCAAACGAACGATCATGAAGCGAAGATGCTCTTCGCCATCTTAAACTAACAGCGGGTGAGAAAAAATTGAAGCACTTAACATTGTTTAAATGGTTGACCGTATTAACCTGTCTTATTATGTTTCTGGCCACTTTTGGCGGCGGGATCGTAACCAAAACTGAATCAGGCCTTGGATGTGGTAATGAATGGCCTTTATGTAACGGAAAGCTCGTTCCTGCACATACTGTGGCCTCGCTCATTGAATACTCCCACCGTGCCGTGAGTGCATTGGCGGGCCTGCTGTCCATCGCTTCGTTTGTTGCCTTTTTGCGATTTGGCAAGCAGCGTCGTGATCTGCAGCTTTTCTCATTTCTGACCCTAGTATTTGTCATTATACAGGGGATTATGGGCGCTTTTGCCGTGGTATTCTCACAATCCTCTGCAGTCATGGCGCTTCACTTCGGATTTGCGTTAATTGCGTTTGCAAGCTCCTTAATGATGGCTCTCGGTATTCGGCAGGAAGCCAGGTACGGCGGTCTCGAACGACTGAACAGATATCCACGTGTCAGCAAAGGCTTCCGCAATCTGGTCTGGTTCTCAACCATTTACACATATCTGGTCGTGTATACAGGGGCATTTGTGAGTCATACAAACTCTGCTGGAGGTTGTTCCGGGTTCCCGCTATGTAATGGACAGATCGTTCCTGAGCTTTCGGGAGGGGTAGCTGTAGCATTTGCTCACCGTCTTGCTGCGGCATCGTTAGTGATTGTCATTGCAATTCTGGGACATTTTGCGTATCGCAAACATCCGGATAATCGGGAGCTGCGTACGCTGGGTGTGTTATCCGTAATATTGATTTTGATGCAAGTGGTTATCGGTATGTTTATGATGTGGACGATTAACCGCCCAGAGGTGTATATGTTTGTAGCACTCGCACATATGCTGGATATCGCTATATTATTCGGTGTGCTGACGTATATGAGCTTCCTGGTGTACAAACTGTATCGCCCGGTAAATCGCTTCTAAACTGAAGCAGCTGTCTATCTTAGAAAAGAATTCAGTTCCTGCACTTTTAACCCTGCACTTGCAGCCAGGCTGCACTATATTTGGAAAGTCCACCCTTCGGTGATACAGATTACTGGAGCAGGTGGACTTTTGTTTTTGTTTGATGTTTGAATCAACAGGGCAACCTAAACCAAGTTATAATGATTACAGTATTTGCAGCGGTTATTGGGGAGAGGTAGTGACTGTCCAGCAGCTGTGACATCATATATTTTGCATCATCAGTGGAAAGAGGAGGACATCTATGCTGCGTACGTTACTTGGTGAGAAACCGCGGGTCAATCAGGGTATTCTGAAGGAAGCGATGGATACGATGGCACACACGCTGGATTCATTTGAACGCCAGATGCATGTGGACCATGACCCGGAACATGATTACAGGAAGCTTTATATCTGGACGCAAGGGCTGATATCGTCATTGGATGAATTGGAGCAGAGTTATTTTGCAGCAGCCCATTTTCGTAAAAAAGTGGTTGCCGGCTCTACCGAAGATATGACCTCTGCCGAAAAGGCGGAGTATGCGCGTTATGTTTATTTTTATAAGGATGCATTTATTCGCTGCTTTGCCATCCTGGACAAACTGGGAACCGTTTTGAATGAAATATTCCAGTTGAATACTTCAAAGACGAAGGTGCATTTCTCTTATTATACGGTACTTAGGCAATTTGATTATCATCGGGAACACCATGCACTTGCATTGCAATTAATCAAGATCAAGGAAAATTATCGTGAACCCATGAGCAGGCTCCGCAAGCGGCGCAATATGGAGATTCATTACATGAACTCTGAAATGCAGGACGATCTATGGCAGCTGCATCAGACGATGAAGGGGAAAGTCAAGCTGGAGGATCTGGATCAGCATCTGCTGGAGATGCAGCAGGGTGTGGATATGGTCTGTGAAACTCTGCACACGGCATATCGATATATCACTCGAATCTGGCGTAAACAAGGCATGAGGCGATAATGGCATCAAGCTTTTACTCGTTTACCACAGTAGCTTAATGAAATAATACCCTTTGACAAATCGGAATACTTGGACTATACTGAGTTGCAGATCAGAAACTTACATGGATTTGTTATTTATCTAAAATGCACTATTTAATACAGTTTTGATATTGTAGCATTTAATGCAGTTTAATGATGTAATATTTGATGCAGTTCGATCATTATATATGATGAACTACAATAACCTATATAATTCTACAAAACATTATATTTCTCTTATCGAGAGTGGCGGAGGGACAGGCCCGATGAAGCCCGGCAACCGATCTGTGCTGATGACATGAATGTGTTTCATTACAGATGTTAGGTGCTAATTCCTACAGAATCATAGTGAATATGATTTTGGCAGATGAGAAGGTCATTTCACGTGAAGAGCCATCTTTGTATCTGCAAAGGGCTCTTTTTTCGCGTAAAAAGGGGAGTTTTCCCTTCCTTCGGGTAAAGATATATGTAGGTGATGGGGAAGGAGCCGTACTATTGATAGAACTGGTTGGATTAACCAAAACATATGGCAGGCGTGGAAAGACAACCACGGCGTTGTCAGAGCTTGATCTAAGCATCCAGAAGGGTGAAATATTCGGCGTTATTGGCCACTCGGGTGCGGGGAAAAGCACATTGATTCGTTGCATTAACTTGCTGGAACGTCCGACAGCAGGCGAAGTGTGGGTGGATGGCGTTAACCTGACGGAGCTTGGCAAAAGTGAACTTCAGCAGCAAAGACGCAAGATCGGCATGATTTTTCAGCATTTCAATCTGTTGTCTTCTGCCACAGTGTACGATAACGTTGCTTTTCCGTTAAAGCTGGTGAATACACCCAAGGATGCGATTGACCGCAAGGTGAAGGAGATGCTGGCTTTGGTCGGTCTGGAGCAGCACAGCAGCAAATATCCGGCACAGCTATCGGGCGGACAGAAACAGCGGGTTGGCATAGCACGAGCGCTTGCAAGTGATCCAAGTGTGCTTCTCTGTGATGAGGCGACCTCTGCGCTTGACCCGCAGACAACGAATTCAATTCTGAAGCTGCTCCTGGATATCAACGAAAAGTATAATCTGACGATTGTGCTTATCACGCACGAGATGCATGTGATTCAGACCATCTGCGACCGGGTGGCAGTAATCCATCAAGGTGGCATTGTAGAGCAAGGGCCGGTAACTGAAGTGTTCCTGAAGCCGCAGCATGCGATAACTCGGGATTTTGTGAGTCGTGATCGTGAAGGTGGACTGGCGCTGGAAGAAATGGTGCTTGCGAATGCCGGAACGGAGCTCGGAACAGGTGTATCATCCAAGCTGGTGAAAGTGTCGTTTTTGGGAAACAAAACGTATGAAGCGATTTTATCCAGAACGGTTCGCAAAACCGGCGTGGATTTTGCCATTCTGCAGGGCACAATCTCTACGATCAAGCAAGTTCCCTATGGTCAATTAACTGTAAGATTCGAGGGCGATGTTCAAGCCATTGAGCAGACGTTATCCGAGCTTGCTGCAGAAGGACTTGATGTGGAGGTGCTTCGTTAATGGATTTTTCAAAAGTAAACTGGGATGAGGTTGGCACCGCCTCGATTGAGACGTTACAAATTTTGGCCGCATCCGGCTTGTTCACCGTTCTGCTTGGTCTGCCGCTTGGTGTAATTCTGTTCATGACAGGGCGATCCGCATCAGCCAGATCTCGAGTAACCTATGTTGTTTTGTCTGTCATTGTTAACATCTTACGTTCTGTACCTTTTATCATATTAATTGTTGCTCTGATTCCAGTTTCACGTGCGCTGGTGGGGACAGCTACTGGGGTGCTCGGCGTCATTCCACCTCTTGTTATCTCTGCTGCGCCGTACTTTGCACGTCTCGTAGAGAATACGTTGCGAGAAGTGGATCGCGGCGTCATTGAAGCGGCACAGGCAATGGGGGCATCTACAGGACAGATTGTCAGACGAGTGCTGTTGCCAGAAGCTCTACCGGGTCTGCTTGCCAGCATTACCATCACGATTGTTACTCTGGTATCATACACGGCTATGGCGGGTATGGTTGGCGGCGGCGGATTGGGAACGTTGGCAATTAACTACGGATACTACCGTTATCAGAACGAAATCATGATTATTTCTGTTATATCCATGATTATTCTGGTCCAGCTTCTGCAGATGCTTGGCGATCGTCTGGTCATTTATTTCACCAGGAAATAACACATAGATGAAAAAATATAAGGCGAAGGGGTTTTACAGATGAAAAAATGGTCTATTGTTCTACTCAGCTTGATGTTAATCGCAGTGCTTGCAGCTTGCGGAAACAACAAGAAATCGGACAGCGGTGCGGATAATTCAGCGGGCGCTCCGCGTACCGTTGAATTGAAAGTCGGGGCTTCTCCTACACCTCATGCTGAAATCCTGGAAAGCATCAAACCTGTGCTTGAAGCGGAGGGCATCCGCTTGCAGGTTGTTACATTCAATGACTATGTACAGCCAAACCAGCAGCTGGAGGATGGCAAACTGGATGCGAACTTCTTCCAGCATCAGCCTTACCTTGATGTGCAAAATAAAGAGCGCGGCTTCCACCTGGTTGCTGTAACGCCGGTTCATGTAGAACCTTTTGGTGGTTACTCCAAAAAGATTAAATCGCTGGATGAACTGAAAGACGGCGCAAAAGTAGCGATTCCTAATGACCCTTCCAATGGCGGACGTGCACTCCTGCTGCTGGCGAAGAAAGGTCTGATTACACTCAAAGACAATACCAACATTACTTCCACGAAACAGGACATTACAGCGAATCCGAAAAATCTGGATATTATTGAGCTCGATGCCGCGATGATGCCTCGTCAGCTGGATGAAGCTGATCTGGTGTTCATCAATTCAAACTATGCACTGGAAGCTAATCTTAATCCGGCTAAAGATGCACTGCTGATTGAAGACCTGCAAGGCAATCCATATGCCAACATTCTGGTATCCCGTGAGGATAATAAAGACGCAGATGCCATCAAAAAGCTGGCTGAAGCTCTTCACTCCGAAGAAGTGAAAAAATTCATCAAAGAACGTTACCAAGGTGCAGTTGAACCTGCGTTTTAAGGTGATAAAGAAATATGTTATTTAAGGTCATAAAGGAATAGTTTAAATTAAAAGCCCCGCACATTTCTTATTTTGAAATGTACGGGGCTTTCTTTAGATGAGCATCATAGAGCCTTATGAGCAAAGGACTAAGGGAAGGCTAACTAAAGCAGCCTACGATAATCTTTTGTCTTTATCGTCATCTTCTGCAGACGATAAAGACTCCTGTCCCGCAGCATGCTGCTGATACGCTTCTTCCGCAGGGGAGAGCGCGGGAGCCTCTGACGATTCCGTTGGTGATGCGGCGGCTGCATCTTTTCGGCCAGTAAGTTTACGGCGCAGCCATCCGAACGCACCAGCGAGGGCTGCAACGATGAAAATCCAGCCTTTTTTGAGCAGGAGCAGCAGACCAACCTTTTTGGCAACGGCAACCCCGGCTCCACCCAAAATAAGGCCGGTAAGGCCAAGCTCCGATTTTTTATCCAGAGAAGCATCAAATTCACCGTATGTATAGCCGCTGTTAACCGTAAGATTATTCAGCACATGTTCTTCAAATTGCTTGCGATTTTGTTCAAAGTTAGCACTGTCCGAGACAAGAATAACGCCAATATATCCTTCACGTGTCAATACATTTACGTTGTAATTCACAAGTGCTTCCTGCTGTGCATCCTCTAATGCTAATGAATATCGCAATTGATGCTTGCTGTTATCATAGGCAGGCTCGATATCCCAACCGACAACGTTCAACTGATTATCAGCACTCGTTTTTTTGTTTTGCTCTTCTGTGCCGCGTTTGTAGCTCTCCAGCAGTTCATTGGCATCCAGATCGTTTTTGTCACTATCATCAATATGTCCTGTATGATTATACTCAAAAATGACATACCAATTGGATTGTTCACCAGCACCGTATAGACTTCCAATCTCACTTCCGTTAGGGAAAGATTCAGAGTCCTCCATAAATCGCTTGGTATTGTCTGCATCCAGAAACATCAGATCTTCCGCTACCTTTAATGTAGCTTTATCATCGAGCGATACGGTTGCAGGTCCATCCTTCCATTCATAATCTGTGGTGGTGGAGCTGTCACTAGCCGCAAATACCTTCACGCATGATGTGAATTGCCATGTGACAATAAGAAGCAGAGAGAATACGAGGTGCAGCCATTTCTTGTTCATTACTTTGATTCCTTTCAACACATGTAATGCAGGCATGTACATGTTGATTGTATTATGTCGTTATCATCATAAGATAATAATGACTTATCGAGGGTACCACAGCAATTTACATTTGATCAAGGTATTTATGGATGTTAAGGGTTTATTTTCCTACAAAAGTCCTGATATTCAATTCATGATTGTAATTAGAAATAAGGACATGGTCCCTGATATACGCATTTTTGAAACTGGAACAGATTGTGAAGAGCAGGCAAGTTGTGAGGGAAGCATAAATCTTTTATACTGGATGAGTGACTGCTCTTTGAAGAGGGGGATGAACGTGAAGGGAAAGATTGCCCTCATAACGGGAAGTGCCAAAGGCCTTGGGAAAATGACAGCACTTAGTCTGGCAGATCAAGGATGCCATATTGCCCTCAATTATGTCCACAGCCGATCAGAGGCTGAAGCGCTTCAGGCTCAGATTATTGCCAAAGGCGTGCGTTGTATTGCTGTACAGGCAGACATATCCAAAGCTGAAGAGATTCATGCGCTTGTAGCTGCCGTGGAAGCGCAGCTGGGGCATATCGATATTTTAGTAAATAACGCGGGGCCATTCGTACGTGAGCGCCGGGTGTTTGCGGACTATTCCGAGGCAGAGGTGCAGATGTTAGTGCAGGGAAACCTGCTGGGACCGATGATTCTGGATCAGCTCGTCCTGCCGAAAATGCGCCGCAAGCAGTGGGGGCGGATTATTCATTTTGGCTTCAGTCATGCCGGTGAAGCGAGGTCGTGGCCTCATCGTGCCGTATATGCTGCTGCGAAGGTGGGGCTGGTTTCGTTTACAAAGACACTCGCCGTGGAAGAAGCGCCTTACGGGATTACGGTGAACATGGTATGTCCTGGAGATATTCGTGGTGCAAATAAAGAGAAAACCATTGATGACATTGTGAACATACCTGATAAGGAAACGCCAAGAGGGCGCCCCGGCAGCGGAGAAGATATAGCAAGAGTGATTACGTATCTGTGCCTGGATCATTCGGATTTTATTACAGGTAACATTATGGATGTGTCTGGAGGGCTTGATCCGATCAGGCCAACAATATAAAAGGGTACCAAAAAAAGAGCCCTCCGCTTCTTACGAAGCGAAAGGCTCTCTGAGGTTTATTTCGTGAAGGATTGATTAGAATACTTGTACGACTTCTTGTACACCCTCAACTTCTTCAAGAAGGGCGCGTTCAATCCCGGCTTTTAATGTAATGGTGGAGCTTGGGCAGCTGCCGCAGGCACCGACCAGTTTCAGCTTAATGATGCCGTCCTCCACGTCGACCAGTTCCACGTCACCGCCATCGCGCTGCAGGAACGGACGAAGTTTATCAAGCACATCAGATACCTCATCATACATGGTGCTTTGTGCGTTTTCGCTCATATTGTTCAACTCCTTTCCTCCTTATAGTATATTACAAACGACCACAAATTAAAATGGTCAAACAAAGCAGGTGAATGAAATGAGACCAATTATTGAATTTTGCGCTAACAATATGCATTTTGGCACAGATGAAGTCATGGATCAACTGGATGAAAATCCGGACTATGACGTCATCGAATATGGCTGTCTGACCAATTGCGGTCAATGTTATATGACCCCTTTTGCCTTGGTTAATGGTGAAGTGGTGACCACGGACAAAGTGGAGGATCTATACAGCGCCATTCTTGCCAAAATCGCCGAAGCGGATGCATGGGATGAGCTCGATCTTGATTAATTAACCGAGATGGCGCTTGGACATCCAGAGCACACCGCTTTTCAAAATACGAGGCACACGTCCCATCATGGACGTTTTGCCCATTAGCCCAAATCCAGCCTTCTTGCCGAGTGCGCCTAATGTGCCGCGAAGCTTGAGCGGCTGCGGATTGGGCTTTTCGCCTTTCCAAAGCGCATGCTGAATATGAGCGATTTGCTCACCCTGAACCTCCGCAGCCTGACCACTTGGTGCATAAGGTACACTAGCACAGTCACCTACAACATACACGTCGGTATACTCCGGAATTTGATAATATTCGTTTAACACGACACGACCCTGTGGGTCCTTGGTTACATTGAGGTCCTGAACCACCTTCACCGGCTGGATACCCGCCGTCCATACAACGGCATCTGTCTGAATTTGTTCGTCGCGGTTATAAATGGCGTTAGGTTCAACCCGGGAGATGGCGATATGTCCACGCGCTTCCACCTGATGCTCACCGAACCACTCATGAACATAAGAGGAGAGACGTTGAGGGAAGGCAGAGAGTACCCGCTCACCACGATCCAGAATGGTGATATTCAGGTCGGGTCTGCTTTCACGGAGCTCGGCAGCCATCTCCACTCCGCTTAGACCGCCGCCCACGATGTGGACATGGCCATAAGCTTTGACTTCGTTAAGACGAAGATAGGTCTCGCGTGTTTTGCTGAAGCTTTGAATGGTACAGCTATATTCCTCGGCGCCGGGGGTGTTGTGAAAACGATCCGTACATCCGAGTCCAATCACAAGCTTGTCATATTCAAGCGGCTCCTGACCTTCAAATTCAATCTGACGCTGCTCCAGGTTAATGGCAGTTACTTCACCGAAGCGGTGGGTGACTTTCTCATTGACCGGGAAATGGATGCGCAGATCGTAATCCGATACGGTTCCTGCTGCGAGTGCGTAGTATTCGGTCTTCAACCCCTGGAATGGGCTGCGGTCCACCAGAATAATCTGTGTGTCTGCAGGGATTTTACCTTCCAGAAGTTCCTTGATGATGGTGAGGCCGCCATAGCCGCCTCCAAGAATGACGAAATTTTTCATGACTCGGCTTCCTTTCTGCATCAGTCCCAAGCGTTGGGGCTGTAACCTGCAGAACAGCTATGCATTGACATAGCTGCTCTGTGTGTTGTTTAGTTTTAAAAAAATAAATAGTTAAGATTGAGAAATTGAAAATTTGAGATATGAGACCACAGTTAAGCACCACTCTGTATAAAACGTGCCCCTGATTAAAGAAGGTTTCGTTCCTGGATGAGTGATGCCTTTGCTGTTGTAATTATTGTTTCAGATTATTATTGTTGTGAGGGAACAGAACTATTCGTAAACCTGGATTTCATTGTAGAACGTATCCCGTTCAACAGGAATACGACCTGCTCCTTTGACGAGCCAGATCAGCTCTTTGCGTGTCAGCCCTTCCGGTGTCAGTGCGCCAGCAGCATGGCTTATTTTCTCGCGTACAATGGTACCATGCACGTCAGATGCACCAAAACTCAGCGCTACTTGTGTCAGCTGCGGACCAATATTAATGAAGTAAGCCTTCACGTGCTGAATGTTATCCAGCATCAGGCGGCTGATTGCAATCGTTTTGAGATCCTCATACGCAGAGTTACGGCGCATAATGCTTGCAGATTTGCTTTTTGGCTGCATGGACAGCGGAATGAACACCATAAATCCGTTGGTTTCATCTTGTAATTCACGAATCTGCGCCATATGGTTTACACGATCCTCGTAGGACTCGATGGAGCCATAAAGCATCGTAGTATGTGTACGCATGCCCAGATTATGAGCAGTACGGTGAACTTCGAGATAGCGATCTACGTTCGCTTTATCTACACGCATTTTTTTACGATATTCATCTGACAGAATCTCTGCGCCGCCGCCCGTCAGGGACTTCAGACCAGCCTTTTGCAGCTCTTGCAGCACTTCCTTAATGCTCAGGCCGCTGATGCGGGTGAAGAAATCAATCTCTGCAGCAGTGTACGCCTTCAGCGTAACATCCGGATATTTTTCGTTTAAAGCACGCAGGGAATCGACATAATATTGAAAAGGAACATGGTTGTTATGTCCACCGACAATGTGGAATTCACGCACACCCGGATGAATATGCTGTTCCACGTAATCGATCATCTCAGGACCGGATAACGTATAAGAGCCTTCCTCACCCTGGTCTTTGCGGAAATTACAAAACGCGCAGCGAGCTTCGCATACGTTGGTGAAATAAAGGCTCATGTTCTCGATAAAATAAACTTTCTTGCCATTCTTCCGCAGATTGGCCTCATTGGCCAGCTGGCCCAAAGTCAGCAGATCATCTGTTTGGTACAGATAGACGCCGTCTTCTACGCTCAGCCTTACGCCGTTCTGCACTTTCTCAACGATTTCAGCCATTCTTTTGTCTGTGAACGGTGTTACCAATGTAGACATGCTGTTTCCTCCTGTTCTTTACCGGAATTCGAGTTGTGATGTGTAGGGCTTCTAAGCAGAACTACATAGCAAAGATGCGGTCAACTGCCGCCTTCTTTATAAAAGACTAACTCTTATTACCCGGTGCAGCTTGTGCTGCATGCGAAAGTTTCATTTTTCCAAAATGAGTCTGGCGACTCTCTATGCATTGGGGACTGCAGTACAGTCTCGAAATGTGAAAAAAATTACAACTCTATATATGACCATCATCCGAATAAGTCATGGCAAAATATTGACATTTTCAGAGTGACCACCTATCCATTATAAACCTCGCGTCCCGGGGGTTCAATACACTGGGAAGAAAAAGGAGTTCAGGGTGAACGCGGAAACGGGCAAACATGACTTGAGCCCCTTGACGGGGTGGAGTATAATTTAAAGGGAAGAGTCGATGAAAAGGAGAGTGACCTGGCATGATTAACATTAGCGAAACGGCTGCTGACCGATTGAAAGAGATGCTTGCACAGCAAGAGACACCCGGAATGTTCCTGCGTCTTGGCGTAGCACCGGGCGGTTGTACCGGATTTTCGTACGCCATGGGCTTTGACGATAAAGAGTCCGATGAGGATATATATATGGACATTCATGACATGAAGGTTGTTGTGGAGAAAGAAAATGTGAAATATTTGAATGGACTTGAAATTGACTTTGAAGAATCCGGCATGTCTGGCGGCTTCACCATTCATAACCCGAACGCAGTAGCCACATGCGGCTGCGGTTCATCGTTCCGTACGAGAGAAGAAGCGGGTGTACCGGATAAGGATTGTTAATCTGGCACGGGTTTGAGCGTGTTTAACTCCGGGTGACGGACGCAAGCCTATGACGGTAGCCTGAACGGTGGGGATTGCGGATTGCGCAGGTATTTCGGTAGGTTAACAACCCCGAATGATGAACGTTAACAACCCTTGAAAGGGCATTTCAGGGTTGAGGATCACGGCCTCTATGGCGTATTAGTCTCGTACTAATAACGTTATGGAGGTCTTTTTGTTATGGCGTTAAAGAAGCGAGAACGGCGTGCTCCAGTTGGTGCGCGAGATGTACGGTTGTACCCGGAACTTACATTAGAGCAGGCGCTTGATTTCGTAATCAGCGCAAAAAAGGTGGAGGGACTACGCGAAAGGACGCTTAATGATTACGCAAAGCATTACGGCTATTTCGTTACTTGGCTGCACGAGTTTCATCCGGAAATTACGCTTATTGAACACATCGACATCGGCATTATCCGCGACCATATTTCGTATATGAAGTACGATCGCGTACGTTACGAAGGACATAAGCATATACCGTCGGAGGGTCAGCGCGTCGGGTTATCGGACACGACCGTTAATATTCGTATTCGAACGTTAAAGGCGATCTTCAACCAGCTTGAGCGCGACGAGTTAATCGAAGTGAATCCAGTGAGTAAAGTAAAGCTACTGCGCCAAGACGTAGATTTAACGAACTGTCTGACGGATGATGAGATTACCGCAATATTAGCGCAACCGAACCGAAGGGACTTCGTGGGATTCCGCGATTATGTCGGCATTATGCTGATGCTCGATAGTGGTTGCCGCGTATCTGAAATGCTCGGTCTACGTATCGGTGATATCGACTTTCAGACGCGGTTCATTACGTTGTCCGGTGAAGCTAATAAAAACCGTAAGCCGCGCATGGTACCGTTCTCTGCAGCAGTGGCGAAGTTACTTCTGCAGCTTATTGATGAGAACAGACAACACTTTACTACAGATCGGATATTTCTTTCGTGCTTCGGTGATCCGATATCCGCGAATCAATTTAATAAGAGGTTGAAGTATCACGGTGAGAAGGCTGGCGTTGAAGGGAAGAAGATGACCGCGCACGTATATAGGCATACATGGGCAAGAGCTATGGTCGTAAACGGAGCTGATCCTTTTACCATACAGAAGATGGGCGGATGGTCAGATATCCGAACAATGAGACGCTATATTCAGATGGATACTGAGGATGTCCGGCGCAGTCACGACCAGTTTTCACCATCAAGTAAGTTCATTAAGAATCGAGTAGGCAGATGAGAAAACGATTTGAGGACCGCCTGAAAATTCGAACCTGGGAAGAATGTTTAACGGAGTTTCTGAACTGGAAACGCGTCCAAGGGTTAAGTAAACAAACGATCAAGGACTATCGGCAGAGCGTGAATCTCTTTATGTCGCGGTTCCCTGACGCGTGGAACTCTCCGTATAATCTAAAAACGATGCTATACGAACATCTCGCGCAGCCTGATATCGCACCGGCAACGTATAATAGCCGCCTTGTATATTTGCGCTCATTCCTGAACTGGTGCGTAGAGAACAACTATGTTAGAGAAAATCCTATCGCTAAGCTTAAAAAGCGCTACGAAGAAGGCCGCCGGGTCAGCGTTGATATCGAAGTTCTCCGCGAACTACTAACGGTTCCCGATCAATCAACGTTCGTCGGCCTACGTGATTACGCGCTGATCTTATTGACGCTGGATACCGGTATTCGTCCATCGGAAGCCCTGGCGCTAGTTCCGAGCAACTTTCGTCCCAAAGCTCGCGAGATTCACGTAACGGCGTTAACGGCGAAGACGCGGCGCTCCCGTGATCTACCGATATCAGACGCGACAATCAAGGCGATAAGCAGGCTAATACGCGTGCGGCCGCTGAGTTGGGCGGATAAGGTTCCGATATTCTGCACGAATGAAGGAAACAAGCTGAACCGTCACGTATGGGGCGATAGACTTGAGCGTCACAGTAAGA
The DNA here is from genome assembly GCF_050171015.1 of Paenibacillus sp. TC-CSREp1. Classification (NCBI taxonomy): domain Bacteria; kingdom Bacillati; phylum Bacillota; class Bacilli; order Caryophanales; family Paenibacillaceae; genus Paenibacillus; species Paenibacillus sp. TC-CSREp1. The sequence goes on along the minus strand of NZ_JBNOKM010000008.1, from coordinate 253,251 downwards.
AGATCGGCGTTCACATCCGGCCTTATGATCTGCGGCATATCTACGCGCTAGAATCAATCCGTAATGGCTCATCTACCTTCGCGGTACAAAAGACACTCGGTCATACGACGATGGAAATGACTAAGCGATACGTCGCGCTGATTAACGATGACTTGAAGGTTGAACACGCGAAAACTTCACCGCTAAATAAAATCGCGGACGAGGAACCGAAGAGGAAGAGGTTAACGAAGATTAGCGTGGAGGAAGACGAAGAATAAAAAGAGGGCGCAGTTCTCGCGGGAGAGATTCCGTTGAGGCTGCGCCTTTTCTTCGTTTATTTGATCGGTGCCCACTTGAACGGAGAAACCTTAGTATCGCCGTATTCTGCTAAAGGGCTGTTATAATCAGCAAAGTAAGAAGTAGGGTCTTTAAATTCATAAGTAACCCATACATTTTTAACGTACCCTATGGGTTCAACCTTTAGAGTTGGGTATTTATAGTAGCTCCCGTCAGTAATGCCTTTAATTTTCTTTGTAGGTAACTTAACAGCAAGGTTCTTCGCAAATTCTTCAATGAATTGTTTGATTTGACTTTCTGTTTTTGTTGCTTTGAGCACTGAGTTAGAATCGATTGAATTTTGGTTATCAAAGATGAGTTGGTCTACACTTTTCACATCATAATGAAAGTTAATAAGAAAGTCATATGCTTCAAATTTAGATTTGTTTTCTGTAACGCTAAAACTAAATTTTATGTCGGTAAGTGATGTTTTAAGTGGAGACTTCACTCCATAAGTTTCATGAAGATATTTTTCGATGCTTTTTGCATCTGTAAGTGATGTCGTAGTTTGCTTTTGAGTATTTGTGGTAGGGATACTGATATCAGATGAGGTGAGATTAATGCTATTATTACTGCTATTATATGTAACACCAGCATTAAATACTTTTGAAATTTCTTTTAATGGGACATAACTTGTTCCATCAATGACCTTAATGGAAATATCAGATTTTTGGCCGTTAATTAAAAGCATTGTTTTTGATGCCGCGAATGCCCCCATGGTAAATGACGCAAACAATGACGCGCCAATTATTGAAGAAACAAGTAGTTTTCTTTTCATCTAACATCCTCCTAATAAGCTTTTCTTTTATACTACCAAATATGTGGAAAAGGAACTATATAATTATTTCTGCAATCCACAACCGCGAAGAAGTGTCACATCGATTGTTGTCAAAACATGTGATGTCGCACGATTTCAGTGCATGTATACAACACGTATTTCCCACGCGTACTCACCTCATTCGAACGTCGGGTTCACATTGAACCTGAGCTCTAAATGGTGCGTCAAGCGTATCGCGGATAACATCGTAATCATCCTCCGCTTTCTGTGCGCGTGCTTCGGCGTACTCTCGCGCCTCTCGTTCCGCCTTGAGTGCGGCTTTGACTTCGCGTAGCTCACGCACGGTCATGCTGTCTGGTGTCTTTGTAGCGCCGGAACTGAGCGTGTGGCCTCGCGTTCGTTCTTCGGGTGGTAGCGTTGCAATTTCGTAGAGTGCTCGGAGCCCTGCATGTTTGAACGTGCAAACGTCAGGTCCGAGTGTCGAGAACGCCTCAATGAACATGTGCGCCTGTGACCGCTTAAATTCAACGTGCCCTTCGAGCCAACGTATCCAGCCGCCTGCATCCTCGCGCTGTTGTGCAAGCCTGCGTTCGTCCGCCGTTTCCGCATCAATCTTCGCGTCGCGTACCGATTTGAGACGCTTACCGATTTCGAATATAGCTTCGCCTGCCACGCGTTTGTACGCGTTGATCTCTGCGGTTAGCGTTGGGAGGTCGGATGAGAGTGTTAGTTCATTCGTTGTCATTGCGGCGCTCCTTTCTGTTCGATAGATCAGAGCAATGAACGAGAAGCTATCTATTTACCAAATTCTAACCCTTTAGTATAGTAAGATGAACTATAAAACTCAGAATGAAAGTTGGCTATCAATATGAAGAAAGTTAAGAATTACTTAATTTACTGCTTCTTAGGAGCTTCAGTTTCCTGCGTACTAATACTTTTATTTTCTTACTTAGGAGTTACTGTTTTGGCATTTCAAAAATATGGTTGGGATTTGTTAGCCTTCGCGGGCTCAATTATAGGAGGTATAATAACTTATTTGGGTGTCAAAATGACGATCACATCACAACGAGAGGATAGAAAAGTAGATAAGTACTACCAGGACATCAGTGTTCTGTATTATATTGTTAACAATACATCATTTATTAAAAATGTAGAAATTTTTGAGTGCGGCGAAGAGCTCGAGGATGGTTCTTATAAAGTAAATATTTCTGACACGTTGGCAATGCAGTTAGATTACATAGTTGATTTTATGGATATAGTTCAGGATAAAATATCTGATCTTATAAAATCACTAGATGTAGATTCATTTGCTGTACTTGACGTGAATATGAAAAATCTGTCAGGTGCAAGACTGTTTGTTAAGGAATTTGATCTCTATTTTCGAAGAGACGGCGAGAATAGAATGAAAGAACGAGTTAGTAAATACATAGATATCTCAGAAAAAATCCACAAACTGATAGAAGATCATATGGATGATAGAACAACGGAATATCTAAAAATCAAGAAGAAAACGAACTAACTGAAGGCTCGGCCGATGATGTAACAAGGACTTACACTACAGCACTTTTAGCAGGAAATTTGCGCCAATTTGGCGAAGTATATACGTAGCCCACAACGAAAGGACTACGTCTATATATGCGTCCGCTGACCTCCGATATCCAACTTTATACCGCGCGAATGGACCGGACACCCATCGTTATATTTATTGGCGCGGAGCTCGTTGGTAGCGGAGTTTACGGAAATGAGCGTAATGCGCGGAGTCTGTACGTTTAAATATTCAGGATAAATAGGGGGAGTACCATGAAGTATTTATTACTAGACACTAACATCTATCTTGACATGCTTTTTTCCAGAACAAAATTAAGTCCGCCTGAAACTATTTCAAGATTAGATAGTCTATTAAAATGGGGCACCGCCCGTTTGATAGTGCCTGAAATTGTTGTTATAGAAACCCAAAGAAACATCAATAATTTAGTATGTAATATTGATATCAATGTTAGAAATATGATTAACCTAATGGAAGAAAGCTATTGGATTAATACAGAACATGAGCTACCCAAGTACAAAAACACTGTCAAAGAAACTGTGAAAAGCTTGAGAGAATACAAGGTTCGACTAGATAATAATAAAGAAAATTACATTAAGGGACTAAACATTAATGTAAGTAGTTTATTTGACATGGGGACAATTATTAAAACAGACAATGATTTAATTGCTAGTGTACAGAAAAGGAAGTTATTCAAGAAGGCACCTCTTCATACGAATAAGGATTCATCCCAAGATGCCCTTATTGTAGAGACCTTGCTAAACATAAAAAAATACGTGGACATACTACCGGATGATGAAATTTACTTCATTAGTAAAAATTATTCTGATTTCTCAAAAAGTAAATCCGAGATACAAACAATTCATGATGATATTAATAATGATTTAATAAATGCAGGATTGGACGGGGTAGTGAAGTATCGGAACTTATTGTTTAGAACTTTAAAAGATGATTTTGATGTTGAGTACATAACAGCTAATGAAATCGAGGATGAGTATAATGAATTCTTATTTTCTCAAGAATATGACTATGTTGATGCTTTTGCAGAAGAAATGGACGTGCTTGGGGAGTACCCAAGACATTAAGTGCTAAAACAGCGTTTTTGCCAAACAAGACCGCAGCCCGCAAGCAGGGTTAGCGGTTCTTTCTCGTTTTCTACGTCGAATCACCGTATAATCCCCACATCCAGCCCGTGCAGGTACGTTCGCCTTACCGAAGCCTAAACACGCTGATTTCACGGTAAAACCACGCAAAAAAGAGCCACGTATGATTAGCGGCCCTCTTCGTTTTCATCCGGTATGTATTCGATCAGATCGCCAGGCAGTACGCCAAGCTTTGCACATAATGTATTCAGCGTTGGGAAGTCGATCCGCGCGTTAGCATTTAAAGCTAGAGCCTTTACGGTGTTACGGTTTATGCCCGTGATATGAACAATGTCTTTTTGCTCGAGCCCGCGTTCTTTCATTATCTTATCCAGTGAGAACCGAATAGCCACAAAAATTCCTCCAAAATAATGTAGTAAACTAGTTGACAACGTTACAATCGGGGTGTATATTAGTAATCAAGTAAACTAGTTGACAAGATAACTCGTTAACAACTTATACGTATTATAGTATCAAACGGTTTCAACTTTCGCAACATCGTCGTTCTGAGCTTCTTAAAATTCATTCGAAAAGGGGATACATAATATGCAACTCACTATTAATAATACTAAAAATACATCTAACAACATTGAAACGAGCAAATTCGCCCGCCGGTTCGTCAAACTCCTGCGCGCACTTTATTGCATTCTGGTGATAACGAAGGAGATCGTGGCATGAGCACGCTGGCTAAAGTGTTCATCCTACACGTATGGGAAGAGAAGGCGGAGGACCACGCTTTAACTCCGGCCTGGCTCGTAAACAGCAACACTGCGATTTATCTCTCGCATTGCACCATTTTCTTAGTCCGCGTCATTCCGATCAGACTCGGCCACCTCACGCGCTACTACGTCGAGGATACGGCCACATGCGGCATTCACCTCGCACAGAACGTCGATGGCGATCCGGAGTTAATTGTAGCGAGAATTATTGAGAAGCTGCGTAATGTATCAGCGCTGGATTGGTTGGCGCGCGATGTACTCGATGATATGACGGGACTGTTCGAGTTTCAAACGATATAACCGCCTGACGAGTCTGTGCGCGGAGCTCAGACGAAACCTACGGACTATGTCCGGACGGTCGCGGAACTTCCGCAAGTATCATGTAACAACGTATTGTAACGGTGATATAACCAAACTAATAGCCGCGCGGGCTTAAAACGTTGAGGAGGCATTCATGGAACAAACGACAGTAGTCGAAATTGGTTATGTACGCGATCATCGCACTGGTAATTTCATTGTTACGCTTATTGACGAATCATTCCATCCTAACAGCAACCGCCGACGCCAGCAGATCGTTGTGTTACCTGGCGCATTCTTCCGCATCCTAACCAAAATAGACCGCCGATCCATCGCGAACACAGAATATGTCACGTTGGAACAAGCGGCCGATCTCGGATTCATTGTATCGAAAATTCCTTTAACCGTTGAAGCAATCGCCTAATTTCGTTTTACTATCCGTACCGTTAGCGCCAACTAACGGATCGATATGCGGATACTTTACACTGAGTAACGCCAATTGCTCGGTACATTTCGCCGGTCTAGCGCCAACTATTCCGGCCTTCCTTTGAATATTCCGCGGCACGAAGGCGGCAACCTTCGTTCAGGCAGCGCGTTCACATATATCGAGTGTAAGCGGGAACTTACGCTCTTCAATGACGGAGAGAGCGGCGATTGGCTATCGCATAGGCGCGCTCTTTTCCGTTGTTATACCAAGTAATACGCAAGGTAAAAGAAAGAGTTTCGTTTTTGAGTAAAAAGTTTTGGAGGGAATGTCCCACTTTGGTGGAGAAAATGTGCCTTTATTAAGTATAGGGATTTTTTCTAAGCAGTATGTTGGGGAGGCCGCAGATAAAAGCGACGTCACAAATTAGACACATATTTGTGAAAAACGTGCCCCAACTAGTCAAAATAATGTCCTTATAAAATATAGAAGGATTTTTCGGAATACACCCGAGATCACAATCGGTCGGCACTATAACAGTATAAGACGCCCGAGAATTGAATCCGCCGGCATTAGTAGAGTATACCCGAAATTGGAGGTGAGCGGAGTTAATACGGCATAGAGAAATTTTCCGTAAAGTGTTCGAAGGACGATCGGTAGTTGTCAATATAAGTATAACGAAATTTCCGACTGACTGTGCGGATTCGCATTTCGCTGTAGATAAAATAATAGGCGAAAGTGTGCGAAACGTGAATAAGAGTCGTCAAATCAAGTAGGACCGTAATTGTGCGAAATGCAATCGGCCGGCAACAAAGGAGTATAGGGTTTCCGCGGAACATTCCGCTTCACATAAAACCAAAACGAAAAGGGAGCGATTTATTATGATGAACCTTACCTATGCAACAAAAGTAGTAGAGCAAACAGGCAAATTTACTAATGCATTAGATCTATTATTCAAAACGCATGAACTGGTTTGGGAAGATGGAGTATCATTTGCTACATTCCAGATGCTAGTTGACCGGGAGAACAGAAAAATGCAAATGGCCTTACAGGAGTGTGAGGAACTATCGGCTCCGCGAGGCTTAAAAGCTGGACACTTACGTTGTTCTCGATCATTAAAACAAGTTTATGACCAACTTCAACAACAAATATCGATCTATCGAGAAGGAAATGTTCCTGATGGTAACGACATTGCTTGTCGCATTCAAAGTGAGTTTGAGACAGTTACGGCTCATACAGAAAACGCAATAAGAAAGGCTGAACGTGCGATTTCAATCTTAGTAACGAAAGGAGCATCGCAATGACTAACGACGTACACAATGACGGATTTGCGCGCATTCCAAACATCCTTTTCCGGAGGTACCCGTTACTCGACGGGTTTACCTTGGAAACGGTGGGCTTATACGGGTACTTGTTATCCTGGCGTCAGAACAAGGCGGACCACGCAATGTATGGCATGGCATGGCTCAGGCAGGCGGATATAACGGCGGAAACGGGCATGTCCGCGCATAAAATACGGCAACATACGGAGGTCCTGCGCCGTTACGGGTTGCTAAGGGTTACGAAGTCGGATCGTATTGCGAACAAACTCGTATACGAACCGCTTGAGCCGCTGACATACGAGGAGTTTCGGCGGACTTATTGGAGAGAGGAGGCGGCGAGCTCATGAGTAGTCTCGGAGAACTCGCGCAATTAGCGGTTAGGCAGAAGGCGAAGGTACTGGAGAGCGAACACGGCGGGTACTCCCCGTCGTTGCATTCGTTGTTCCGCGTTCATCTGAAAGAGCTCGGCGATAAATATAAGAAGAATGACGCCCGCGACGCTATATTCCTTCTTCTTTACCTTCACTCGTATGTGAACGGTACAGAGTCGAATGATTTCTATATGTGGGCGTTCCCTACCGTAAAACAGATTCGCGAGGATACCGGTATTCATAGCGATCGAATTAAACCGCTGTGCCAGATACTTGAGATCGAAGGGCTACTCATTACGAAGAAGATTCCGTGGGCAGGTAACACAAAGAAGCTCTATCTTCCGTTATTCTACCCGCTAGAGGAGCAAGCACCAGAGACAGCGATTCCCATAAACGGAGCGGCTTAAATCCCGTATTTAGGAATCGTCGCGATCCGTTTGTAGGAAAATAATAAGAACGAAGTAACAAGAACGAACTAATAAGAATAAACATTACCGCTCGGTTAAATTCGCATACGCTCATTGAACCTCACGGGACAGTGTTCTGACGCGCATAAAGGTATGTAGGGGATGAATAGCGCGGGGAAAAAGAAGAGTAAGAACAAACGATACGCGGAAGTTAAACCGTTCAACAACCACAAGGGGGAAACGACAATGACAAGCAAAACTGAGGTTCTCAAAAAAATCCAGGAGTTTGTAATCGAACATAAGGACGCACCTAGCGCCTGGCGCCCCGAACTGGTCCGTCAGCTTACTGATGAGCTCGAACAAGGCGGAGTCCAGCGTCAGTTATATTGGATGTGGAAAATGCGCCATCCATCGCTTCTCAAAAAGAGCGCAGCTTACCAGACGATCGGAGATATCCTCGCGGACTTCATTATGAATATCGGAGAGGTAGCGGAGAGAGAGGTGGAGTATCCCGTTCGCGGCGCGGAGAAGGCATACCGTGAGGAGGTCCGCAGTAACGGTCGCGAAGTGTTATTACGCTTTGAGCGTTCTGAGCTTAACCCCGATTATCAACCGCGCGGTACCGTATTTGAAGACGCGATCCCGCAGACAAACTCAGTAGAGGACGTTTTATATGGGGAGCGTACGGACATGTCGGAGGAAGAGTTGACCGGCATTTTGACATCCGTTAAGCAGCATCCGCGTGAGTTTATTGGTCAGTATGCAGACGGTAGCCCGTGGAATAGGGAAACGGTTGATAAGCGCAGGTCAGCGGAGAACATTGGTGAAGCCCTAGCGCGGATTGACATGCGGCGAGTCCGAGTTTGCAAGGTTTGTGGGAATGCGTTTTATTCTCACAGCGCGCAGCCAGGGCGGGTAAAAGTGTGTGACATCCTTCTGCACTACAAACAAAAACCGAAGTCCGTCTGCCAAGTAGAGCGAGACAGATTACTCGCTAAAATACGGAAAGTTAAGGCGAAAACGGCCTAATGTAATCGAACTTTATTCCAGTAGTATGTATAGGCGGTATCCCGCCAACGAGATATTTTATTTGAAGCAAAAGTAACAAGAAGAATATTGAAGGGAGGTTTGTAACCGTGGATGCACAATCAGTTAGAGCAATCCGAATATCTCGGAATATGCGTCAAACGGATTTCGCAGAAGCGTTGTCCGTTTCGCGTTCCTGTATCGCTGCGGTTGAAGGAGGTCACCGTCCAGTATCCCATAATCTACGTATCCGGATCGCTCAAGTGTTCGGCACCGGAGAAGACGTATTAACTGCAATTCAGAGAGCGAAGGAGTCCGACAAATTGGCGCTGTAAGAGGCGCTTATTATTTTGCGCACTAACTTTAACACTTTAAAACGTTAATCTTAGGAAGTGAACGAGATGGAGAACGCAATTTGGCGATTAGACAGCGACAACCTAGCCGCTTATACAGAAAGTGAGGACGTGTGGCGCCGGATTAAACGTAGCTATCCGGACTTTGTCGTCATGGCTACGTATGAGCGCGAAGGCCAAGTAACCGGAATGCAATACCGTGTTCCAGCCGCAAGAAAACGCGTAGCTAAGAGATTGTTCAACGTGGTACAGATTACGTAGATTTTACGTGAATACAGAGCTTTGAACAGGCGGAGGAACTACGACCCTCGGCTTCTTTTTGGCGCGCCTATAATCAAGCGAAATCACGGAAAAGGGTGCGATATATGCAAGTTTTTGAGAGGGGAATACGTAAGTGGACAAAGAGGATACGAGGCAATGCGAATACATCAATCCGGACAAGACATGCGCACTTATGATTGCGCTCAGCGGCGAAACTGACCCGCGCTGCAAGTTGTACCGTGATGAGCCGCAGGATTGTCGCTACTTGAGGTTGTTCGTTCTCAAAGGACGCGGGCTCTACCGCGGAGGACGAGCGCGAAGACAGCAAAAGGGAGCTGAGGCGCAATGATGATCGACCGCACAGTAAAGGTAACGTACGCAGACGGTATCGAAATCACGTTCGGCGAAACGGCAAGCCGCGCATGGATAAGGTTCATGGCTCCAATCCTGGCGGAAGAAGAACGCAAGCGCCGGCGGAAGGGGCGGAAGAGATGATCACGGAAAGCTTCGAGATAGATTACGGAGCCAAGCGGACGCTGCGTTTCGAGCCTTACGTAATCGACAGTTATGTGCGCGAGGACTTTCTATCAGTCATTTACGGCCACGTCGAGCGGAATGTCGTCATGAGTACCGCCGTTAAGATGGAGGGTGCGCGGCTATATCGTTTGATCGAGAAAACCGCGATATCAATATGCAAGGCATATAGTCCAACGAAAAATTATGGAATTACGAAAGCAGAGATAAGAGCGGCGATCCTGGCGCTCATTAACCACTATAAAGGAGAGATTACGAATGGGTAACGTATGGAATGGCTTGCAGAACGGTGAAATGGACGAGATCAACGCGCTAATCGGGCCAAGTTTAGGCAAGTCGCTCACACAAGCGCCAGAACTACGCAAGCCGAAACGCTCAAAGGGCTCCGTAAAAATGTTCAACGCGGATAAGAGTTACGGATTTATCGAAACCGGCCGCCGTTCGATCTTCTTCCATTTAAGCGCGTGTGAAGACTCGGACACGGCGTATATTCCGGTCGGGCAGCGTGTGAGCTACGAGGTCGGCGCGGATAAGTTCGGCAAGCCCTGCGCGGTTAACGTGCGAATGGGTACGCGCTGATGATTATGAGCCGAGACATCACCTACGGCGAGCCGGAAGAACGCACATATACAAGCGCTCGTAAGGCGGGGTATTACAATTCTAAGCCAGAACATCCGCGCGAAATAGTTAAGGTGAGCTGTAAGTCAAGCACGCCGTTCGGTTCCGTATCTACCACCCATACGTTCGAGGCAGTGAGTGCGGAGGGTGTTGTTATTCGGGCCGAATCTTTCAGGCTTCCCGTTCTAGCTGCCTCAACCGCTGTAATGGGCCGGTTATGGGATTTCTGTAAACTTCTCGAAGACGACGGTTACGATGTGGTGACGGAATGAAGCCGTTAATTATCGCGGATTGGGTCAGAGTGGAAGGCGTTGCGCAGCTCCTTCATATCCAACTGTACAATTCACGCGGCCAGCTTCAAACGTCCTCAATCGCTCCGTGCTCCGATCCGTTGCTTGCGATACAGCTTGCGCTAGAGGTTGCAGAATTTGCGCAGATTAGCGGAGGCTTTGACCTGCAGACGAGTGACCGCGAGATATTTCGTCACGCGCTGGCTGATCCGGAGATTAACGCGGAGATTCTACATCCGTCAGACATGGCGCATCTTTCCCGCATCGTGAAGGATAGTCCGGAAGTTTACCGGGAGCTGTATCCGTCAGAACCTCCGACCGAAGTTACCATCGAGTTAACAGGATGGCGCGCCTGCGTCGTCAGTTGGCTATATAAACTAATCCAATACATTGAAAAAGGGGATAACAAAAATGAAACAATTTGAGAAGCTTGAGCAATTCAAAAAACAACGTGAAGAAACGTTTGCAAGACAGGGGGAGTGGCGAGCTAAGCAAGATGAGGCCGCGAGAGCTGTAGAAGAAAGCAAGCGCGAATATGCCGAACTTGTTGCGCGGTCCGTCCGTGAGGGTATTAACCTCGATAAACAGATCGACGAAGCAGACACTAAGGTATCCGATGCAGAACGTGCGGTTCGCAGGATTGCGGCCCAAGCACAAGCACTTGCATCGACATCCTTAAATACTAATAATATCACGCCGGAGGATGTAGTAGACGCATGGAATACGGACTATGCGGCAACTTACTTCGAAGAGGTACTAAATCCCGCAATTGACGAGCTTGGACGTGCGGCTGCAGCTTACAAACAAGCTTATGAAAAAGCGACAGAAGTAGCTAAGGAGATTGAGAATGAGCGCCTCGACATGATCAATACGATAGACGGAGGTAGCAATAGAAGCAGATTTATGTACAAAACAAACAGACCTGATCTAAATACAGTTGGGGGAGCGTTCCACAAGGCAACCCTCACAGAGCATGATTTATACCAACTCGATAACCTAAGACGCGCAGTAGGCTAATTAAACTGAGGAGGAATTTACATGAACACGGAATCAATCAGCTACACAAACGTAACAGAGGCGCTTAAAATGGCTTCGGGATATCCGGAGAAGATCGTAAGAGCAAAACGCATGGAGCGAGAGTATAACGAAACGGTTGAGCTAATGTTCAACGAGGAGTCCGGAGTGAGCTTCATTCCGGTTCCTACCGCGCAGGACGTCGACCGTTTTGATACTCGCGCAAAGGAAACGAACGACCCCGACGATATTACCCGCGCTTACCTCATCCGTGACCGGTTCGACCATTACGAAGGGGAAAAGATGGCGCACATTGATCATCGCATTCTTGGCAGTCAGCTCCGCACTAAACTCGCGGACGGTACCGTAACCAGGGCGGATGTCAAGGCGGCGGAACGCTACGCGAAGAACAACCCATCTCCGGATAACATCGGATTATACACGCAGATTAAGCGAGCTGCCGGGGCAATTTAAGAGAATTTGAGTAAGTGAGGGGCCGCGTGCCTCTCTTTTTCATATCAAAGGAGGAGTAGCGATGAGTTTATGTATATGTGTCCAGTTTCCCGATCGGATGATCATAGGATCAGATACCGCGATGACATTTCGTATGTTGGACGGTAGTAAAAGGCGGCATGTGGAGCCCGTTCAGAAGTCGTTCATTATTGGCGACACAATCATCTTCTTGGCCGGAGATGCTAAGACGTGTTTTAACATCGCTAGTGAGTTCGACCGAGAGAAAACAAAGAATATCACGGTATTCCGGCGCATTTTAAAAAAACATAACCGCGGATTAGCTGAGCGCTATAGCGGAGAGAGGCAGGATATGCCGCTTAATGCCATCCTATTCAAAATGGATCAGTCAGGCCGAACGGTTTCTCATACATTCTTGCCAAGTAGCCATTTCAATCCGGTTACACGGCGCGGAACAGACGGAGGGGTTCACATAGTAACAGGTGGTTACGAAGCCGACAAAGTGTTAACTCGGGCGTTGCAAACGTGGGATGACGGAAAGGATACCGGTGAGTTTATCCGCGAGTTATTCGAAGAATTTTCGGGCGCTGAGATTGGCGGCGAACTTGATCTATTCGAGTTTAACGTTAATGGCGCGTACTATCTCGGTCGTCAGCGCTTAAATGAGACTCCGCGCATTGAAACGATTACGGTTGAAGAGACACTCGCATTATCAGCGGGATTGGTAGGCGGTACGGTGACCGGCGCATTGATACGCACAGCAGCAGCCAACCGGCGTATTGAAGTCGACGCACAGGGTTTACGGACATATGACGCTAATGGTACGAATCGCATCCGTATAAATACCGGCTCGGACAACGGCGTCTCTGCTATTACGTTCTTCGGAACGGGTGGAAGCACGGCCGGCGAGATCAATTCGTATCAGAACAGCGGTGGCATCTCGCTAATTAGTTCCGACGTGTTTATCGGATCAAACAATACCGGTAATCCGATCCGTCTACAAGGCGCGGTAACGATCGACGGTACCGTTGAATTTCGCCGCGAAGTAACAGGGCTTAACGTGGGGATCGGAAGTGTAACCGGGCTACAGACGCAACTTGACGCGATATGGGCCAAGCTTAATAACCATACGCACGATATTACGTTGCCTACGCACAACCACGGCAATAGCGCGAATCAGAATTGGGGCGGTACGTTCACTACTTCGAGGTCCGCGTAATTGCGGGCCTTTTTAATACGAGGAGGAGATTTAAACGATGGCAATGACTAACGCGGAGTTACGGACAGATATCGCTAGGTTAGATGAGAAGCTGCGGCAAATACGCATTGATAACGGAAGGAATCCCAATCCGAAGCCACGCCCGAAGATCGTTGATATTCCGTTGTCGGTGGCACTAATAGATCGACTGCAGCCGCTTAAAGTAATTGCGGTTAAGTATGCGGCGGTACTGGCGGCGGGCCAAATAACGCGAATCGACGTAAGTAAGCTCGCTAAATACGAGGAAGCTGCGAAAATCCTACGTTACTCTATGGGTTTTTGGTGCGGATTACATGCGCTTGGAGCCGGTGCGTTCCTGCAGATTATTAGGCGCGTGAATGAAGCGATTGATACCGGTAAGACAGACGAACTGGATATTAACGGACTTATGCGGAAGGTGCATTTCAGCATCGGACTAATGACGAAAGATTCCGCGTTATCCTACGAGATTAGAGGCGCGGCTGTTATTGCGGAAGAAGACGTCGATACCGCGATTGCCGATGTACTGCCAGAGATTAACGAATATGAGGAGGACGATAGCTATGAGTAGACAACGTAGTGTATTAGAGGCGCAGCTTACCGTACAGCAAAGGAAGGCCGCGCAATTACTGGTGAGTAACGAATGGGGAGAGCTGCTGTCCGAGGATGGCCGTAAGAAGAGTATGCAAGAAGTAGCGGAAGAGATCGGCATCGCACGTTCAACTCTTTACGAATGGAAAGCGCAAGAACATTTTATCGATTACGTTAATTATCTTACAGATATTAATCTGCGCGGAATGCAATCGGAAGTAAACGTTGCTCTGGTGAAAGCGATCCGCGGCGGAAATAACGGTTTGCCTTCCGTAAAAGCCCTCGATCTTTATATGCGTCGCTTCGCGTTGTTGTCCGATCGAACAATCGTTGAAGATCGACGCGATGAAATCGTAAGCAATCGTAAGACAGACGAGGAAATCCGCAGAGATATCGAGGAATTGAACGAATTAGTTGGCGGAGAATCTGCGTAAGAATAGCGGACGTTACCGGACAGGATAGCGGTGAGGGGGCGTCAAAACCTACAACGCGCACCTGGCGGACGGCCACGCTAAAACTCCGGGGTTGAGCGGTGCATAAACGGTGTATACTGCGCGGGTAATCGGATGTATAAACTGCCAGCGGTTATTAACGTAAAGGGCGGATTATCCGCGTGGTTATGCGGTTTATTAGCGTATAGAACTGGAAATGTATATACGGTGAATAGAGCGGGATTATGCATACGGATAGGAAACGTAGGATTGGCGCGGGTTTACGGGGGATACGAGGGATTGATAATCACATATCCGCAATCCTCCGAGGCTGTATATTTATGCGAGAGGGCACGGCACGTTCTCCGCTACCCCAAGGCCCATGCGAGGCGCGCCGTAATCAGGTACCCGAAAAATCCGCGCATCAAATTTTCGTCAAGGGTTGAAATCTGCGTTGACTTGTCCGTCTTCACTAGGGTAGAATGCGATTAACGAGATTATGCGCTATAGTAGCGCGTGATTAACAAGTAGTCGTGCGGATTCACAATCCCGGTTGTAACCGAGAAACCGCGTAGTGACGGGCGTTAAGCCTTCCGAATAGCCAAGCGTAGATTCACCATTCATAACCCGAACGCAGTAGCCACATGCGGCTGCGGTTCATCGTTCCGTACGAGAGAAGAAGCGGGTGTACCGGATAAGGATTGTTAATCTGGCACGGGTTTGAGCTTGTTTTTTGAGTAGTGATTTGCAAAAATAGCAGGACGCATTTCCAGCGAAAAGTTTCGCGAGGAAGTGTGTCCTTTTTTATTTGTAATGATGGGAAATAAAAAAGAATCCGATATTCAAAAAAACTCCATAACCACTATGAAAGTGATTATGGAGGAGGTACGTATCAATGAGTCAACGCTTGTAATACCCAAGGGCCCATCAGCTTGGCGGCGTCGTTTAAAATCGTCAAATGTTTCTCGCCGGGCACGATTTCCGTTGATGATTGCTGGCTTACCCGTGTCGCCAAGCCAGCGAATGCGGCTACTTTTTGCGGGTCCATAATTTCATCCTCAGCCCCGATCCATAACCCGAAAGGCTTGTTTATCCGGGCAACTTCCTGCGGCGGATGGGAAGGATTAAGCGCCAGCGCCATATTAACGGTGTTGTATTGGATGAGCCCGATGCTTGACTTCAATTGCTCCTCCGAGTAATTGTACCGAACACCGATTGCATGTCCTTTGAGCAGCCCACCTGTCAGGGCGTTGGCTATGAAGGATTTGACACATACCGTTGCGAAATTTCCGTTGCCTTCCTGCATGGTGTCGGATTTTGGACCGAAATCCGGCGAGACGAACAGATAACCATTCACGGCTTCGGGATGCGGCGAATTGATATAATTCATCACTAGCCCTGCTCCCGCGGAATGTCCGCCCAAAAATACAGGCACGGAAGGAAATTGATGGTGCGCAGTGTCAATGATGCTTGTGACATCATCGTACACCTGCTGAACGTTTGGTGCGTCTCCCCGGGGACCTTCGGACAAGCCGTGACCTCGAATGTCCGGCAAATACGTCGCTATTCCGAAACGCTGACTCAGTTCCTCCCCGATCGGCTCATAGCCCGCCCCGCTATTTGCACCCGAACCGTGATAGAAAATGACAACGGCCTTCGGGTTAGTAGGAGCGTATGCCCGATAAGCCAGACGAGTGTGATCATTCGCTTCCACATATTGTACATGATCTGCAGCGGACGGCTTACCGCCGCTTGAGTTCGATTGACCGAGACCACTTGTTGACACATCGGAAACTACTTTTTCCGGAAACGAACAGGAAGAAAGAGGTGTAGCAGCGTAAGTGATTATGGCGAGCGAGGCGATCACTATAATAGCAAGCATAATTAGTAGCAGGCGCTTGATCAGTCTCATGGTTGTAAAAACTCCCCTTATGTGGCTTGGCTCTGAGCACGGCGATGGTCAAATTGTCATTTTAAGCTAAACCAGTTCTTTGCTTCAGTGCTGTTTAGCCTCCAAATAATGAGCACCGGCAAAATAACACCCAGCAAAAAACCGATACTTTGCCAGACGGCAAATTCGATGAGCCTTAGCACGATTATCACAACAGATAGTGAGATGGCTAAACTGCGCCGTGATACGTGGGGAGCACTAAGACGGGCTCCGACCCATATAGAAGCGACACCGACGACAATCATGGCCAGGCATATCAATTTTTTAACCGTCCCTTGACTGCCAAGCGAGTAGATGCCGTTTACAATATTCACAGCCGCCGCTAAGTAAAACAAAATCTGGGTGAACGTAACTGCCGACGGTTTTTTGGCACTGGCCTGTAGTCCGTTTGTCATAGGGAGTCCTCCTTGTCGTTAGAAGCTTTCTTGTTTTCCGGGGAGAGCAGGGATGCCTCAGCTTGGTCGCACCAATCCAGAACCGTCTCCGCGAACCCGATTCCATAGCGCTGCAGCAGAAGTGGTCCCGCAAGGGAAGGGTCTTCCTTCGAACTTTCCCATGTGCTGCCCGGCTGTGTCTCTTTAATTGTGTTCAGAAACCAGGTGAAGCTTTCCCGTCTTTCACGGATCAAATGCAGCAGCAATTCTGGCCCCTCTTGGGCAGCAAATAAAAATTTGACAAGATTCTCATCGCGTATCTGCAGATGGGCTGACGGGCTGACAAGCCATTTGCGGAGAGCTTTCCGACCCGTATCCGTTAGCTGCCATCGCTGGCGTGACCGGGGACTCTCCACACCGTTCGGTGCTTCGATCAGCCCCAGATCCTCAAGTATTTTCAATTGGGGATACAGTTGTCCGTCACTAACGCCCCAAAAAAAGCGAACCGACCGTTTCGCGGCTTCACGAATTTCGTATCCGCTCCTTGGCTGCAAAGAAAGAAAACCCAATATTGTCCATGCAGTCGAAGTAAGTTCAAAATTTTCCGTTGCAGACTGTGTTGAGGATGAATCCGTCTCGGCTGTGTGGCCATTTTTCATTAAAGTTCACCTGGCTTTCGTTGGATATCATATATCTCTTCAAGAGATATAGTATCGCTGCGAATTATCGCTGTCAAGCTTTCATAATTCATGCTAAAGTACAGCAAATATGGTGTGCCTGACCGTAAAATTTATACATATCCCATCACATAAGGTTACTGTGAGCGAGATACTCTCTTCCAATGAATGTAATTCCAAACGTTTTCGGATTCCCCAGCGAGGAAAAAATGGTGATAAGCATATGCTTTCAAAGATCCACGAATCCACATATATTTTGCTTGTTGTGGTTAAAAAATAAGAAGAACGTGTTGACAGAATTAGTTGTAACAATTATAGTTACATTATGAAATTCAAAAACAGCTATAGTCTGAATAACCTTCATTTTAAAGGAGAGATTGATGATGAAAATTGCAGTTATTGGTGCAACAGGCAAAGCAGGAAGTATTATTTTGAAAGAAGCGGCGGATCGCGGACATGAAGTAACCGCAATTGTGCGTAACGCATCCAAACTGCAAGACAAGAGTCTGAATGTATTGGAAAAAGACGTATTTGATCTCACGGCTTCAGACGTGCAAGGTTTTGATGTGGTTGTGAATGCGTTTGGAGCTCCGGCCGGGAAAGAAAACCTGCATGTTGAGGTGGGACAAGCTCTGATTAATCTTCTGAAAGAAGCACCGAACACCCGCTTGATCGTTGTGGGCGGTGCAGGAAGCCTGTTCACTGATGAATCCAAAACGCTGCGTCTTGTTGACTCCCCAGGGTTCCCGGACGCGTATAAAGCAACTGCTTCGAATCAAGGGCAAAACCTGAAGGACCTGCAAGCTTCCTCCGGCATTCAGTGGACGTTCCTGAGCCCGGCAGCTTTCTTCAATCCGGAAGGCGTACGTACAGGTCAGTATAAGGCAGGTCAGGATGTTTTGATTGTGAACAGTGAAGGCAACAGCTACATCAGCTATGCCGATTATGCGATTGCGCTTGTGGATGAGATTGAGAAGCCACAGCATCAAAATCAGCGCTTTACTGTGGTAGGGGAAGCGAAGTAACGGATTTCAACCTCTTAACAATTTTCTTATCCCTGTTTCGGCATGAGGTACAAGTTGCGTACCTGTGCGTACAGCGACTACGCAAGTTGAGCAACCGACTGATCTTGAATCACAGCTTGCTGCTTGAGTAAAATGAATGAAGGGCTCTGCATACTGCGGAGTTCTTTTGTTTGCATGAAAAAAAGTGAAAACAACTGATAGCTGAGCGTTTTAAAAGTAACTTTTCCGTATACTAATGGTTGTAAAGTCCACAGATGTTTAATAAAATGGAAGCAAGACAAAAATAAGAGTAGCCTGGCCGGGCTACTCCTGTACAGCTTTTCATTTGTGGTGGGCTTCCTCCCGTAGTGTAACTTAGAAAGTGACCCGCCCCGTAAGGCCCTCAACCTGTGGCGAGTCACTTCTTCTTGTCAATGTAAGTCAGGAGCGCAAGCACAAAAGTTGCGAACATGAGAACATCGGAAAAAGCGAAGTTCATAGACATCACCTCCCACTGGAGGCTTGTCTATACCCACCACAAATTGGCTGTACAAATTAAATTATACCAGCGTATGGACGCTCAGACGAGTGTCTTTTTATTTTTCTATAGACTGAGTTCCGAATTTCGAAAATGGTTCAGGACGAGATTTCGTCCCCTAGCTTCGTTTGCTTTCATCCATATACAACAGATTCCAGCGGTGGCCATCCAGATCGGCAAAGCCTGCACCATACATCCAGCCGTCCGTTTCACCCGGTCTGCCAAAGACACGTCCTCCGGCAAGCTCTACCTTTTGAATAAAGGCATCAACCTCTTCTCTGCTATCAGCACCAATAGAAAAGATTACTTCTCCACTCTGAGCAGTATCTGTCGCTTTGGAGCCTGTAAATTTTTCAAAGGTTTCAATCGGAAAAAGAAGAATCTTCGTTTGCCCTATCGAAATTTGGGCTCTCACATTGCCGACGTTCATGGCTTGCAAGCCAATCGAATTGAAAAAAGCTGTTGACTCCTCGACATCTTTGACCGGCAGGTTAATCCAGATATCCTTTGACATGATGATTTCAGCCTCCTAAAGCTTTTTTTATACTATACATTATTTTGGTCAGCAAAATAGAGAAATAACAAAAAATTATAAGACAATGTCGGCTGGCATCCATTCAGCTGCATATTGTTTTGTTTTTTTTATAAGTATTTCTTTACTTATGCAAGTAGCCGGGCGTATAATCCGTTGAGACATCTGAGACACAAACAGAAAGAAAACAGAGATTAAAAAGAGAGGTAGGAATCATGAACAACGGATTAATTAATGCGATTATTGCTTATATCATGTGGGGCGTGCTCCCGCTATATTGGAAGCTGTTTAATGATGTGCCGGCAGGTGAAATTTTGTCACACCGTGTGGTGTGGTCATTTGTATTTATGGGAATATTAGTTGCGATTCAGCGCCGCTGGAGTGATGTCAAACGAATCTGGACCAGCCGCTCGCTTTTGCTGCCACTAACGGCCAGCGGGCTGCTGATTGCGATCAACTGGCTGATCTTTATCTGGGCCGTTAACAACGGTCATGTGGTAGAGACCAGCCTCGGCTACTACTTGAACCCACTGCTGAACGTGCTGCTTGCCGTAGTATTTCTTCATGAAAAACCAAACCGGGGACAATGGCTTGCCATCGCTATCGCAGCAGTCGCGGTGCTGATTATTGCCATCGACTATGGGCGTTTCCCGTGGATTGC
Source organism: Paenibacillus sp. TC-CSREp1 (assembly GCF_050171015.1). Taxonomy (NCBI): domain Bacteria; kingdom Bacillati; phylum Bacillota; class Bacilli; order Caryophanales; family Paenibacillaceae; genus Paenibacillus; species Paenibacillus sp. TC-CSREp1. The sequence goes on along the minus strand of NZ_JBNOKM010000008.1, from coordinate 233,367 downwards.
CATATCTCTGGCGGCGTCCTTTGGTTTATACGGCCTGGCGAAGAAAAAAATTAAACAGGATGCTTCGGTGGGGCTGTTGTCAGAGACCGCAGTTGTCCTGCCCCTTGCGTTAGGATACTGGATTTATCTAGGTATTGCTGGTCAAACAACAGCCTGGACGCTACCTCCGACGATGTTTTTCGAATTGCTGCTCTCCGGTGTTGTGACGGCGCTGCCACTGCTGTTCTTTGCACGAGCAGCTGCGCGTATGTCGCTGTCTACGCTCGGGTTTGTTCAGTACATCGGTCCAACCATCATGCTGATTCTAAGCATATTTGTGTTTAAAGAATCCGTATCGCCCGTGCTGCTTGGTGGTTTTGCTCTGATCTGGACAGCACTTATTGTCTATGCTGCTGCATCAATGCGTGCGGCCAAATTGGCGAAGGCATTGTAAATGCAGGTGTAGATGTAAATGTAAATGTAAATGAAGATGCAATGCTCACAGAGGTAACGACATGTTATTTCATTAGTCCTTTCCCAACTTTTAAAGTGTGCCTTTTTGCAAAGGACATTTGAGGATGGGGAGGACTTTTTTTTATCTTTGTACAGATGAACGGGAGCTTGGATAATTCTTGTATTTACAATTTAAGGAACGTATGTTCTAATTATGAGAGTGGAAATTATCGGATGTTGGAGGATGTTTTTGGAATGAAAAATCAGCAAGGGATAGTACTCGTTTCAAGTGTTTCCATTCTACATAAAGGCAAGGTACTTATTATTAAAGAAAATAAGCCATCTGTCCAGAACAAATGGAATTTTCCCTCAGGCAGAGTGGAGTATGGGGAAACAATAATGGATGCGGCGCGCCGGGAAGCGAGAGAAGAGACGGGATATGATGTTAAACTGACAGCGGCGACAGGAGTGTACAATTTTATAAGCAGCTTGCAGCAGCAAGTGGTTTTATTTCATTTTCTCGGTGAAATTATCGGTGGTTCGCTGAAGCTGAATGCAGCGGAAATTGCAGATGCGAAGTGGATCACACCTGTGGAACTATTCAATTCGGAATCACTGGAGCTGCGTGATCGGGATGTGATGAAGCAGATTACAGGCAATATGATATCTAATAAAGAGCATCCATTAACGCTTTTTCATAACCAGGTATAGAAACGGAGAAACATGTCCATGAAGTCTTCTTATTTAACACGTCCCTTTTATTATCTATGGACAACCCAGACGGCAGCAAATGCTGCTGATGTGTTATATATTATGGCCCTTACGGTGATGGTGCTGGACCGCACCAATTCACTTGTGTCTGCAGCCCTTTTACCCTTGATACGCAGTGGAGCCCAGATGTTAAGCAGTCTTGTTGCACCGCTGCTCATTCAACGCTTTCAATTGTCCAGACTGCTTTTATTGTCACAAACAGGGCAGTTTCTGCTGTTTATTTGTCTCGCCTTGTATCTACAACTTAATGGGGATTCCTCCTCATTGATGCTGGTATTCTCGCTTATATTTGTGATGTCTTTTCTCGATGGATGGACAACTCCGGCTCGTAATGCGTTGATACCGCGGTTGGTGACACATGAGCAAGGATTACTCAAAGCAAATGGACTCATGAGTGTCAGCGACCAAGTTGTGCAGTTCGCCGGCTGGGGACTGAGCGGTGTAATTGTTGCGTGGATCGGGTCCAGCCCAACGCTGATGGTTACTGCTATAATTTATGGCTTGGCTGCAGCTTTTACCATTGGAGTCCAGGAGCCAAACCATGCAGACTCGTTGGCGAAAAGTAAATTGCAAAAGTCAGCTGGGATTACTGCGGAAACGGGCACAAACAGGTGGCAGACATTAACGGAAGGCTGGAAAATGATCTGGCAAACACCACGTTTGCGTGTGCTTACGTTCATGGATATGATCGACATGCTGGGGGGTTCCATATGGGTTGGTGCTTTTACCCTAGCTTTTGTCCAGGTGGCACTTGGTCAAGGAGAAGAATGGTGGGGCTTCATTAATGCGGCTTATTTTGCCGGCACAATTGGCGGTGGATTACTGGTGCTTGCTCTGGCCAAAGTGATTGGACGCCGATATTTCGGAGTGATGATGCTTGGCATGGCAGGGTATGGCGTATTGACCGCAATATATGCAATGAATTCACAACCGCTCGCTGCATTGATCCTGGTCATGCTTATGGGCCCATTTGCCGAGCTTGCCATGATTAATCGCCGCACTTTGATTCAGAGCAGTGTGGCAGCTCCGATGCTGCCCAAAGTGTTGTCTGCTCAATCCTCGATGATGCATCTCGTATTCTGCATTTCTTTACTAGGTATGGCCTGGCTTGCTGAATACATTGGAATTGTGAATCTCTATTTGTTTGCAGCGGCTTTGACGATCCTTGCAATCGTTGCGGGGTTGCTGAACTACCGGGCTTTTCAGGAGAAAACGTTTCTTCGTCAAACGGTGAAGTAAGAAGGGGCGGTGATTGTATAATGCACGATAATTCTAGCCAAAAGAATGTTCCTTTCATGCAACAGAGAAAAGCAGTGCGTCTCTTATCTCCCTTCATATTTTCAATGATCATTGGTGCTCTTTATGCTGCGCTGATCTTTAATGAAAAAGCACTTATTTATATCAACAAAATACTTCCGAGCATGGATGGCCCTGATCTTTATCAGTATCTTCCGGTTGTATTCCCCGCTTTTGTCTATTCATATGCTGTCCAGAGAAAACACATGATCTGGATTGAAAACCTGTCCTTCAGCTGCATTCAGGCGGTAGTTGCTGTCCTGAGCTTTGCTGCATGTCTTTTGGTTGTTATGGTGATGATGTGAATGTTAAGCTAATTAAGTTCGTTTATTGAAATGGAAGGAGTCTTAATGAGTGCCTTCATCCGCATCGATATCTGCACCATCTACAGCATCAGCAGCATCTGCACCGTCTACAGCATCCAGTACCCCGACAGCGAGCGTTGTCACGGCAGCAGCAGCAATGAGATGTTTGGCGCCAAGCTTGGCTCGATTTACGTCATCTTCTTTAATGCCCATGACAACGTCCTTTCCGCTGTTATATACATATTTTGCAGAGACAGCGACACCTTTGGCGGTATCGTTAACGGCATGTTTCAGATCGGCAAAGCCTGCCTGGATCGCCCCGTCATCCTTTCGAATGACTCCACTGGCCAAATCATATGTGCCGCTGGCCAATTGTCCTACCGTTTTACCCGTATTAATCGTAGCTCTCTCTACACCGTTCCCGATATCTTTAATAAAGGAACTGCCCGTAACTTCACCAACAACCCTGACGCTGCCGCCAAGCACTCTCCCACTTACCTCTCCAGCAAACTGCCCTAATCCTTTTAGAAAGCTCATTCCTGTTTCCTCCTTCATGCAACTTGGACAACGCTATATATAAACGTAATAAACCTATTATATTGTTCTGTGATGCAAAAGGCCATTTATATCCAGCCACGCTTTTTAACGTCAAATGGCGCTGGCCTAAAGGGGCAGCGCCTTCTGCTTTTACCCTGCTCCCGTGCCAAGCCAAAGCACGTTTTAGAAGCTTTTCCTCAAGGAGCAGCGCGTAGTGGAGGGGGCGGGAGCGATTCTGTAGAAGCGAAGCGTGCGCGTTTGTCATCGGATTTACCCGTATAAAGGGAATTCAAAGAAATCCGAGGACAACCAGCGATCGGAAGAACGCCCCGCCCCCGGAACGTCCACCCGCAGCTCCATCCCTCCTGTAAAGGCTTCTAACCCCGTGCCTTAGTCAATAAACCCTTCCATGACAGCCGTTGGCATCATATTGGACTGCCAAGCGCCTTTGCCGTACCCACCGTTATAGCCAGGTGTAGCCTGCGGCTCCCAGTAGAATACGCCTTTTCCTTTGCCATTTGGCAGATTGCGAATCTGATTTTTCATCGCCGCTACGAAGCTTTTGCCTGCCGCCGGCTGATTGTTGTCCATGCCAATTTCGGAGATCATAATTTCTTTACCATAACGATTGATCATATCCTTCGCATTGTTAACCGTGTTGGTCACAGCTGTATTCCAGCCGGAAGCGGAAGGATAGAGAGACATGGCTATCATGTCGAAGTTAGCACCGTTGTTGATAAGGCCGCCAATATTCCAGACGTACAGCGCATTGTCGTCGCCACCCGCCAGATGTACGATCGTTTTGGTGCCGCTGCTGATGGATTTTACAGCATTATGTCCGGTGTTCACGAGCCATGCATAGTTTTTCATGTTAACAGAGGCTTTTCCGTCATCCCATAACATGCCGTTGCTCGTTTCGTTACCGATCTGTACCCAATCCGGCGTAACGCCTTTGCTTTGCATGGCTGTCATTACTTCACGCGTATAGTTCCATACAGCATCCATCAGCTGTTGGAAGGTGTAGTTTTTCCACGCAGCCGGTTTGGTCTGTTGACCTGGATCTGCCCAGGAATCGCTGTAGTGAAGTGTCAGCATAACACTCATGCCTGCATTTTTGGCACGCTGTGCAAGAGCGGCAGCACGATCCTTGTTCATGTAACCGTTACCATAATCATTCGATGGATTAACGAACACCCGGATCCGGACGGAGTTGATCTGGTAATCATTTTTCAAAATATCAATAATATCTCGTTGTACCCCGTTTTTATCCTTCCATTTGTACCCCTGAGCTTCCATACCAGGAACCCAACTGATGTCAGCTCCCTTCGCAAAACTCGGTGCGGCGCTGGCGTGCTGGCCTGCAGGCAGTAGAACAGCAGTAAATAACAAAACAAAAGCCAGCAAAATACTTGTTTTGATCTTGAAACCCCTTACATTTTTGAACATTACAACATGCCTCCTCGGTTATATGATGGACTGCATCCTCATTATAGCCGTCTGCATTCAAGCTGCTAAAGGGTCGGTTTGCAATATTTTGGTTGTTTTATTAACCTCTATGCCCAAATTCTGTTCGGCTCACTTCCTGCATAGCATTTCAAAAGAGTTCAAAAAGGCAAAACAAAAAGCCGTCCGAAGACGGCTTTTCTACCCGTGGCGCTTTTTGAAACATTGATCCGTATCCCGCGCCTCCATCAGTCTCCTGTTAATTGGAGCTAGTGGATCGGGTAAGGGACACGTTCAACATGTGATTAGAAATGTTGACGCACCTCCTTTCCTTGTGGCAAGAGTATACAACACTCTGTTTCGGAAAGCTAGTCTTTTTTTCATAAATACGCAAAAATTATTTCTCGGTTTGAAACATCGTTGTTTCCCGGGCGTAATGGCTCTTTGTACCATTCTCATTGCGGATTCGCACACTTTCATCACTGATGCGCTCCACGATGCCGCGGCCCACTTCACAATATACACCTGCCGGATCTTCCTGCCATGCGGTAACTACACATTGAGACAGGGCGGCGGTGAAAAACTCAATATTTTTTTGCAGCGTTCTAGGTTTGTTCGATTTCATGGGAGACTCCTTTAAATGACTTTAATATGGAATAATAACAACAGCCGATCAAATCACACTGTAGTTCACTTTACCTTGTCTATTGCGCTTTGTAAAGGGATGGAAAAAGTTGCGGTCATGAGTTATCATTTACATAAATTTAACACTCCGTTAACATTCCGATGACGCTTGGAGTCGATTACGAATAGTACAATTATAAAAGAAGTTCGAATAAGAATTGACATGCATCACATTCGGAGGCCAGACATGCATAAGGACATTAAAACAGGCAATTATGTTAACCGTGATTTGAGCTGGGTTGAATTTAACAGACGTGTGCTTCAGGAGGCTCAGGACGCTACAACGCCGATGCTGGAGCGCATGAGGTTTCTTGGCATCGTAGCCAGCAATCTGGATGAGTTTGTCAGTGTCAGACTGGCGGAGACCAAGGAGAAGATCAAGGCTGGATTTACGCAAAAAGACTTCACAGGTTACACCCCTTCGGGGTTATACCGCAGGTTGATTAAACGAACCGGGGCCATGGTCGCGGAGCAATATAAAACGTATCGTGAACTCGTTCGCCTTCTCGCCAAGAAGGGCGTGCTTATTCAGGAGTATGTCGATCTTAACGTGACACAGCAGCGAGCGATGGATCAATATTATCATGATATAATTTTTCCGGTGCTGACCCCGATGGCGATTGACCAGAGCCGTCCGTTCCCGCTGGTGCATAATAAGTCTGTATATTTATCAGTGATGCTGCAAAAGGAAGACGAGCAGGATGGCGAGCCCTTTATGGCAATTGTACAGGTGCCTTCCAATCTTCCTCGTATTGTGAAGGTTCCCCTGCGGGCGAACAGCAAGAAGAAAACATTCATTCTGATCGAGGATCTGATCAAACATCATATTCATACCCTTTTTAGCGGATATGTGTCGCTGGCTGTTCAGGAGTTCAGAGTGACGCGTAACGCTGACCTTTCGATTAACGAGGAGGAAGCTGAAGATCTGCTTGAGGCGATTGAAAAAGAGCTGCGGCGCAGACGTCGCGGAGCGCCTGTCAGGCTGGAAGTATGCAAAGACTTCCGCAGTGACGCACTGCAGGAGCTGCAGGATGAATTTGAGATTCAGGACCCGATTTTTGAAATTGACGGACCGCTGGATCTCAGCTTCCTCGCTGGATTTGTAGATAGTCTCGACGGCTTCTCTCATCTCAAGTACAGCGCAGTGCAGCCCGTTTACCCGCCAGAGTTTGTGCCAAGAGAGAGTCATTTTGAACTGCTGCGCAGAAGGGACGTGCTTGTGCATCATCCTTATGAATCGTTCGAGCCGGTAACAGATTTCATTCTGGAGGCTTCGGAGGACCCTCAGGTTCTGGCGATCAAAATGACGCTGTATCGGGTGAATGGCGATTCGAGACTTATTCCCGCACTAGCTCTTGCAGCTGAGAGCGGCAAGCAGGTCACGGTGGTGGTGGAGCTGAAAGCCCGATTTGATGAAGAGCGCAACATCGCTTGGGCACGCAAGCTGGAAAAGGCCGGTTGTCATGTCGTTTATGGCTTGGTGGGCCTGAAAACACATGCCAAAATCATTCTCGTTGTCCGCCGGGAACAGCAGGGGCTGCGTCGTTATGTTCACGTTGGCACAGGGAACTATAACGAGAGCACGGCCAAAGTGTACACGGACGTTGGGCTGTTCACTTCTAACCCTGTAATCGGGGAAGATGCATCCGAGCTATTTAACGAGATTACCGGGTACTCCGGACCCAAGGCGCTGCAGGCCTTCCGTGTTGCGCCGGACGGGATGAAGGACGAGTTGTTTGCTCTGATCCAGCGTGAGACCGAGCATGCCTTGAAAGGCAAGCGTTCAAGAATTATTGCGAAGATCAACTCCTTATCCCATCAGGATATCATCGATCAGCTCTATGCTGCCTCCCAGGCTGGAGTGCAGATTGATCTGATTGTGCGCGGAGTGTGTTGCCTGCGTCCAGGCGTAGAAGGATTGAGCGAGAACATTCGTGTTATCAGCATCGTGGATCGTTTCCTTGAGCATTCTCGCTTGTTTTATTTTGAAAATGATGGGAATCCAGACGTTTTCATCTCAAGTGCAGACTGGATGTCACGGAACTTGAACCGGCGCATTGAACTGATGTGTCCTGTATTTGATCCCACATTGAAGAAGATGCTGGTGGATATACTGAATCTGTCTCTGAACGACAATGTGAAGGCAAGACAGCTTATGCCAAACGGCAATTATGTATTTGTAAAAAATGAAAAGCCCCCGCTGAGAAGTCAGACGGAGGCGATGGGAATTATCCCTTGGAAGCCTGCTGAATGGAGTGTTTTAACGTAATTCCCCAAGCTTCCTGCACATCTTTGACGGCATCTTCCAGGCCGTTCAATTCCAGAAGAGGCTCGTCTGTACAGGTCAACGTGACCAGCAGCGAGTCTTTTTCTACGTGTGCATGTATGGCGGCGATGCTCTCAGCACGGTTTATGGCTTCGGCTGCACGCAGCAGCGAGCCGATCCGATGAGCGCGCCGTACATCCGAATCGTTCAGAATGTCCTCATGCTTTTGAATGAGCTGAGGTGTTCTTTTTTTCGGGTGATAGTCGGCGGCAATGGCACTAAGAATCGTTTCCCGGTGAGAGAGTCCGTAAATGCTTGCGTTCATAATCCAGTATGCCGAGTGCTGTGTGTAGCGGAAATAGTTAATCTGCTTGCCAGCCATATGCAGCATGGAGGCGGTGTACAGAACATGATCTTCCGATGCATCAGGAGCAGCCCCCTGCAGCGCAGTGTACAACGTAACCATATCCTGATAAATACGCTGCAGACGCTTCTGCGGAATCGGCGGTCCGAAGTGAAGGAAATTACGAATGCTGTCTTTCAGAGCATCAGGAGCTGCGGGTTGACCAGAAGCCAGATAATCTCTCAGCAGTCCATCCCGCAAACCGGCTCCGCTTACGACATAACGATCTCCTTGAATGAGATGGAAGACGGTGCGCAGTATCAGTACACCCGGCACAATAATATCTGCCCGATCTTTGGCAAGGCCAGGCACCTTTTTTCGTTGAGCGGAAGTCAGGTAGGGCAAGGTACGAGCGATATTTTCCATCGCTTCTGAACCAATTTCATAGTGATGTGTAATCGGCAGCGAGTATTGAATTCGTTTCTGCTCGACTTTTGCCAAAGTACGCATCGTGCCGCCCAATCCAATTAGCGGCAGCCCCGGATGCTTTCCGATCCAGTCCTGATCCTGCAATGCAGCAATGACCTCATTGCATAACGCCTGTTCATTTTCTTCGGTCCATTCATCCTCGCCACCGTAACGCGCATGGGAATTTACAGCCCCGATGGGCAGGGAGACGCTGTGCAATCTTTGGCGATTGCGGAATACCGTAATTTCTGTACTTCCGCCCCCGATATCAACCACAAATCCGTCTGTCAGCTCAATCGACTGAATGACACCCAAAAATCCGTAGTAGGCTTCCCGGTCGCCGGAGACACATTCAATCGTAAGTCCCGTTTCACTCTCGAGCCAATGGATAATCTGTGCTGCATTGACTGCATTGCGGATGGCTGCTGTAGCAGCGGCGCGAATGTCCACGGTCTGGTAAGACTCGCAGGTAGCTCTGAATTGACGCAGAATAGTTACGGCCGTATTCAATGAAGACCGCTGGATTGTACCGTCAGGCTCGACAACTCCACTGAGTCTGGCGGCATATTTGTCTTCATGAATAATGCGGTAGGCTCCCTCTTCATGTAACTCATAGATGACCAGTCGAATGGAGTTGGAGCCGATATCAACAATGCCAAGTGTTTTATGTTGTGTCATAAATATCTCCTTCTACAGAGGTTCAGTTACCCGTAACGGTACAGGGCAGCCATCGCTTCCGGTGAGCCTGGAGGCGTGGCAGAGAAGGGCGTGGTCAGCATAACAACGATGATAAAGACGATGAAACAGGCAAACAATATGCAGCTCAGGGCGAAGCCTCGATTGCGTTTTTTGATAAAAAGACGAATACCGATGACAAAGAGAAGTATCGTCACCGCAACCAGAACGATGGACATTGCGAAATAGGCTACGCCGTACAGTGATTTGAAAAATGCTTCCATGTCTTCTGAACGCTCCTTAAATCCTCATTTTGCCTTTACAAGTCATTCTTTAGTAGCATACGACAGATTGAAGCGTTTGAAAAGCAAAGCGGCTGTTGTCTCGTATTCCTCCAATCCAAGCGGGACAGGTTCCCTGGAAAAGGGGCCCCTGCCTTGGACAATCATCCAAGAAAACCGATCATGGGTTGAGTATGTATAAGGTAGGACCATTGTTTGGAGAGAGGAGATCAACCTATGTCGAGACAATTAGCAAGCAAATGGCGCAAGACGGCGCTTTTAATGAAATATCCGGTCGCCGCTGCCCATATTCCGCAGACGAAGGCATTTAATTCAGGCAATCTGCTCCACATGCTCCAGCGTTATGGAATGGTATATATTAAACCGATTGTTGGCGGTGGTGGATATGGTGTTATCAGAGTGTCCCTAAGCGGCGGAGTTTACAGGTATACACATATGAACATTAGCCGTTCATTTAACAATTTCGGGCAGATGTATCGTTCTCTCTTGCGAGTGAAGGCGAGACGTAAATATTTGATTCAACAAGGCATTCATCTTGCCACGATTCACGGAAGACCTGTGGACTATCGAGTCAAGGTGGTCAAGACCGAGCAGGGTTGGGTATTTCGTTCTTTGGTCGGAAGGTGGGCTCGTCCCGGTCTGTGCGTAACCAATCTGAGCAGGGGAGGAACGATGCTGTCCGGCAAAAGGGCGCTGGCATTATCACTGCCTCATATTGCGAATCGGTATAAACGTCGAGAGATGCGTTCTTTGACGTTGACTTGTACACATATTATGGAAAGCCAACTTCCAGGCATAGGCCAGCTGGGTTTTGACTACGGGCTGGATCACTCAGGGAAAATATGGATTCTGGAAGTGAATACCAGACCTCAATGAAAATAGGCAAAAAGACTAAAGGAAATTCAGGAAAAACCGATAGTATATACAAGAGGAATGGTAAGAAAAGCGTTTGAAAATTTTCAATCTTGGGTAATACATTCCGAGAAACGCTGGAAAATATGAAAATAGTTCTAAATTTTTGTCTATTCGTAGTTCTAATAGGGTACTCATATGTCCTGTGTATAAATAATGTCCACATTATCCACTGTTATATATTCTATGTTTTTTCCAATTATCAACAATCTATACACAGGATTTCCACATGATGTTGTGGATAACAAGAACGCTTGTTCTCTTTGCGAATCTCTGATATGATAGTTTTGAGGAAAATAAAGGAAAGGTTGTGGCGGGAAATGGCTATGTTATCCGATGAGATGTTGTTGGATTCCTACCATAAAGCGATCGAACTGGATCTCGAACGAGATTTCATCGCGCTGCTATTGGCAGAAATCCATAAGCGCAAACTGGATACCAACGTATCTGCCATTCTTCACTAGAGATCCTCATTGCAGGCAATGTTACAGGTTTCCGGACAAGTCCCATAAAGAGACAGGCTGTACGATGCTTGTCTGACAATGGTGACAATACATCAGGTGATTGCAAACGCTCTCGGTTTCGTCTGCCATGTCAGAGGAGGCCTGAAGTTCGTAGGGGCTGTATGGTCCGGTGTAGTCGTCCAATTTGCCGCATTCTGACAGTCCCTGGAGGCAGTGGGGACAAGCCTGCTCCGGTACAACCAGACCGTTACACAGCGGGCATATATAAGACAAGGGTATCCCTCCTGATTATGAAATCGTTCAGGAGTAAGATACCCTTTTTTGTACCAAATTATGCGATTGGTTCTACCATATAGGATGTGATTATCGTTCAATTAGCGCTTCATATTACTGCTGTGTCCTGGAGAAAGCTTCGCCTCAGGATCGAAGTATACCTTGGCATTGTTCACTGCCGTAGGCGCTTCACCGAAGCCGACAGCGATCAGTTTCAGCTTGCCTGGATAAGTCGTAATATCGCCAGCAGCAAAGATGCCAGGGATTGACGTTTCCATACGGGAGTCTACAACGATAGAATTGCTGTCAATCTCGATTCCCCATTCTGCTATCGGGCCGAGGGAAGAAACAAAGCCGAAGTTGACGATGACATCATCCACTTCAATCTCCTGAGTTTCTTTGGTTTTGACGTGAGCAAGAGTGACCTTTGTAATCGTGTCATCTCCGTGAAGCTCGGTAATTTCAGTCGGTGTTACTACGTTAACCTTGGAATTCATCAGGTTTTCCACACTATGCTCATGGGCACGGAACTTGTCCCGGCGGTGAATCAGTGTAACCTGCTCAGCGATCGGCTCCAGCATAAGCGCCCAGTCTACAGCGGAATCTCCGCCGCCGCTGATCAAAACTTTTTTACCTGCAAAAGCGTTTAAATCACTGATGAAGTAATGCAGATTTGTTTTTTCAAACTTGGCTGCACCTTCGAGTTCAAGGCGACGAGGTTCGAATGCTCCGACACCAGCCGTAATGATAACCGCTTTGGCATGATATTCATTCTCATCTGTCTTTACGATGAAATGCTGTTCTTCTTTTTTCTCGACCGAAACCACTTTTTCTTCCAGGCGGATGTTCGGGTTAAAATGGCTCATTTGCTCAATCAGGTTATTCACCAGTTCCTGAGCTGTTACTTTCGGGAAGCCGGCTACATCATAAATGTATTTTTCCGGATAGAGAGCTGCGAGCTGTCCGCCAAGCTGAGGCATGCTTTCAACGAGTGTAACGGATGCCTGACGCATACCTCCGTAAAATGCAGCGAATAGGCCAGCAGGACCGCCGCCGATAATAAGCAGATCGGTCATTTCATGACCGGAAGTTTGTGCAGTCAACAATCAACAACACCTTTCTTATTTTAATAGGTAAGGAACAGGTTTTATTTTTGCAAATTACGTCACATAATCTGCATGGGTGTCAAACTGTCCTTCCTATTATAAACGGTGTAATCAGGGTTGCAAAGTTAGCTGCCTCACGAATCTGAGAATAATTGATGAAGATCAGATGAGAATAGGGTGAAATTGGAAATGAAAGGTTATGAAAAATAACAAAAAAAACCTTGATCTTTACGAGAAATACAGATATCCTTGACCTGTACTATGTGTTTTTTTTGTCAAAATTAGAGTGATGATGTCAGGTCGGAACAACCTCGCGTTTTGTGGAAACTTGTGGTCAATTTCACAACTCAAATCGATGATATGCGTATAGAATTTCAAATACATTCACGAAGTTTACATTTCTCGTCATAATGGATAAGACCTCATCAATACTTGTAAGTAAGAGCATTTTAAGGAAGTGTATTGCATTCCACCTGTTGAAGGGAGGGTGCGAGCAAAACCGGAAGGGGTACAGACATGAGCAGCATTCCCAAAATCGTCATTCTCGGAGCGGGATATGGCGGAATTCTGACAGCCCAGCGGCTGCAGAAGGAACTGAACTATAACGAAGCTGACGTCACATTAGTGAATCGGCATGATTATCATTATATTACTACACATCTACATATGCCGGCAGCCGGCACAGATAAAATTGAACACGCGAGAGTGTCTATTTCCAAGCTGATTGACGAGTTCAAGATTGATCTGGTGAAATCCTCCGTGAAGGAGATTCGGCTTCAGGATCGCAAGGTTATTCTGGAAGATGGAACCCTGTCTTACGATTATCTGATTATTGCACTTGGCGGAGAGCCGGAAACGTTCGGCATACCAGGTATGCTTGAGCATGCCATGACTATTCGCAGCATCAACTCGGTAAGGCTGATCCGTGAACATATCGAATATCAATTTGCCATGTACAAAAACGATAACAAACGAAACCGTATTCGGTTCGTTGTGGGCGGAGCGGGTTTTAGCGGCGTTGAATTTGTTGCCGAGCTGGCAGACCGTATCCCGCAGCTGTGCAAGGAGTTTGATGTTGATCCCAAGCATGTACACATCTATAACGTGGAAGCGGCTCCATCTGCGTTGCCGGGGTTTGATCCCGAACTGGTTGAGCATGCCATGAATGTGCTGAAGAAAAAAGGGGTTACGTTTAAAATCGGAGTCCCGATCAAACAATGTCTGCCTGACGGGGTTATCGTCGGAGAAGGCGAGAAGATTGATGCGGCTACAGTGGTATGGACAGGTGGAATTCGGGGCAATTCCTTACTTGAACAGGCTGGGCTTGAAGTGATGCGCGGACGCGTAAAAGTGGACGAATACTTGCGCGCTCCCGGTCATGAACATGTGTATGTCATCGGGGACAACTCTCTTGTATTTAACAAAGAGGGCAGACCCTATCCGCCAACAGCACAGATTGCGATGCAGCAGGGTGTAAACTGTGCGAAAAATATTGTCGCAGCCATTCGCAGCAAACAGCCTCAGCCTTTTGAATTTACCAGCAAAGGTACGGTTGCTTCCTTGGGTAAGGGAGAAGCGATTGCAGTTGTTGGGGATAAGAAATACAAGGGCTGGAAGGCAGCACAATTGAAGAAACTGGTGGATCTGCGCTATTTGTTCATCATCGGGGGTATTCCGCTGGTCCTGAGGAAAGGACGGTTTTTCGGATGAGACATTGTAGTGTGCAGGTTCGCGGTCTGTTAACGCGGGATGAACTGGATCGATATAACGGACTGATGCAGGTTGGCGGTTATCTGGAGGAACAGAACCAGTATGACCTCGCTTACATCGTGCAGAAGGAAGTGGATATTCTCATCCTGCCAGCAATCGAGCGTCTGAAGGAAAAAAGTCGTGATCGGGACCGTGCGACCGCCGAGTTTCTGGAATCTCTGAAAGCTGTGGATGAAGAGGAGCAGGATTGAGACTTCAGTTAAGTTGTAAAAAGAGTTTACACTTATACACTTCAATGACAGAATAATCTTTCAATCGCTGTTATCCCCAAATTTTTTGATTCCCGTTTGTTAAAGGGGAAAATTCGGTGATAAAGGCGACCGCTTCGCTTTTCCAGTTTATTTCTGTCCTCTCCGTTTTTGTGTAAACAATTAGTTCAACTAAAATAAATCTAAATCAAGCTTGAAATGAAGTAATACTGAAAACTAACAAAGCACCGCGGAGCAATCCTTAAAGGATATATCCGCGGTGCTTTATTTATGGCGATTAGATCAATAGCCTATTTTACAGCTTCAGCATTTCTTCCAATGAGCCTTCATTCAGCAGACTTCCTACATAGAATGAACCAAATTCGCCGTAACGTGCACTTACTTCATCAAAACGCATCTCGTAAACGAGCTTTTTGAATTGCAGCGCATCATCCGCGAACAAGGTAACGCCCCATTCCCAATCATCAAAACCGACAGAGCCGGTAATAATTTGTTTCACTTTGCCCGCATAGCTGCGACCAATCATGCCATGACTGCGCATCATGCTGCGTCGCTCGTCCATAGACAGCATGTACCAGTTGTCGTTCAGCTCACGCTTTTTGTTCATCGGGTAGAAGCAGATATATTGGCGCTGCGGCAGCACCGGCTTGAGACGAGCAACAATCTCCGGATTTTGCATCGGATCTTCGCCCTCTTTGCCGAGGTAGTTGCTCAGTTCAACCACGCTGACATACGAGTAAGCTTTAGTTGTATACTTGGCAAACGTTGTTTTGTTAAAAGCATTCTCAACAGCTTTCAGGTCTTCCAGCGTTTCACGCAGATGCATCATGACAAAGTCTGCCTTCTGGCCAATCACTGTATAAACAACGGTACTGCCTTGGGAAGCTTGCTCCACGTTTTTCCATTCGTTCCAAAACTCCTGAAGCTCGTCCAGGGCAACAGCACGCTCTTCATCATCTGCTGCTTTCCAAGCGGTCCAGTTCATGGAGCGAAAATCATGCAGGGCATACCAGCCCTCCAGGGTTGATGCTGCTTCGTTCATGGGTTTTGTTCCTCCTGCAGGTTATATTTCCAAATCCCGGTAAGGGATGGTTCAGTGCTTTATCGTTATATTGTATCCCATCATGAAGCAGAAGGGCAAATGATCTTCTCGTGAAAATCGGCAGATTTGTCCAGAAAGTTCGTTGCTTCGCCACATTTTTTGCGGTAAACTTACTACTATCCAGAAGAGAAAACCGAATGTGTGAAAGAAGAGGTGAACGTCAGCCAATGCAATTTATACCGGTGCTTGTATTAATGGTGTTATTTTTTGTGATGATGTTTGGTATCGGTTTCATTTTGAATATGCTTATGAAGACCACCTGGTTTCCTTCCTATTTGTTTGTTATCGTCATTTTACCTGTGGTGGTATATTCCTTATGGGATCACTCGTCCACGCTCATGTCACATCTGGCATCATTCCAGCTGGTAGATTATATGACAGGAGTTGCCGGATTGGCGGGGGCCATTATTAGCGGCTGGACGATTCAGAAGCTGCGCCTGGGCGGATATCGAATGTTCTGATGGCTGGAAAGTGAAGGCAGCTGCCGCACTGAATTGGAGAAAGTCTTGTCTTTGACGCAGACGCATACGCGTGCAAAGGAAAGGCTTTTTTTTGCATGCTCAGTACAGAAAAAGCCTTTTCGCTATACTATGAAGTATGGGAATGTCTGTCCGCCTTTTCTCATATATATATGAAGTAAATAATGGACTATATTTTCACTTGTATTCCGGGACTACAGCTTTTATAGTAATCTAGCGCGGCTTTATGGAGTGAATCATTTTTATTTGAAAATTCGCCCAATTCTGCGAAAACGTGAACGATGTCGACCTAGGACGAAACGGAGTGAGAACGAGTCTGTTTTTTACCTGTTTTTGAGCATTTGAGGATCGGACTTTTATGATAGAATAGAAAAACAGTCTTTGGGAAAGAGGAGATCAGGTTATGCGCATGAAGAATTTGCATCATTATACCGAACATCATCGCTACTGCGTATACAGGGAGTTTGGACTAAGCGCCCTGGACGACCGCATGCTTACAGGAGCTTACCAGCCTATGGTAGGTGCTTTTGCGGTCGGCTTGTATCGGCTGTTATTTCAGCATCTTCCCGGAGAACAGGTCGGTTATTCCCCGCTGGAGCAGCAGCGCAGGTTATTTATGACCCTGGGGCTGGAGCCTAGTGAGAAGGGGCGTAAATATCTGGTTGAGCAGGCGTCCAAGCTGGAGGCTGTGGGCCTTCTTCAGACGTCGCGGGTGTACACTCCCGAAAATGACGATTACATCTACGAGTATGAGCTGCAGCCCCCGCTCTCGCCGGCAGAGTTTTTCCGTACACAGCATTTGACACTGCTGCTTCGAGATAAAATTGGCAAGTTCGCAGTGCTCTCCCTGCGAGCCGGATTCTCGGCTGCCGAGAATGGGGAAGCACCCTACTCCGCTGCTAATAAAGAAAATATTTCTGTTCCCTTCTACGATATATTTGAATTGAACACCCACGTCATTGATTATGAGCTGGAACAGGCCTTGTCCGAAGTATCCAGCTCCGCGCAGCGAACAGGCACCAATGACGCAGCAGAAGAGATGACGCTGAATTATGCCGACATTATTTTACGATTCCCGCGGGAGTCGGTGAACCGTCGTTATGTGGAACAGCTGCGCTTTGATCATGAACAGCTTGGGATTGTCAATTATGTTGTGAACAAGTTTAATCTCAGTGTGCAGGATGTATGCCGGCTGTTGGATGAGGACGATGTCTTTAATCCGCAGGGCCAGCTGCTTTTGGATGAGCTGCAGCACAAAGCGAGCATGCAATTCAGACAGACGAAGAAACGTCAGGAGCAGCAGACAGTACAAGCCGCCAAAGTGGTTGCACTTCGGCAGCACATGGAGGAGCCACAGCCTTATGCTGATGCAGGTGAGCCGCCGGTAGAGCATGTGGTGCAGATGGAGTATTATGTGGAGGTTCCGCCGCAGTTTGCGACCAAGTGTGATATTCACCAGTACAACATGATGCTGCGCAACGAGCCGTATACACGACTGCTTCAGACGTTCTTCCCGGGAGCTGTGCCGGACAATCTGATTGATATTTTTGCGAAAATTGATCTAAGCTACAAGCTGCCTGGAGAAGTGATCAACGTCTTGATTCACTATTTGATGGCTCTGCTTGTATCGGGCGGAGAGCAGCGAATTAACCGTAATTTTGTTGAGGCCATTGCCTCTAATATGCTGCTGAAGCAGGTCAATACGTATGAGAAGGCTGTGCAATATATTCGCGATCAGGCGAAGGTAAAAGGCAAGCAGGCTGCAGGAGCAGCTGGAACCCGCACCCGTACATACGGCAAAGGAACCAAAGCCAAACCCGAAATTCCGATTGTACAAGACATAAGCCATGATGAGGACAGCGTATCGGAGGAAGAGTTTGAAGAGATGATGCGTTTTGCCCAGCAGATGCAGGCCAGCAAGCAAAAAGGAACTTTATAATCGTTTATACAGGCGGGTCCCCTATCAAGAGGTGGCTCGCTTTTTTTCAAAGGTATGGCGTACACAGGTCACACATATGCAAGGAGGGGGGGCGTACCGCTTGAGTAAAAATCAAAGAGCCATCGAGTGTTATGAAAATAATGAGTATGATGCGGCGTTAGCTCTGTTCAGAGCAGCATTAAGCGAATCGAGAGATGTTCAGTCGTTGACGAATTTGGCCTGGATCTATTATCACGAAGAAGGCGACGTAGAGGCGGCCATAGAGCTGCTTCAAGAAGCACTGAATTTGAATCCAACCTCGCACTTTCCTTACAGTTTGCTGGGGGAGATCTTGGTTCGGGAGGAGAGATGGGCTGAGGGGGAGGCTGTATTGTTGCGTTCGATTGCCATCGAGTCCTCCAAAGAAGCCGTCAACAATCTTGCTGTCGCCAAATACCATCTGGGAGAATGGGATCAGGCTGCGACGTTGTTTTTGCAAAGTGCGGAGCCTTCGGATTACGCGATGTACAGTCACATCTACTGTTTGATTAAATTGGGGCGAATGAATGATGCCAGGCATAAGCTGCATGCTTTTTCAGAAGAGGATGAGCATTTTGCCGGGGAAGTGCATGTGGCCGAGCTGTATGTGGAGTTGCAATGCTTCTCTGAAGCGGTTCACTGGTTTAAAAAGTCATGGAACACGTACTACAAGTCACCAGACTGGGTGTGCAGATATATTTATGCCCTGGTGCAAATGAATGCAATGCAAGCTGCGATTGAAATCACGGAGCAGTGTATTCAATTAAAACAGGATGATATCGAGGAAGAGCAGGCGGAGCTGTGTGATGAGGAATGGACAGAAAGTGACAAAGCCGTGTATCTCAAGCAGCTGGAAATGGAGAAGCAGGAGTATATGCAAATTCTGGCCAAAATCTCTGAAGGCTATGTGCCACCGTTGGATTTCATGACATCCGTAAATTCAGCATGTTACTTGTTCGGCTGCTCCAGACATGGTCATTCGGAATATAAGGATTGAATGAATTATCAACAGATCAACAGCCCTCTCCATTCCCTTCAGGGAAGAGACAGGGTTGTTTTTGTTCTACAGGCCAAATTAAAGATTTCGAGGTATAAATTAAAGAATAGTTGTGCGTGACAAGGATATGTCGGAGGGCGGGTGATATAATGCAAGACAGAAAAACGAGCAGCAAAGGGGGAGCCAGCTTGAGAATTGTTAGCGTTTACAATGTTTTTTTCAAAAATAATATGTTTATGAAAATGCTGCTGATCTTTTCGCTGATCTCGATCGTTACGATTATTACGCTGTCCTATCTTATTTTTCTGTCTGTATCAGATTCCACCATTCGCCGGGAATTGGCTATTCAGAGGGCCGCGATGGAGCATGTAGACCGCTACATGCATCAACAGTATGAATTGGTGCAGAACATGGTGCGGGATATGCATCAGAATGAGGCCTTATCGGCCAACATCATTTATCTGATGAACCACTCGTATGCCGAGTATGCTCAGCATATGACGAACGGTTATTACGCCAATCGGGACGACTATTCGGCCGAGGTGCTCAGGCATTTTCAGAACATGATCGACCGCAATTCGGACATTCATCAGTTAATGCTGTACAGTGCCGAGAAGCAGAGCTTGCTCACCTTCAATCAGTATAAGCAGTTCCGCAGGCTGGACGCCAACGTAGCGAGATCTTATATTCCCGATGTGATGGCTATGGAGATGCCAAATATCAATGCACCTAATTACTGGATTCGCAAGGCGATCAATCTATGGGATCCTGAGCTGTATGCCATTCGTGTGCCCATTAACAATACACAGACCTTGCGCAATATGGGACAGCTTCTCATTTATTTTGACTCAAAGGGCATCGGCAGCGCACTGGATAACTATGAGCGGAATCTGAAGGGGGATATCGCAGTGCTGTCTGCCAAAGGCACGGTATTATTCGATTCCAGCGGCAGGTACTACGGGAAGAAGTATCCTTATGTCGAAGCGGCAGATTCACTGTTTGACCAGACCGATATGGATGCGATCAAGAAGGAACAGAACATGTATGTGAACCGATTTGTGTCTGCTGATCAGGGGTATGTCGTCATTGGTACAGTACCTGTGAAGGAGATGGCAGAAGCGTATGCAGGAATTCGGAATACCATTATTTCCATTAGCTTGATTTCTCTGCTGTTTGCCGTGTTTGTTCCGGCCTTTTTCATTATTAACTTTGCCAAGCGTACTCGCAGAATCATTCGTTTCACCCAAAAAGTAAAATACGGCAATTTGTCAGCACGCATTGATGATGCCAGAGAAGATGAACTGGGACAAATATCGCACAGTTTTAACGATATGCTGGATGAATTGAATCTGTACATTGAACGAGTATACAAAGCAGAGATCAGGCAAAAGGAGACCGAGCTGGTAGCACTCCAGGCACGAATCAATCCGCACTTTCTGTACAATACACTCGAAGTGATCCGTATGAGGGCTATTTCGCAGGGGGCAAGAGATGTAGGGGAGATGATCTACAGTCTGTCGGTGTTGTTCAAAAGCCTAGTGCAGCAAAAGCCCGATTACACGCTGAAAGATGAAATGGAGGCTTGCCGTTTGTATCTGGAGCTGTTCCGTATCCGGTACAAGGATATTTTTATATATACGATACAGATGGATAACAAGTATTACGAACACCCTGTGGTGAAGCTTTCGCTGCAGCCCATTATTGAAAATTATGTGGTACATGGTATGCGCACAGAGTGTAGTGACAATAAACTGTCAATCAAGGTGCACGAGGCCGGGGACATGCTGCAGATCGAGGTGCGTGACAATGGCAAAGGCATTGATGCTTCCCGGCTTGCAGAAATTCAGGAGGAACTGGAACGTGCAGAAGAATCCGGCCAGATGTTTGGATTGCGGAGTGTACACAGTCGCTTGAAATATTTGTTTGGTCCACAGTTCGGAATCACGATTGAGAGCACTCTTGGAAAAGGGACTATGATCAGAGTGAGATTTCCTTATCAATTGCGTTCTTGAGACTTTCTTATCAATACCATTCTGAAATTTTCTTATAATACAATTCGGAAAGGAAGGGTGTATGACATGTACAAGGTTTTTATTGTGGATGATGAGCCGTTCATCATTGAGGGGTTATACGACATTGTGGATTGGGCTGCGTTCGGGATGGAAATTGTAAACCATGCGAGCAACGGACAAGCCGCTCTGCAAGCTCTTCCCTGTCAGCCGGTGGATATTCTGATAACGGATATTTCCATGCCCTTGATGAACGGACTTGAGCTCATTCGGGAAGCCCGGCTGCTGCAGCCGGAGCTGAAGGTGATTATTCTGAGTGGATTTAATGAATTTGAATATTTAAAAGAAGGCATGAAGCTCGGCATCGAAAACTATCTGCTCAAACCGATTAACGTAGACGAGCTGGAATCCACGCTTCGTAATACAGAAGCGAAGCTGGATCAGCTCGTTACACCGCGTCTGGAAGAGAAATACGGTATTCAGATCTTAAAGGACAATATTCTGCATCGATGGCTTACCGGGCAGATTGCGGCAGCGGAATTTGAGGAGCGTGCCCGTGTCATGAATCTTTCACTGGCTGCACCTTATGTCACTGTTGCCGTGTTGCGTGATCAAGGTCAAAAAGGTCAGTTGCAAAGGTCGGAGCTGCTGTTTGCACAAGTTGAACAGCTGGTTGCAGGACAATCCCATCTGAACCTCTTTCAGGATATGGATGGAGATATCGTGGTTGTAGCCAATACAGGAGACGATGCGGGGGAAACAGACAGGCTGATGTCAGATTTGCAGGAGTTGGCGGACAAGCTAGCGGTGACGTATCCCGATCTGCATATTGGTGCAGGCCGCTTGGTGCATGGACTTTATGAGGCGCCTGCCAGTTACGAGCAAGCGAAAAAGGCACTCCAGTATGTGATGATCTATCCTGATCGGCGGGTGATCGATTATACGATGCTGGACCAGCGAGGTTATGCTGGGGGACCTTTTTTTATAGATTGGAGAGCCTACGCCAAACTCATTTTGTCTCGCAGTACGGAGCAGCTCGCTGCGCAAATTCGAACCGATTTTGAACAGTACCGTTATAAACTAACACCTGAGCAGCTGCAGAATACAGCTCTGGAAGTCGTAATCCGTTTCAAGATGGAGCTGGAGAGCATCAAACATGCGGAGGAAACAATAATTTATCAGCAGGGACTCCGTCAGGTGCTGGATAGCATATCCTTTGAGGAACTGGTACATGCCTTGCAGCAGGTGGCAGCCCGGACGGTGGAGTCCCTTATTCAGGACTTGAGAAATCCCATGGTGAGTCAGGTGCTGCAGCACATTGAAAACCATTATGCTGAAGAGCTTTCCTTGAAGTTGCTTGGTGCACAGTATCATCTGCACCCGGTTTATTTGGGGCAGCTATTCCACAAAGAGACAGGCGAGACATTTGCCGAATATATCAACAAGTATCGAATTGAGCGTGCCAAAGAGCAATTACGCACCTCCAATCTCAAAGTACATGAGATTGCCCGGAATGTAGGGTACTGGGAGATGGGATATTTCTATAAACAGTTCCGCAAATATGTGGGCATCTCACCGACGGACTATAGAGTGTTTGGGTGAACCGATGGACATTTCTCTTTAATTTGTACCTCGAAACCTTAAGTTTACCTTCTTTTTGCAAACGGTTTCATCAGATAAGGTTAAAGCAGATAGTTGATGACAGCAAGAGAACGGAAGAGGGAATATGAAAAGGGAGGATCACGTAAATGAGTAAAAGCAAAAAACGTTACTCGCTCGTTCTTTCATTGATCATGACCGTTACGTTTTTTCTTAGCGCATGCGGTGACAGCAGAGAGGCTTCGGAATCCGGCGGAGCAGGGAACGATACGGTGCAGTTGATCTGGTACACCATCGGTACCCCGCAGAAGGATGTCAATAAAGTTATGGAGACTGTTAGCCAATACACCAAAGAGAAAATTAACGCCACCGTGACCATGAAAATGGTGGATTGGGGTGATTATGCTCAGAAAATGCAGGTGAACGTAGCATCCGGTGAACCGATGGACATTATCTTTACTTCTGCTGGAGGTTTTGACTATGTGCAAAATGCCCGAAAGGGCGCATTTCTGGAACTGGATGAATTGCTTCCCAAATACGGCCAGGACCTCATCAAAACGATAAATCCTGCTTTCCTGAGCGGTTCCAAGGTAGACGGTCACAACTACGGTATTCCTGCCAACAAGGAGCTGCCGCAGCAGGAGGTTTGGCGTTTCAACAAAACGCTGCTGGATAAATACAAACTCGACACCTCGGATGTTCGAACGTTAGATAGTCTGGAGCCTTTGCTCAAAACGATCAAGGAAAATGAGCCAGGTGTTACCCCTTTTGCCATGGATAAAAACTACGTGCCTTATGTGCCGTACGATTACGTGATCCAGAACCTGCCAATGGCAGTGAAGCTGGACACAACCGATTTCAAGATCGTTAACATTCTGGAGACACCGGAGATGAAGGAAGCACTGACCACCATGAACAAATATTACAAAGCGGGTTATATTTCTTCAGAAGCTGCAACAACAGGCTCTACCAACGATCTGACAACATCGGGCAACTGGTTCCTGGATCGAGCCCAGACACAGCCGCTCGCGGACAATCAATG
Source organism: Paenibacillus sp. TC-CSREp1 (assembly GCF_050171015.1). Taxonomy (NCBI): domain Bacteria; kingdom Bacillati; phylum Bacillota; class Bacilli; order Caryophanales; family Paenibacillaceae; genus Paenibacillus; species Paenibacillus sp. TC-CSREp1. The sequence goes on along the minus strand of NZ_JBNOKM010000008.1, from coordinate 209,926 downwards.
GTCGGCAAGTTATGGTTATCCTGTCGTATCTACCCCGGCAAGTGATGCCATTATTACCAATACATCCGTACAAGGCTCCATCATGGCGATATCGGCCAACTCGGAATATCCAGAGAAAGCAATGGAATTTCTGAATTTGCTGAATACAGATCCTGTGCTGCGTAATATGGTGGACTCAGGCATTGAGGGTACACACTACAAAAAAGTGAATGACACTCATATGGAAAATCTGCCTGAATCCAAAAACTACGATATGCCTTCCTACTCCCTCGGAAATAACATGCTGCTCTATCTCAACAGCAATGATCCGGATAACAAATGGGAGGAGTTCAAAAAATTCAATGCAGAAGGCGTGGATTCGCCAATCCTCAGCTTTAACTTTGATACAAGCAAAGTATCTGCTGAACTGACAGCGGTACAGAACGTGAAAGAGCAGTATTGGGCAGCATTGATGACAGGCACAATCGACCCGGCAACCAATCTGGATCAAGTGATTGAGAAATTCAATCAGGCTGGACTGGAGAAAGTGATGGCTGAAGCCCAAAGCCAGCTGGATGCCTGGAGAGCAGAGAACAAGTAAGGATACGAGAGATGGGATCGGGCGGCTGCTTGTAGCGTTCGATCCTTTTTATTCCAGCCTGAAGGAGGATATCCGCAATGAGTACATTTTTGAAAAATCTGATCAAAAACCGAGTCATGCTGCTCATGGTGCTGCCCGGTGCCATCTGGTTTTTCTTCTTCTCTTATCTGCCGCTGGCAGGTACCGTCGCCGCCTTCAAGCAGTACCGCTTCAGTCGTGAAGGCTTCTGGGCCAGCCTCATGAAGAGTGAGTGGGTGGGATGGGATAATTTCAAGTTCCTGTTCAGTACGAATGATGCCTGGCTGATTACACGCAATACACTGCTTTATAACATTGCGATCATTGTTCTTGGTCTGTTTTTTGCGGTTGGACTGGCAATACTGCTCTCCGAACTGATTAACAAACGTCTTGCGAAGCTGTATCAAACCGGGATGTTTCTGCCGTACTTTCTATCCTGGGTTATCGTAGGTTACTTTGTATTCAGCTTCATGAGCATGGATCGCGGCATGCTGAACCAGATCATTGGCTGGTTCGGATTCGAACCGATCCAGTGGTACTCAGAGGCCAGGTACTGGCCGTATATTCTGATTTTCGTTGCGTTATGGAAAACGATTGGATACAACAGCATCGTCTATCTAGCCTCTATTCTAAGCATCGACAAGTCGCTGTATGAAGCCGCCATGATTGATGGTGCGAGCAAATGGCAGCAGATGCGAAATATTACAATACCGCTGCTGTCTCCAATCATTACGATTATGACCTTGCTGGCCGTGGGCCGGATCTTCTACGCGGACTTTGGTCTCTTCTATCAAGTGCCGAGAGATTCGGGAACATTGTATTCCGTTACGAATGTCATTGATACGTATGTCTATCGTGGGCTGAAAACAAGCGGTGAGATCGGCATGAGCACAGCAGCAGGTTTGTATCAATCGGTTGTGGGGTTTGTGCTCGTCATCATCTCGAACTACGTGGTTCGCAAAATCGATAAAGACAGCAGCTTATTCTAGGATTACGAGAAAGGAGTGAACCTCTGTGGCTCAAGTCAGGCTTGTCAAAAAACGTGACTTCCACCACGTATCCGCTGCCTGGAACGTGTTGATGAATATCATCGCCGGACTGTTTGCATTGATCTGTGTATTTCCCTTTATTTTTGTCGTGATTATCTCTTTTACGGACGAAAAAGTGCTGGCTCGCGACGGATATCGTCTGATTCCGTCGGAATGGAGCCTCGCGGCCTATCGGTTTGTCTGGCAAAGTGGTGATACCTTGCTGCGAGCGTACGGGGTGACCCTTCTTGTCACCGTGCTGGGGACCATCATCAGTCTGATTCTGATGTCACTCTATGCCTATGCAATCTCGCGCAAGAGCTTTCGTTATCGGAGATGTTTCTCCATCTTTGCCATTCTGACCATGCTGTTCAATGGAGGCATGATCCCGACGTATATGGTTGTATCCCAATTGCTAGGTATGAAGGATACCATCTGGGCATTAATTCTTCCGCTGGCAATGAATGCCTTTTACATTATGATTTTGCGTACGTTTTATTCGACCAGTGTGCCGGATGCCATTATTGAATCGGCGAGAATGGATGGTGCAGGAGAATTTCATACATTTCTGAAAATCGTCATTCCGTTGTGCCTGCCAGGTCTGGCAACGATCGGTTTGTTCAGCACGCTGGGTTATTGGAACGACTGGTTTAATGCGTTGTTATATATAGATAATCCAAATCTGGTACCGCTGCAGTCTATGCTAATGCGGATTGAGTCGAGCATTCAGTTCATTCAGCAGAACTCAGCCAACAGCTCGATGAGTCTGGCAGCTATGCAGTCCATTCCGCAGGATACGTCCCGAATGGCTATGGTTGTGCTGGCCACGCTGCCGATTATATTCGCATATCCGTTCTTCCAGCGTTATTTTGTTCAGGGTCTGACGGTGGGTGCTGTAAAAGAATAACGGGATGCCTCTACAGGATCAGAGAGGGGACCCCTATCTCACCAGAGCAATTTTCCAAATGTATCAGTTGAGTTATTGATGGCTTTTCTATAGAATGAACTGTATTAATACCACCAAAGGGGGCTTGAAGCCATGGAATCCTTGGGAGGACTGCTTCAGCAGCTGAACCCTTCCTTTCGTGAGCAGTCGCGGCGAATTATGGCGGATTTGCTGGAGGACCCGTATGTGCGTGAGTTCCGCGCAGGTCATCCTGAACTGAAAGATGCACAGCTCATGCCTGACCTGAGCAAGCTGTATCAGTATGCCAAAGATTCGAAGAACTGCGCGAATTGTCCTGGACTGGACAACTGTCCCAACGATTTTCAGGGTCATTTTTGCAAACTGGAAGTTGAGAACTTCAACGGTAAACCCGAAATTATAGATATCAAGGCACCTTGCTCGAAACAGATCGCCCGTCAGAACGAACATATGATCAAGCAGCGGATTCGCAGCTTCTATGTGGACGAACGTGCTTTAAGTGCGGGATATAATGATGTGGAGATTATGGGTAAGGATCGCCTGCGTGCACCAGCGGTGAACCGGGTGCTGCGTTATATCAGTGAAACGAAGGCAAACGGACTTTCAACGCAGGGACTGTATCTGGAAGGCTCATTCGGAACCGGCAAAACGTTCCTGATGTGTTATCTGCTGCATGAACTCGCAGTTGCGGGACATACAGGTGTCATCATTTATATGCCTGATTTTGTGGAGGATTTGAAGTCCATGATCAGTGAGGGGCAGAAGCTGAAGGAAATGACGGACATTTTGAAAAGCTGTGATCTGCTTATCTTTGATGATATTGGTGCAGAGAACCTCAACCCATGGGTACGTGATCATGTCATGGGCTCCATTCTTAATTATAGGATGAATCGCAAGCCGACGTTTTATACGTCTAACTACAACCTGGAAGGGCTTGAGAAACATCTGAGCTTCACCAATCGGGATGGGGAGGAAACGAATAAAGGTCAGCGTCTGATGGACCGGATTCGTCCATTTGTAGATGTCATTCAAGTACGGGGCGAGAATCAGCGGGGCAAGAGCTGAGTTATTTTTCTTATTAAGCCGAGTTCTTATGCAAAAAGGTTTATGGCGTTAACAGCTGGAATCATTGTGATCTTACGTTAAAATAACACAGATGCACCCAAAAAAGCCTGGCTTTCGCAATATGCGAGAACCGGGCTTTTCTGGTCTGTGGGAGCCTGAAACTGCCTTGAACATCTTATTCGGTCAGGAATTTAAAAATTACCATACCAAAAAAGATAACTGTCATCAGACCACCCATGCCGACAACGCCCATAATCAGATCGAAGAGATCGTTTCGGGGCTCCTCGTTCACATGCTCACGCGGGTCGGTCATCCGAATATTAGCGTCCATCGTATTGCCTCCTTATGAGGATTGACAGCTTGGCTGCTGTAAGCAGGGCTGCAACCCGGAGTAATTTTAGTATACTTGGAAAAGAAAGCGTTTGTAAAGAATTTGCAGATGGTGTGCTGCACCTGTAATTGTGAAGATTTCATGTTGGGAAGATGAACATTAGTCGTTCGTTTCACAAGTTTAACGCACATGTGTTATACTGGAAGTGTCGTTCACGACGTTACAGGTTAAAATAAAACCGTAAGTATATATAAGGAGGACAATTTCATGGCTATTGTTAACGTATCCGATCAATCCTTTAACACGGAAGTCGAAGGAGAAGGAACGGTTCTGGTTGATTTCTGGGCGCCTTGGTGTGGTCCTTGCAAAATGCTCGCACCAATCCTGGAGGAGCTGTCCGCAGAAGTTGGCGATTCCGTTAAAATTGCGAAAGTCAACGTAGATGAAAATCCGGAATCTGCTTCCCGCTTTGGCGTAATGAGCATTCCAACGTTGATCTTCTTCAAGGATGGTCAACCGGTAGATAAAGTGGTTGGTCTGAACTCGAAGGACGCGCTCAAAGGTATTATCGAAAAACATCAATAATCAGTACAGCAACAAAATATGTGCAGGCTGACACATCGCCTCCGGTTTACATGCCGGGGGCGTTTTGCGTCGAAAAGCGATATGCAGGACAATATAAAAGTAATATATAAATGATGTGATAAATTATTTATATTATATAATTGAATATAAAATGAAACTGGAAATTTACATGATTAACGGAGAAGACAGAAAAGAACTGGAGAAGCGGAGCTAAAAGCTTTCTGAAAGAAAGCTGCACCGGAAGCATCTGCTGTAGTGTTTATCACCGGATTTTCCCCTTTGGAAAGGGATCAGAAAAATCTGGGGATAACAGCGATCGAAGGTTCATTCTGTCATCGGAGTGTAACATGTAAGGTGAAGGCTTCAATTTTTCGGAAGGGAGGACCCACCGAATTATGGACCCATTTATGCAGCAGTTAGAAGAGCAGGAGCAGGCACTGGAGCAGATTCGTCACAAGCTCGCACTGCTTCCGGATATGCCGGGCTGTTATCTGATGAAGAACAGTGAAGGGACCATCATCTACGTTGGTAAAGCTAAAGTGCTCAAAAACCGTGTGCGCTCTTATTTTATTGGCAGCCATAACGGAAAAACGCAGCGTCTTGTTTCTGAAATTCGTGATTTCGAGTACATCGTGACAGGCAGCAATATGGAAGCTCTCATTCTGGAATGTAACCTGATCAAAAAGCATATGCCTCGTTATAACGTTTTGCTCAAAGACGACAAGACCTTTCCTTATCTTAAAATAACGAATGAAAAGCATCCGCGGCTCGAAGTCACCCGCCGTGTGCTGAAAGATAAAGCCAAATACTTCGGTCCTTACCCGAACTCGTATGCGGCACATCAAACGAAAAAACTGCTGGACCGCATGTATCCGCTGCGCAAATGTGGTGTGATGCCGAAGGAAGTCTGCTTGTATTATCACATGGGCCAATGCCTTGCTCCTTGCGTGAAGGAGATTGGCAAAGAGCAGTATGACGAGATTTCACAGGAGATCGGATCATTTCTGAGCGGTGGTCATGAAGAGATCAAAAAGGATTTGCAGCGTAAAATGCAGGAAGCGGCCGAAGATTTGTACTTCGAACGTGCCAAAGAGCTGCGTGATCAGGTGATTGCGATTGATGCAATCATGGAAAAACAGAAAATTACGATGGCAGATGCAAGAGACCGCGACGTCTTTGGGTTTGCGATTGATAAGGGCTGGATGTGCGTCCAGATTCTATATATGCGTCAGGGAAAAATGATCGAACGTCACGTGTCCACCTTCCCGTTTTACGGCGAGGCTTATAGTGATTTCATGTCCTATGTTACACAGTATTACAGCGACAATCCGGCCTTACCGCAGGAAATCCTGCTGCCAGAGATGCCGAAGGAGCTGCTCATTGGCGAGCATGTTACCGATTCGGCACATTTGCACGATATAAATACGCCAGAGCATGGGCAGGCTGCGGTAACGGCCGAATCCACGCAGGAGGAACAGCCGTTAGAAGCCAACCCTGTGATAGCTGCTGAGCCGCTCGTTGCCGAGACTCGAGCAGCTTACGAGGCGAGTACTGCAGAGGAAACAAAGAGCGATGCTGCCGATGAACTGCATAGCGAAGCCGAAACCGAAGCTGCTAATGCCAAGCTGCCATCCGAGCAGGAGGACCCGTCCCAGATGGCGGCTGCCCTTCAGGAATGGCTGGAGATCAAGGTGCACATTCCGCAGCGCGGGTTGAAGCGTCAGATGATTACGATGGCACTCGACAATGCGCGAGTGGCGCTCGAAGAGAAATTCCGTCTGATCGAACGCAACGAAGAGCGTACTTCGAAAGCATCTGAAGGTTTGGGACGCTGGATCGGTCTGGAGCAGCTGCGCCGGATTGAAGCCTTTGATAACTCAAACATTCAGGGAACCAACCCGGTATCGGCCATGATTGTATTTACGGATGGCAAGCCGGATAAGAAGGAATATCGCAAGTATAAAGTGCGTTCTGTTGAAGGCCCAGATGATTATGAAACGATGCGGGAAGTCATTCGCCGGCGTTATGAGCGGGTGCTTAAAGAAAACCTGACCCAGCCTGACCTCATCGTGGTCGATGGGGGTAAAGGGCAGATTTCGGCCGCAGTGGATGTGCTTGAAAACGAGTTGGGCTTGTTTATTCCGGTCTGCGGATTGGTGAAGGATGCGAAACACAAAACATCCCAGCTGATGATCGGCAACCCGCCGGAGGTTATCGCCTTGCCTCGGGATAGTCAGGAATTCTATCTGCTGCAGCGGATTCAGGAAGAGGTTCACCGTTTTGCCATTTCGTTCCACCGTGAGCAGCGCGGCAAATCCATGGTTACATCCAGGCTGGATGCCATTCCGGGCATTGGGGAGAAGCGGCGTAAGCTACTGCTCAAGCATTTCGGCTCTTTACGCAAAATTAAAGAGGCCAGCGTCGAAGACTTCCGGCCTCTATCTATTGGTGACAAGCTGGCAAATCAGATTATTGCAGCACTTCGTGATGAGGAGTCGTAACATACGGCTTCTCTTTTTGTTTGGGATTAAAACGATAAATTACATATCCCACGATAGCTGGAAGTACAATCCAGAAGATGCCGGCACCGATGTTCAATGCATCTCCCATGAAAATCAGACTGAGTCCCATCAATAGACTATCGAAGATGACGTGAGCAAACACAACGGCAATGAAACCGTGGCGCAGCATAATCAGGCTGAACAGCAAGCCGATAACGGTCAGCTCGATCGGGCGTGTAATGACAGGATAGATCGGATACAGCGTATGTCCCAGTGCCCATATGATCGTAGGGATCAAGCAGGCGATAAACGTATTGCGCACCACCTTTTGCATCATACGTATTCCGAACAAGCGATATACCGCTTCTTCACCAATCCCGGCCATCCAGGCCATAATCGGGAAAACCCAGGCGTATGTCATGTTATAGGTGGATTGATCCGCTGACGTTGTGGACCATGTGCCAATGCTCCGCTCCAGAATAAAGAACAGCACCGATTGTACACCCAATAAAATGAAAGCCCACAGATATCCAGTGTACATGCTATGGAGAACATATTTGCCGTAACCGGGCTCCTTGGCCCGAGGCCATGGATTCCAGCCGATTTTGCGCCACATCCCGTCTCCTGCCACAAGGGACAAATAGATGGTAACACTCATCACAATCGTAAGTCCTGTTTGAATGAGCATGAGGAACGCCAGCATGAAGCTGGAAAGTCCTTGTGCCTGAAACAGCGGCAGCATGTTCAGTGTACCGATCATGGAAGCCGCGAAGTACACAATTGACAATACCACTCCTCGTTTGAACGACGTGTTCGCACGAGCCAGAATGCTGTAGATGATAGCAAGCACCCCGAGCACAAACGTCAAAAAGGCGTAACCACCGTAGGTTAACCAGTTCGCAAGTTGGGTCTGGTCCTTCACATAATCCGTATGTGCCTTCGGTACCGAGAATCCGGGATTAAAGGAACGCACTGCACCATTTTCAAACGTAAACTTCAGCTCTAGCCTGGAATCTCCGATTGTTTTACTCGCATCGGTGTACTTCAGACCCGGTTCGCCATCTCGTGTATCCAGTTGAAGCGATGGCACATCATAACCGAATTCTTTCAGGATTCCAGCGGCAAGAGTTTCTTTCTCGTTCAGAGGCATGTGGCCTTCTGCAACCGATTCCGAGGTGGTTGGCATGCCCTGTTCCTGCTGGGATTCAATAGCTGTATACATAGAGGAAGGCAGCACATGTTTGAACGCGACAACCTTTCCGGTTTTCATATGTACATCAACGTTAAGGTAACCGCCTTTGTCCTGATCTATCAAGCGCACGCGATACACATCATAAGGGTAGGTTTTTTCCCACTGCTTATTGTAGGTATCGAGCTGCTTGGTCTTCGCCATGTATCCGTAAATATCAGAATGGGTCTGATAGGTTACAAGAGGTTTATTGGCGCTGCTTGGCAGTGTATAGTCATCCACCGAAGCTGCGAATGATCGTGCCGCTTGCACTGCCTGCTCCTTGCTGATGTAGGCTGCAGATGAAATTTCTGTCGTTTGTGAAGAAGTTGCAGGGAAGATCTGAAACACAAAAAATAAAATCAGGCCAATCACCGCAAGCAACCCCAAACGCATGAAGTTAGCCTTTAACTGCAAAGGCTGCCCTAAGGGATTCATAAAAGCAAGTTCCTCCTTATATTCAATTCCATATTAATGTAAAGATAGCACAGGGCAAGCACCCAATGCCAATGACATAACGAAAACGGGTGCAAAACTTTGAAAATGAATGAAAATGATCGAAACACTTCGATTCAGTGATCCCGATATGCATGTTTTTGCCGTTTTGGTCAAATTCGATGTTATTTACACAAAAATCGTTTTGTCTGCATGGCCTGCAGCGCGTATAATTTTGAAGCAATATGCTGTAATCCGCATGTCTCGGGTCGAACAAGGGAACGAATAGAACAATATAGAACAAATCATATCACTTGGAATGCAAGGGATACGAACAGGATAGGTACGGATTCCGATAATTATGTAACAAACTCAATAACATGTACCAATCCAAATGATGTGTTGCATGTACCAATTCAAATGATATGTTGCCCGTTTATATTTCATACATGTGCTCCACCGAATGGAGTTCATTTTTTTATTTGTGCAGAGGTGGTTGATATTGAAGTGAAAGCGAATGTTCAATGGATGCGATTATCGCCGCCCCGTATTCTGGTGTTAGGGTTTGCCAGCATCATTATGCTTGGCACGTTGCTGCTCATGCTGCCGGTCTCCAGCCGCAACGGGGAAAGTCTGGCTTTTATCGATGCGCTCTTTACGGCAACGTCGGCTGTTTGTGTAACAGGGCTGGTGGTTGTTGATACAGGAACCTACTTTTCAGTGCTGGGTCAGGTCATCATAGCGATTCTGATTCAGATTGGCGGCCTTGGCTTCATGACGATGTCAACGCTGGTGGCGATCGCATTTAAAAGGAAAATATCACTGAAAGAACGGTTGATTTTGCAGGAAGCGATGAATCAAAGCACGATGGAGGGCATTGTGAGGCTGATTCGCAAGGTAGTCATCTACTCGCTTATTCTGGAGGGGATTTGCGGTACTTTGTTTGCCTTACGCTGGTCGTTTGATATGCCGATTGGCCGGGCGATTTATTATGGATACTGGCATGCCATCTCGATGTTTAACAACGCCGGGTTCGACATGTTTGGTGATTTTCGCAGTCTGACCGGGTATGTCTATGATCCGTTTGTCAATTTTACCGCCATGTTTCTGATTGTTTCCGGGGGTATCGGTTTTGTTGTGCTCTCCGATCTGGTGGATTATCACAAGACAAAGAAGCTGTCGCTGCATTCCAAAGTGGTTCTGCTTATGACTGCTTTGCTCATTGTATTTGGAGCGCTGGTTATCTTTGTATTTGAATTCAGCAACCCGCGAACGCTGGGCGGTCTGAACTGGGGCGGTAAAATACTCGGCTCGTTCTTCCAATCGGTAACACCGCGCACAGCCGGAGCGAATACGGTGGACATTGCCGGACTGCGGCAGGCTACGCAATTTTTCATGATTATTCTGATGTTTATCGGCGCGTCTCCAGGATCGACCGGGGGCGGCATCAAAACAACAACATTTCTGATTATGGCAGGGGCCGTCATTGCAATGATGCGCGGGCGGGAAGACATCGTTTTTTTCCGGTATCGGCTTGTGCAGGAACGCATCTTCAAGGCACTCACCATTACACTGCTGGCATTGTTGTTTATTATTACGGTTACGATGGTGCTGAGCACAACAGAGGACAGTAGCTTTTTGATGATTTTATTTGAGACAACGTCCGCTTTCGGTACGGTAGGACTTTCTCTCGGGCTGACGCTGAAGCTGACCACCTTTGGCAAGCTAATGATCTGTTTTACGATGTTTGCAGGACGGCTTGGACCCATTACGTTGGCGTACGCACTGGGGCAGAAAAACAAAAAAGAGCTGTACAGGTATCCTGAAGGCAAGATGATTATTGGTTAATAATGAATAGGCTAATACTTGAGGATTAGGTTGGTTAATGATGATGGGGTTGCTTGATGATTATTTGGATAGAAGGGTTCGTGAAGAACGATGAAAAAACAGCAGTTTGCGGTAATTGGACTTGGACGCTTCGGCTCCAGTCTGGCGCAGGAGTTGATGGAACTCGGTTACGAGGTGCTTGGGATTGATAAAAATGAAGAGCTTGTCGAAGACATGAGTGATCTGGTCACTCACGCTGTCGTTGCAGATGCGACGGATGAGGAAGTACTGCGCTCTTTGGGCATTCGTAATTTCGACTGCGGCATCGTTGCCATTGGTGACGATATCCAGACGAGTATTCTTACCGCCATCCTGCTCAAAGAACTGGGAGTCAAAACGGTTGTGGCTAAAGCCATCTCTGTTCTTCACGGACGGGCGCTAGACAAGCTGGGCATTGACCGTGTTGTGTACCCGGAACGGGATATGGGCATCCGGGTCGCTCACCAGCTGGTGACACCCAACCTGCTGGATTACATCGAATTGTCCAATGATTACAGCATTGTGGAGATGAAGGTGCCAGCCTGTCTGCACAATAAAACACTGTCCACCCTTAACGCCCGGGTGCGCTTTAACTGCAGCATCGTAGCTCTGCAAAAGGAAGCAGGCGTGATCATTGCCCCGACAGCAATGGATTCATTGCAAATGGGGGATATAATGGTCATTATTGGCAATAATGATGACATCGACCGGTTTGAGGAAGAGGTCATTAGTCAGGAGAGCTGAGCAGGCGGGGGATTATGTATCCCCCATGTGTTCTTCTTTTCATCAAGGCGCTGTTGTTCTCCGTGAGGGCAATGGCGCTTTTGTAGTAAAAAATGCAGCTGTCTCCCGGACCCACTGTCTGGAGGTTTCGCTGAGGTCCTCCTTTTCCCCGTAAATCATGCAGGTTGTTCTTCGGGTCTGCCTGAGCTGTGGCAAATGCACGGCAGCCAGATCATTGTCTGCCAGCAGCTGCGGACGAAGGTAGGATTTGGGCAGCAGGGCAGCGGCTTTACAGGTCGGCAGCAGGCGGATAATGGCCTCAAAGGAGTCGATCTCCATGCGAATGTCAGGCATCACGGTGCAGCGCTGAAACAGATCATCGGTCAACTTGCGGTACCATGTTCCTTTGGAGAACGTAATCATCGGCAGATCCTGCAAATGCTCCATCCCGGCTTCTTTGCCTGCCAGCGGGTGCGTAAGTGGCACGACCAGCTCCAGGTGATCATCAAACAGAGGCACACAGTTCAGCCCTGCTTCACTGATGGAGGAGGCAACGATGCCGACATCTGCTTTTTTATCACGCACAAAAGAAACGATCTCATGCGTTTTGCCTGTTAACAGCTTCAATTCGGCATGGGGATGCTTCTCCATAAAAGCGTTGACCAGTGGAGGCAGAGTCGTCTGAAGAGTCGTCAGGCTGGCGCCGAGCGTAATAATGCTCTGTTCTTCATCTTTATATTGAGACAGCATGGTGAGAAATTTCTGCTGCTGCTGTTTCTGTTCCACGGCGAAGGTGTATGCGAGCTGACCTACACTTGTTAATTCCAGCCGTTTGCCCCGGCGGTGAAAGAGGGATACCCCCAGTTCATCCTCCAGCTTGGAGATTTTACGGGAGAGTGCGGGCTGGGACAGGTTCAGTAATTTGGAAGCGCGGTTCAGGCTGGACTGCTCTACAACCGCCGCAAATGCGTTTAATTCTTCGAACATGAACACAAACCTCTCTTCTTCGTGAGTGTGATTCTTGCCCTTGATTAATTTTTTTTCTTATTGTATGGCTTTTAAGTCGGTTGTTTAGAGCTTATACCTATAGGTTATAACATTTAATAATTATATTGCAATTCCCTTATAAGAAAAAAAGGAGTAACATGAGTTGTGACACAAGTTGTTCACACCTGAACAAATCGGAACAATTTGTCGAACTTTCCTGCTCAGGAAGGATTCGTGTCATGATATGCGAATGTATTTATGAAAACGTTGTATTTAGCGAAAGGGGATCGACATTTTATGAAAGGGTTTTACTCCAGAAAGCTGCACTCCTTGCTTGGCGTCATTCCGCTCAGTTTGTTTTTTGTTGAGCATCTGGTGACGAACTTCTCGGCAGTTGAAGGCGGCAAAGAAGCTTTTAACGGTGCGGTTGCCTTCCTGAACAGTCTGCCGCTCGTCATCGTTTTGGAAACGTTTCTGATCTGGCTGCCGCTGTTCTATCACGGTGTATATGGTCTGTACATTGCTTATCAGGCCAAGCCGAACGTGGGTCGTTACGGCAATGAGCGCAACTGGCGCTACACGCTCCAGCGCGTCAGTGGTGTCATCACATTTGTATTTGTGATCTGGCACGTGTGGGAGACGCGTGTGCAAGTGGCTCTCGGTAATGTAACACACGAACAGCTTGGCGGTGTGATCCATGACATCGTGATGAATCCGGTAACGTTTATTTTATATCTGATCAGTGTTGTGGCGGCATCCTATCACTTTGCCAACGGGCTCTGGTCATTCCTCGTTAGCTGGGGAATCACAGTCGGACCTCGTGCACAGCGCGTATCCTCGTATGTGTGCATGAGCTTGTTCGCTATTATTTCCATCATGTTTATCGCTTCATTGTTTGCTTTCCGGAACGTAGATTTTCAGACAGCTACTTCAATGATTGATACGGTAAAATCAGTTCTGGTTTAATTTTGTAAACAAGTGCTTGTCTCTATTTGTATGTGAATTAACATTCTCTGGTCTGAATTTTGAAAGACGCTGATAATAAGGAGTGAACTAGCAATGGCATCATCGAATGTAATTATTGTGGGCGGCGGTCTCGCGGGATTGATGGCGGCGATCAAATCGGCTGAAGCCGGAGTCCATGTTCATTTATTTTCATTAGTTCCTGTGAAAAGATCACACTCCGTATGTGCCCAGGGCGGCATCAACGGAGCGGTAAATACCAAAGGGGAAGGCGATTCCCCATGGGTACACTTTGATGATACGGTATATGGCGGTGACTTCCTTGCCAACCAGCCGCCAGTTAAGGCGATGTGCGAAGCAGCACCTGGCATTATTCACCTGATGGACCGGATGGGCGTTATGTTCAACCGTACACCGGAAGGTTTGCTTGATTTCCGCCGTTTCGGCGGTACGAAGCATCACCGTACGGCATTTGCCGGAGCGACAACAGGACAGCAGCTGCTGTACGCACTGGATGAGCAAGTACGCCGCTGGGAAGCAGCGGGTCTCGTAACCAAGTATGAAAACTGGGAGTTCCTGCAAGCTGTTATTGATGATGAAGGCGTGTGCCGCGGTATTGTGGCACAGGATTTGAAATCCATGAAGGTGCAGACCTTCCCGGCTGAAGCTGTTATTCTGGCGAGCGGTGGTCCTGGTATCATTTTCGGTAAAACGACGAACTCTGTCATCAACACAGGTACTGCTGCAAGTGCGGTGTACCAGCAGGGTGTGAATTATGCTAACGGTGAGTTCATTCAGATTCATCCGACAGCCATCCCAGGGGACGACAAGCTGCGCCTCATGTCCGAATCCGCGCGCGGTGAAGGCGGACGGATCTGGACATACAAAGACGGCAAGCCTTGGTACTTCCTTGAGGAAAAATATCCTTCTTACGGTAACCTTGTACCGCGTGATATCGCGACGCGTGAAATCTTCAGTGTCTGCGTAGACATGGGACTGGGTGTAAACGGTGAGAACATGGTGTATCTTGACCTTTCTCACAAAGATCCGAAGGAGCTGGATGTCAAGCTGGGCGGAATTATCGAAATCTATGAAAAATTCATGGGTGACGATCCACGTAAAATTCCGATGAAAATCTTCCCGGCAGTCCACTATTCCATGGGCGGCATGTGGGTAGACTACAACCAAATGACAAACATTCCGGGGCTGTTCGCAGCTGGCGAATGTGAATATCAATATCACGGTGCGAATCGTCTGGGAGCAAACTCTCTCGTATCCGCGATTTACGGTGGTATGGTGGCTGGACCGAAAGCGGCTGAATATATCAAAGGACTCAAAAAATCGTCCGCAGATATTTCTTCTTCCGTATTCGACGGTTATACGAAGCGCCAGACCGAGAAATACGAAGGTATCCTGAAAATGCAAGGTACCGAGAATGCTTATGTAATCCACAAAGAGCTGGGCGAGTGGATGACGGCGAACATGACGGTGGTACGTTACAACGACAAGCTGGAAGCGACCATCGGCAAAATCAAGGAATTGAAAGAGCGTTATGGCAAAATCAACATGTACGACAACTCCGGCTGGAACAATCCGGGCGCGGCGTTTACCCGCCAATTGTGGAACATGCTTGAGCTTGCTGAAGCAATGACACTGGGTGCACTGCTTCGTAACGAGAGCCGCGGAGCGCACTACAAGCCGGAATTCACGGAGCGTAACGATGAGGAGTTCCTGAAAACAACGATCGCAAGCTGGACGAAGGAAGGTCCACAAATCTCGTACGAGCCAGTGGACGTATCCCTGATTCCACCGCGTATCCGTGACTACTCGAAGGACTAATCTGTACGATTCAGCTTAATTATTCAATAGGTGAACTATTAAGCTGCTGTTCATAATTACAGCAAAGCAACATCCAAGGTGAAAGGGCGTTCCGCGACCGAAGCGTCCACCCGAGCACCAACAAAAAAAGCTTTGCGCACCATCATTCCATTCAAGGGCCCCATATTAGCGGGCTTCCAGCAAACGATTGCAATCCAGCATGAATGGATTGCTGTTTCCAGCAAAGCGCCATCCAAGGTGCAAGGGCACAGCGGAGGAAGCGGAAATGGCCGAAAGAAGCGAAGCGTTCGCGTTTATGATCGAATTTTCATCCTATATAAGTTGAACTATTCATTTACACGTTAACGGAGGGGACAGAAAAAACCTGAAAAAGCGGAGCGGTCGCCTTTATCACCGGATTTTCCCCTTTGGAAAAGGGTGTCGAAAAAATCTGGGGATAACAGCGATTGGAAGGTTATTCTGTCATCGGAGTGGCTTGTGTAAATTCTTTGGTTCAACTTATATAGTAAGGGTGGATCCAAAAAATTCGAGGGTAATGGCGATCGAAAGGGCATTCCACGACCGGAGCGTGCCACCCGAGCACCAAGAATAGAAGCTTTGCGCACCAGCAATACAATCATCGTCACCAGAGGAGGGGACAACGATATGGCGGAACAAGCAACAGCAAGCAAAACCGTCAAGTTTATTATCACCCGTCAGGACAGCCCGGAGTCATCTTCGTATACAGAGGAGTTTGAGCTTCCGTATCGTCCGAACATGAACGTGATCAGCGCCCTGATGGAGATTCAGCGGAATCCGGTGAACAAGGATGGCAAGTCCATCGCTCCGGTATGCTGGGAATCCAACTGTCTTGAAGAAGTGTGCGGCGCCTGCTCCATGATTATCAATGGCAAACCGCGTCAAGCGTGTGCAGCTTTGATCGACAAGCTTGAGCAGCCGGTTCGGATCGAACCGATGAAAACATTCCCGGTAGTACGTGACCTGGTCATTGACCGTTCCCGGATGTTTAATGCACTGAAACGTGTGAAGGCATGGATTCCAATTGATGGAACGTATGACCTTGGTCCGGGACCACGGATGCCTGAGAAGAAGCGCCAGTGGGCTTACGAGCTGTCCAAATGTATGACTTGCGGTGTATGTCTCGAAGCTTGTCCTAACGTGAATGAGAAAACGGACTTTATCGGTCCGGCTGCGCTGTCCCAGGTTCGTCTGTTTAATGCTCACCCTACAGGTGAGATGAATGCAGAAGAGCGCTTGGAAGCGCTGATGGAAGATGGCGGTATTGAAGGCTGCGGTAACTCGCAGAACTGTGTGCGTTCATGTCCGAAAGGCATCCCGCTCACAACGTCTATTGCCGAAATGAATAAACAGACAACCAAGCATATGTTCAAACGCTGGTTAGGTGTATAAACAAGTGTAACGCTGATACAGCGTTCTGCTCTGTTACTTGAAGAAGTCGTGATTCCGCGCAGCAATCGCCGGTATTACGGCTTCTTTTGCCATCCGCCAAAGGAACCGGGTGTTTCGTGAAGAATATGGTATACTACAGGGATGAATACGGCCGTTAACGGTCTTGAAGAAGCCCGATGCGAGGAGGGGGAGAGATGGGACAGACACCGCGTACACACAGCAGCAGCTCGCCGTCCCGGCGCTTGAGCAGAACGGACAGTTCGAAGGAACCTCTTTTTCCCGGAGAAGAAAAGGATCATGACCCTTCTCGTCGAAGTTTTCAACTGCGGAAAATCATTATGACCCTGGGAGCAAGCATGCTGACACTAGGGTACGCACTATGGGAACCAAGGCTATTACAGATTAGCCATATTAATCTCAAGCTCCCGTCGTTCCCGGCATCGTTTAACGGATTGCGCATCGTTCATTTCAGTGATGCACATCTGGGCTTCCACACCGGGGTAAAGCAATTGAACAAGCTGGCAGCACGAATAAAGGAGCAGCAGCCTGACCTGATCTGTTTTACCGGGGATATGGTGGAGAGGCAGGCCGGACCAATGCGCGAATGTGTACCCGTTCTCGCCTCAATGACAGCGAAATACGGGAAGTTTGCGGTTTGGGGTAATCATGATTATCGAGGGCAGCAGCAGCAGGATGTGCAGAATATGTTTGAGGAAGCGGGCTTTACACTACTGTGCAATGAGCATGTGATTATAGAAAAAGATGGAGACCAGCTTGCTGTTACAGGTCTGGATGATGCCTTAACGGGCAGCCCTGACCCGGAAGCAGCTGTTGCCGGACTGAAGCAGCATGTCTGGAAAATGCTGCTTATGCATGAACCGGATTATGCTGATTATGCAGCTCCGTATGGATTCGGATTGCAGCTGTCGGGTCACAGCCATGGCGGTCAGGTTCGTTTTCCCTGGTTTGGTGCGATGACGACCCCGCGGGGTTCACGTAAATATATACAGGGGCTGCACTACACCTCCCGGCATCACATGCCCGTGTATGTAAATCGTGGATTTGGCATGACACTGCTGCCCATTCGTTTTCTGTGCCGGCCGGAGTTGACGGTGCTTCACTTGCAATCAGACAATGAAAGCAATCATTCTTAGGAAGAATGCTAAGATATCAGATGGGATTGGAATATATAACGAAATGGACATGAATGGAGGGGAAGTAATGGAGCGAATTGCAATTGTATCCGACATTCATGGCAACATGACTGCCTGGGAAGCTGTGTGGAAAGATATACAGCAGCGCGGCATAGAGAGAATTTTCTGTCTCGGTGACCTTGTAGGTAAGGGGCCGCGGCCAGCTGAAGCCGTGGATCAGATCAGAGCGGCATGTGAAGTGGTTGTTCGCGGCAACTGGGATGAGCTTGTTGCTGTGAATCAGGATGTGATTGATTTTACGTGGCAGGCTGAACGGCTGGGCGCAGATCGAGTGGCTTATTTGGCGAGTCTTCCCTTTAGTTATGAATTGAAGCTGAGTGGACGTAACGTAAGGTTCGTGCACGCTTCACCACAGAGTGTGTATCATCGTGTTCAGCCTTGGGATGAGATGAATAAGAGACTTGCAATGTTTGAGCCTCCAGCTGACGAGGCAGGCTCAGGAATGGCTGATGTGGTCGGTTATGGTGATGTGCATAATGCCTTTTTGCAGTATTTGGATGGAAGAATGCTGTTTAATACAGGAAGCGTGGGCAATCCGCTGGATGTTCCACAAGCCTCGTACTGCATTCTTGAAGGAGAAGAGGGCGAAGACAAACAGAAGCCGTTTAACCTGCAGTTTGTTCGGGTTCCGTATGATATTGAGCAGGAAGTGCAGATTGCACAGCAGCATCAAGTTCCGGCACTGGATGCTTATATTCGTGAACTGCGTTCAGGCATTTATCGTGGATTACAGGGGTAGGGGAAAATTGCAGTATAACCTTCATTATAAAGATGACATACTATAGTGAATGAATCAGATTGTGATAGGATGCCGGATCATCGTCAGAGCATGCTTGTCTTACCGGACTAAAACCCGTTAGGCAAAGGAGAGAGTGCCATGCTTACCCGAGATATGCTGATTCAAGGCTTACCTGTCTTAGGAACAGAACGCCTTGTCCTGCGCTCATTACGTCAAAGTGATTACAGTGCATTATCCGAGCTGTTGTCCGATCCACAAGTCATACGATACGTGAATCGTGGCAGCCAGTCTCCCCCAATACGTGCGAGAAAATTGCTGAACCAGATTCGGAGCAGCAGTGCCAAGTTAGATTCACTACATTACGGTATCTGTTGCAAAGGCAGCGAGCAGGTCATTGGCATTGCGTCCTTCCAGCACTGGAATGATCAAAAAGGTACAGCCCAAATCGGGTACATCCTTAACAAATTATACTGGGGCAAAGGTTTGGCAACTGAAGCGGTTCAGCGTTTGTTAACATTCGGATTTGACGAACTTCACCTGTGGAGGGTTGAAGCTCGTTGTTATGAAGCAAACTCATCCTCAGAAAGGGTGCTCCTTAAAATGGGCATGCTTTACGAGCGCAGTCTTCCAGCCTTCGGGCTGAATGATGATGATGACGAGGTCGGTGAGGGCTCCAGCTCCATGGACGTCAAGGTATACGGAATGTCTCGTGGACAGTTCCAATCGGGTGTAAACGGGAAAAGTCTGCATTCGCCAGCATGGGACAACCCTGAAATATCATAGAGTATATCAGGGTATGAGAACTGAAACGAACTTCAATCATTTGTTACACAATTGAAATATAGCTGCAATTGAATTCTAACAGACAGAGGGTAAACTTATCTCATGACCCCCTTTTTGATAATAGATAATGCAGTTGGGACCCGCGATGAGCGGGTTCATTTTTTTGTCCATTAAAGTTTCACGAGTCCAGCGGGCGCGCTAATAAAATAAAAAAAGATCCCCATGCTGGTTACTTACGCGGGGATCTTTGTATTTAGACAGCTTTTGTTCTTACAGGGGAACAATCTGCATTTGCTTCTGTTTGAAATAAACCCATTCGGTGAAACCAATTTCCTTCAAACGTGTCCGCACTTGCTCAAGCTCATCGGCAACTCTTCCAGGGATATGTGCATCCGAACCGAAGGTGACTTTTACCCCGTAATGCCGGGCACGTTCGAGAATGGCATCAGATGGGTACCAGCCACCGCTGAGCTTGGTTTTGCCCGAAGTGTTGATTTCGATCGCAACATTGGCTTCGGCAATAACCTGAAGCGTTTCATCAATAGCGTGGTCTGCCATAATCTCGGAGAATGGGGGATAGTTACCTTTCATTGCATCAATATGTCCAAGAATCTGGAAGATGCCGCTACGGGCCGATTGTGCAATTAACTTGTAATATGCTTCCTTAACTTCGATTTTGCGAGCATCCGATAATCCTTTCCAGCGGGTTTTATTGAAAATACTGATCTCCTCTGTGTGATGAACGGAGCCGATAATATAGTCAAACGGATACTGTCCGAGCGTTGAACGATACAGTTCGGCATGGACTGGAAAATAATCGGATTCAATCCCGAGCAGGACGTCGATTTTCCCCGCGTATTCTTTTTTAAGCGAGAGCACTTCGGCTACATAATGCTGTAACTCAGATTTACCCATCGCAATTCGTGGATGCGCCTGTTCCAGCTCACTGCCAAAGTAAGGGGTATGATCAGAAATTCCGATGGCCTGAAGTCCCGCTTCAATACCTGCTTCAATGTAATCTCTGATGTTGCCATCCGCATGACCGCAGCGGAAATGGTGCGTATGAAGATCAAATTTCATATGGAATCCCTGCCCTTTCTTTTGATCTATTTAAGTTGAACTAAAGAATTTACACAATCCACTCCGATGACAGAACAACCTTCCAATCGCTGTTATCCCCAGATTTTTTCGATTCCCTTTCCGAAGGGGAAAATCCGGTGATAAAGGCGACCGCTCCGCTTTTTCAGGTTTTTTCTGTCCTCTCCGTTCACGTGTAAATGAATAGCTCAACTTATCTAGGTTTATTCCGAGCTGATGAATTGAGTTTCCGGCATGCCCTTGAGGTCACTCAGAAATTGATGCATCGCCGAGTTGAGATAACGACTGGATTTGTAGATGACACCTACAGGATGGCTGACCTCCAGTTCACTTAAAGGGATCATCCGCAGTGTACCTTGCCGCAGCTCATGTGCTACCGATTGTTTGGAGATGATGGCAGCCCCGAGATCAATCTCAACCATACGTTTCACTTCTTCACTGCTGGACAATTCCATCACCACATTGGGCTCAATATTGTATTTTTTGAAAACAGCTTCAGTAAACCGGCGACCTACCGTATCGGGCGACAGAAGAATCAGTGGCGTGCTTCGCAGCACGTCTACGGCTGCATGCTTTTTCTTCGCGAGTGGATGCGCAGGAGATACGACCAGTTCAAACGTATCATAGTACAGCACAGAGGTACTAAGGTTAGGATTACGTTCAGTAAGGTATCCAATACCGATGTCCACCAAACCATTTTCGACCTGTGTATAGATCTGTGAAGAAGGAAGCGATTGAATGCTGGTTTTGATGAGCGGGAATTGATCCTGAAAGTAGGATAACACCCTTGGCAAAATCTGAATGGCGATGGACGTTGTCGTTCCGAGCACAATGCGTCCTTGTGGGGTTTCATCAAGATCGGACAGCTTCTGTTTTAGCTCGTCTACAATATCGAGCATGCGTTCAGCGTGCTCCAGAAAAACCTGTCCGCGATCCGTCAGCGTTACCGGCTGGTTCCGATCAACAAGCACAGTGTTGAATTCGTCCTCCAGGCTTTTGATCTGGGCCGATACAGCCGGCTGGGTCAGGTTAAGGAGTTCGCCCGCTTTGCGGAAACTCATCGTTTTGGAAATGGTGATCAGCGTTTCCAGTTGGCTGATGTTCATATACGGCCTCCTTGCAGCTAAATATCTCTGTATGTCATGTGTCGTGCTGTAAAAGTCCGTGACGGGTACAGTTTCTTTTATATTAAATTATAGGGGATTACGGTCATCAGAGCAATGAAGGGGAAGGGGCATATGAAAAGTAGTTCAACAGACTAACAAACATAAGATCAGTTATTATTTAAAATTTTAAATAAATTAAAAATCAGTATAAAAGTCCTACAAGTCTTTAGCAGTTTGAAGATAGTCAAATAATTTTTCCAAAGAAGTGAAATACGGACAAAAACAGCTATAAACATTTGCTATTCGAATGACGATAAATTATAGTGCACATGCTTTGCTGAATTCTTAATGAATTCTCGTACGTGATAAAGTATAATAAATTTAATAAATATGGGACTTTTGGTGGTGTGACCAATAACCCAGTGTGAGGAGGACATAAAAAGTGAAAGCGGAAGTGATAAATCCATTCCTGGAATCGGCACGTAACGTATTTGAACAGCTCATCCAGGTTTCGCCTTCCACCGGGAATCTTGGCGTGAAGAATGTAGAATACATTGCTGACCATGTCTGGATTGTAATTGGAATGACGGGACAGCTGAGCGGAAATATTGTTTTTGGTATACAAGAAACGGTTGCTTTGAAAATTGTTTCAGCCATGATGGGTGGTTTTGTAATCACAGAAATGGATGATATGAGTAAAAGTGCGATCTCCGAGCTGGGCAACATGATCAGTGGGAATGCCAGTACAATTCTGTCCAACCAGGGCGTCGTTGTGGATATTACACCACCTCAAGTGATGCAATCGGAGCATTTAACGTCATTCAGTGCAACGAAAGCGTTAAGTATTCCTCTTCTGATGGATGGAATTGGCGAGATGGATATTCAAGTGATGATCTCGTAAAATAGAAGCATGGCCTTTATGAGGCAAATGTGTTCATTACGGGAGGACATCAACCATGCTGAAAGATCAGATTGTTTTTATTACAGGCGCATCGAGCGGAATCGGTGCACTTTGCGCACAAATGCTGATCGAGGAAGGAGCCATCCCGATTCTGGCCGCCCGTTCACGGGACAAGCTGGAACAGATTGGTGCTTCACTACAAGGACGGCATGAATTGCTCACACTGGACGTTACCGACAGTGAGCAGGTTCAGACGGCTGTAGACGCGATGTTACATAAATACGGAAAAATTGATATTCTGCTGAATAACGCCGGTTACGGAAAATTTGCTGCCATGACGGACATGTCTGTAGAGGAGTTTGACGAGATGATGGACGTGAATTATATGGGCATTGTGCGCTGTACCAAAGCGGTGCTTCCACATATGCTGGAACGGGGCACAGGCCAGATTGTGAATGTTGCTTCGATGGCTGGCAAGATCGGAACGGCCAAATCGGCTTCTTATACAGCTACAAAGCATGCGGTGCTTGGATTTAGCAACGCGCTGCGTCAGGAGCTGCGCAAGACGGGCATTACGGTCACGACGATTAATCCTGGCCCTATTGATACACCATTTTTTGATCGCGCAGACCCTTCAGGACATTATGTGAACAATGTGCGCTGGCTGATGCTGACACCACAGAACGTAGCAGGCCACATGATTCGGGCGATGAAGAAACGCAAGGAAGAAGTGAATTTGCCAAGGCTGGCAGCTGCTGGTATCTGGCTGTATCAGTTATTTCCACGGCTTGCCGATCGACTGTCACACGGTGTAATGAATCAGAAGTAGAATGTAACAAGCAGCACCATATATCGGATGATGAAGGGCTCCGCCGAGGGGCTTTTCTTTTTTTTGTGCGGACTTGCACGTTTTCAGAATAAGATTTGGTACACAGGCTTTTTTCGCATATAATGAAAGATAATGTGATGACAGGTTTTTGTTTTTTACGAATAAATTTAAAGGATGGAATACATGACGAATCAAACTTTTGCATCAATAGGCGTGGCACAGGATTTGGAGGCGCTGCTGGCCCAGCACGGCATTAACGAGCCTTCTCCGGTACAGGCGCAGACGATTCCGGTTGTTCTGGAAGGCCGTGATGTCGTATCCAAATCGCAGACGGGAACAGGCAAAACGCTGGCCTATCTGCTGCCGCTGCTGCAATCTATCAAGAATGACATTAAGGGCACGCAGAAGCTGATCATCGCGCCGACGCAAGAGCTTGCCATGCAAATTGTGCGTGAGGCACAGCGTTATGGAGCAGAGCGTGGCATTGGTGTTCAAGGTCTGATTGGTGGTGCGGCTGTGAAACGTCAGATCGAGAAGCTGCGTGAGCATCCAGAGCTTGTTGTCGGCACGCCTGGACGGTTGAAGGAACTGATTACACTCAAAAAGCTGAAAATGCACAACGTATCCACCATTGTGATCGACGAAGCGGATCAGGTGTTCCAGCTCGGCGGCGTAAGTGATGTGGAATTTGTGCTGAAAAGCGCCTTGCGTGACCGTCAGTTAATTTTCCTGTCCGCAACCATTGACGAGCATACAGCTGCACTGGCGAAGCGCGAGATGAAAGAGCCTGTGCATATCGGTATTGAACCGGATCGTGCAACAGCGGCAGGACTTGAGCATTATTACTTCGTAGAAGAGGGCCGCAACAAGGTTGATCTGCTGCGCCGTCTGGTCAGACAATATAACCCGGATCGGGCCATTGTATTTGTCAATGCAACCGAGGACATCGGTGAAGTTGAAGCGAAAATGAATCACCTGGGACTGTCCGCAGCTGCGCTGTACGGGGATGCCGACAAGGTGACACGCAGCAACGTACTGTCAGCATTTCGCAATGGTAAAATCCAGCTGCTGATCGCCTCCGAGGTAGCGGCAAGAGGACTGGACATTGAGGGCTTGCCGATGGTCATTAACTTTGATCCGGCTTTTGACTCCGAGCACTACGTTCACCGTGCAGGCCGGACAGGCCGAATGGGGCGTTCAGGCATCGTGCTGTCTATTGTAGATGAGACACAAATTTTCATTATGCGCAAATTCGCTCGGGAACTTGGCATTGAGCTGCAGGAGCGTGTTCTTTTTGGCGGCAAAGTATTGGAAGCTGATCCAAGACCGGATACTCGCCCGGAAGGGCATTCCTTCTCGCGTAAACCGGGACAGTCCCGCGACCGCAAGCCAGGTCAGGGCAGCCGGAAGCCGGGCCCAAAAGCGACGATCTCCAATCAGCGTTCAACAGGCAGCAAGCCGGCTGGAGCTCGTACGGGGCGCGACCAGGATCGCAAAAACAAGGGTGCACCCAAGTGGAGCAAAGACAGAGCACCGCGCTCTGAGGAATAATCGGATGAAAGGGGTGCAGGGATAGATGGAGAACGTTCAATCGCCTGTGCTGCAGATCAGCGGGCTTAGTGGTGGGTACAGTGCCAAAAGGCCAGTGCTGCACGGCATTAACCTGGAAGTGGGACGCGGAGAAATGGTCGGGCTGATCGGATTAAACGGTGCTGGCAAGAGTACAACGATGAAACATATTCTAGGCCTCATGACTCCGCAGCAGGGAGAAGTTCGAGTGATGGGCAAGAAGCGGGAAGAGGATGCACAGATCTATCAGTCCGCGATGGCCTTTGTCCCGGAATCTCCTGAATTATATGATGAGATGACCGTAATGGAGCACCTGGAGTTTACAGCGCGAGCTTACAACGTGTCGGAGGCAGATTTCAAACAGCGGACAGAGAAGCTGCTGAATCTGTTTCGCATGAATGAAAAGAGTACAAGTCTGTCAACACATCTGTCCAAAGGTATGAGGCAGAAGGTGATGATTATGTGTGCGTTTGTTGCCGGGCCACCGCTCTACATCATTGACGAACCTTTTCTGGGACTTGATCCGCTGGGCATCCGTTCCTTGCTCGATTTCATGCTGGAGATGAAAGCAGCGGGCTCTTCCATTCTGCTGAGTTCTCACATTTTGTCCACTATCGAAAATTATTGTGACCGCTTTGTTGTACTGCATCGTGGACAGGTTATTGCACAAGGCACACTGAGCGAGCTGCGTGCCCAGTTCGGGGAGTCTGATACACCGCTGGAGCACATGTTCTACTCCCTTGTGCAAGGCAGGGACTGACATGGATCTCAAGCTGTTATGGAAGCAACGTCGGACAGGTTTCTGGAATGGGATTCTTCCTTATGTGGGTTATGTGATCCAGAGCGGGGTTGCGATGGTCTTTTTATTTCTGGTCATTGCGTTCTCTGCCTGGTATACCTCGTTTGTACAGAACATTCCTGCGGGATTTCCAATTCGCTGGATTGCTTTATTGCTGCTGGCTCCGCTTGTGCTGCTCAGCAGTTACCGTACATATCTGCTTCCGGCGGATATTGTTTTCCTGCGGCCGCAGGAATACCGGATGCAGGAGTATTTGAAGAACAGCTTTGTTCGTGGCGTTATTTATAAAATGCTGGGGCTGCTGCTCGTATTTCTGACGTTATGGCCGCTTTATGTAAGGGCAGATGCAGATGCCAAGCCGCTGGGCTGGTCGATTCTGTTTCTTGTGTTGTGGAAAGTGTTGTCCAGTTATGGAGCGTGGCAAGAGCTGAGGATGGTACAGGCCGGAGCATCCAGAGCATATCGTCTGCTTCGCTGGGCACTGGCCATCCTGGCTGTGGCGGCCTGGCTGTGGCAGCCGCCGTTCCGCAGTCTCTGGTTCTTGCTGCTGCTTGCGGCCGTATATATTGTTGCGCTGCGCGTGCCCGTGAAACATCGTGTCGCATGGGAGCGTCTGATTCAGGTGGAGCAGACGCAGGCGGGCAGAGTGATGCGAACATTAGGCTGGTTTGTGGATGTGCCGTCGTCCGGACAGAAGGTAAGCTCTCGCCGCTGGCTCAGTAAATGGGGAAACGGTCTTCCATGGAATGCAGGGCAGGCTTATCGGTACCTTATGACCAAAACATTCATCCGAACAGAAGTATTTACGATTGTGCTTCGTCTGATCCTGCTTGGCATGCTGTTGTCCTGGTGGACAGCGGGCAGTTACTTTGGAGCCGGCGTGTATCTGTTCTTCCTGCTGCTTGCAGGTATTCAGCTCGGGGTGCTGCGTCGCAGTCACAGTGAATCCTTCTGGATCATGATCTACCCGATCTCAGGGGAAAGTCGCCGCTCGCAGGTGCTCGGTTTTATTTTTCAACTCCATGCATTCGCCGCAGTGCTGATGTGGCTGCCGATGCTTGCAGCCGGAATTGAAGGACTTACCGTAACAGGCACTGCACTGGTGCTGGGCATACTTGTCATCGTGCTCATGCGCCGTTCTCAGGGAAGTAAATGGCTCAAGGAGGAAGAGGACGAATGAAGTCAGTGAATCTGTCTCGTCACAAACGAGCTGTTTCTAAATTATATCGGTGAAGTGTTATAACAAATATACGTTCAAAATGGGACAAAGCAGGAGTCTATCTTGCTTCGTCCCATTTGCGTTTTTTGATCACCTCGCATTTTTTTGAGTGGATTATGGGCAAAGTAGCTGCTCAGGTCCTCGTCTTCTTTAAGCTATTTGAAAATCTTATTCCTCCCACTTCCATATCCGCTACCGATTTTGACTGTTTTCTTTTTCCAAGCAGTTTATTATCAAAGAAGTAATATTTTTAATTGTTTTGACCGTATTGCACGGGTTTAAAACATGCAGACATGCATGCACATGAGCAATTACTAACCTATCGCCTCCTTTTATAATCTCATTATGTTAATATATGGTATAGAAAAGGAGGCATATAATGAAAAAAAGTGCTCTAATGCTTTTTTTAGTATTTGTTCTGGCCGGGTGTTCAAATGAGCAAAAATTCAATGAATCAACCGAATTGGGCAGCAGCAGCTCTAATGATGCTAAAATCCAGAAATTACAAAATGAAAATAAACATCTAAAAGAAGAATTAGAGAGCAATCAGGAAAAAATGAATGATGAGATCCAAAGAGATGCGCTAAGAGAATCATTAAACCTGACGTTTAAGCTTCTTTCAGCCATGGGCGATAAAGATTATGATTTTATTAAATCAATTTCTTCTATTAATGTAAAAGTATCTCGTGAACAAAACATTCTTATTGTAGACAACGGGAAAGACTCTTACGAGGTTGCCTTTCAAAGTAAAATGGGCTTGGAAGATTTGGAATTTAGAGGATATGATTTAAAGGATGAGCATCACATTAAGTTAATGATGGCTAGAATGTTTAATCAAGACATAAAAGGTTCAGAAGGGCATAGTGCATTATATTTCGATTTTGTCCGTTCAGAAGATGGCCGTTGGCTTTTAGACGGATTTATGACAAATTAAAGGGGTGTTAGATGAGGAGATATAGATGATCAATAGCAGGTGAAATAGATGTATACATCTACTCTGCTACACAACAACAAAGTTAATGGCAATTGGGGCATTTACAATTATGAATGGTTGCAGGCAAAATTAAATGGCCTCAGTCCCAATGAATTCAGGACCAAGACCGTTTACCCATCTTTTTATTTTTTGACTGTCTAGTTGACGGGGGCAGTTCACACTTACGGGAAAGCCTCTTTTTTGTGCGTGATCTAGAATCAAGATGTCATGTGTGCAGGAAGAGAGGTTTAACTAACAAAGGAAGGATTTTGTGATGATAACGAGCAGGATGAACAGTACAAGAATGGCACCTGTGTTTGTGAATCCTCCGTATCCGCAGTATCCGTATCCGCCTCTTGTATCTTCCACTTGGGACATGGGTCATACCCCTTTCGAGTGATGGTTTGGCACGCCCTTGCGTACATCGTATATTATGTGCCATGGATTTAGGCTGATTGGGCACTTGCCCGTTCATCGCCGTTTTGGGCATCTGTCCCGCAGGCAGAGACAGGTGCCCTATTGTACAGAAGGTGAGGTCCAGGACGAGACGATATGTTGTTTCTGTTGTGTGTAATGTAGAAAGAACCCTTTGGCATCATAAGCTTGCGCCGATGCAAAGGGTTCTGTTGTTAAAGCATATTATATTTTTGAATGGTTATATTCTATGTCGTTTGGTTTAGCGCTTTTGCAGATCCTGAACGCCGCGATAGACTGTATCGAACAGTTCTTCAAGACCATTTTCTTCAATACAGGAGAAGGCAATTCGCAGGTCGGTTTCACCCAGCGCAATCGTACCTACGCCATATTGATGCAGCAAGTGACTGCGCAGCTCTTCGGCACCAACATGCTTCAGCTTGAGGCACATGAAGTAACCGGAGTTGAACGGATAATACTCCCATACATCTCCATACTTGCCGCTGTCGAGAAGTTCTTTGACTTTATTGGCGCGGCCTTTCATAATCTCGAATTTCTCCAGCTTCTGCGCTTCAAACTCCGGTGCTTTCAGCGCATCCAGCACAAATGTCTGTGAAGGATGCGGTCCGCTGGAGATGGTTGCACGGATGATGCCGAGTGTTTTTTGCTCCAGGGCATGCAGCACGGCAGCATCCTCATGAGCAAACGTAATAAAACCGACACGGAAGCCCCAGACGAATTCTTCTTTGGTTGCGCCGTCAATCTTTACGGTTAATACACGCGGATGAATATTGGACAGCTTGCCAAACAGGGACTCATGAATGGAATCCTCGAAGAACAAACCGAAATAAGCATCGTCAGTCACAGCGACTACATTTACTCCAGCCTCAGCAGCTTGGCGAATGGCATCTACGATAGCATCTGCTTCAGCGGCACCCGGTGTGTAACCTGTCGGGTTGTTCGGGAAGTTGAGCAGCACGATGGCTTTTCCTTTATCCTTCTGCGCAAGCAGTGCCTGGAGCAATCCGTTGCTGTTAAAGTTCATCTGATCATCAAACAATGGATAATGAATCAACTGGCCGTGACGAC
This sequence comes from Paenibacillus sp. TC-CSREp1, assembly GCF_050171015.1. Classification (NCBI taxonomy): domain Bacteria; kingdom Bacillati; phylum Bacillota; class Bacilli; order Caryophanales; family Paenibacillaceae; genus Paenibacillus; species Paenibacillus sp. TC-CSREp1. The sequence continues at coordinate 180,709 of NZ_JBNOKM010000008.1, read as the reverse complement.
GAATTCCGAAAGTCAGCTCGTAATTCTCCCAGTTTTTATCCGGATATATAACAGCGTCCCCTTCTTCTGTGAACAGGTCGGCTACAATACTGAGTCCATGGGTCAGCGCATTGGTTACAATTGGATTACCGAACGATTTGCCTTCCAGAGAAGGTGTTTCCTTCAGCATCTTGTCTCTCCAGACGGTCCGTAGCTCAGGTTTACCTGCCGGCGGCGCGTAAGGGTACAGATCCTTCGGCTGGAATGCAGACAGCTTCTCCTGAATCACCTGGAGATGCATCGGCACACCACCCTCCAGGGCGATACCAATCGTTGCATTGTAGGTCTTGGCCAGGCTTGCTGCTTCCGCAGATTGACTCAAGATACCTTCTTTCGGAAAATAAATTTCTTTGCCGAGTTGTGACAGCATGGAGTAGACGTAACTGCTGCCGGCCTGAATACTTTCGTTCAACTGTTCAGCCAGTGGATTCATTCTTTTCATCCTTCCAAGTCTTTGTGATTCAACTGCCTAACATTATATCACCTTGACATTCCCCCGTCACGGAAATTACGCAATATGACAGTTATATCACTTCACCGCGTTGTTGTGGATGGAGAAAGCATATCATTTTGGTTCGCTTTTTCAGTTTTTTTCTGTCCTCTTCGTTAATGTGTAAAAGAATAGTTCAACTTATATAGCCGAGTTTACTGCTGGTGAAAAGGGCAATATTTCCGCATCATCTCGGCTGTTTCCTGATCACGGCCTTCATTCCGTTTCTGTAGCTCACCGCTGATATGCTCGAATCGTTCGGGATTCAGATTTTGTCCGAATTTGAACTTGGCACTGATTCGCTCCGGCACGATCCGAACGACAGCAACGGCTTTCAGCCGCCCTGTATAGCGAGGGTCCTCTGCATTAATCGGTGCATAACCGCCTTGCGGCTGAAGCTTTTCCATAAAACGCTGAAGCACTTTTCCTTTTATTTCAAGCTCTGTCACGGGTTCTGCATAACCTGCAGCCATGACACTTTTGAAAAAGGAGGTTGCGGGACAAGCCAGCTCAGGATCACTGAAAAAGGAAGGAATCAGCGAGAATTCCTCTGCAACGGTAAAGCTGACTGTGGAATGCTGTTTAATCTGCTTCATTTTTTCCCCGGCCAGACTCCCATGAAAATAAAAGCACCCATCCATATATACAAAATTCAGCGGTGTCACTCTCGGTTCTCCCTCCGGGCTGACAGTGCCCAGAAATCCGAAGGAGCATTGGTCCAGAAAGGTGATCATTTCCTGTTCTTCTTCTACAGCGAACTCTTTGCGTCTCATATCATTTCCCCCATTATTAGATCGTTTACGAAAAAGGATTTAGCGTAATGTTCCTTGGCATAACGATAAAACGAATATTGACAGCTAAATAGATCCAATTTACATTCATTTTTATAGTCCAATCGGGAAGAAGGATCAGTGCAAGCACAACTGACAAGTGAACAAAAGGGGATGCTTACATGGAATTATGGCTGCCGCTTGACTCATACGAGCTCCAGCATCGTTACAAATATCAGGCGTTATATTACGCACTGCGGGACGCCATTCATTCGGGTACACTGGAGGCAGGAACACGGCTACCTTCTACACGTGTGCTGGCGAAGCAGTACGCACTGTCACGCGGCTCTGTAGCCCAGGTTTACGATATGCTGCTTGCGGACGGGTATGTCCAGGCCTACCGGGGAAAAGGCACCTATGTAACAGAATCAATATCCACACATTCTGACCAGCAAACCGACGCGATGCTGCCTCTCTCTCCATGGGGTGAACGATTGCTTGCATCGGCGGCAGTTGATAAACGATCCCCTGAAGAGACACAGTCGGGACATGAGTCCGTCATTAACTTTCGGATGCAGCGTCTGCAGCACGATCATTTTCCTGCGGCGGAGTGGAAAAGTGCGCTTGCCGCTGTTCATCGCAGCGGCTGGAGAGAGCCGGCAGGTGCAGCCGGGGACCTGGAACTGCGGGAAGCCATTGCCTCCCATCTCCGCTGGACACGCGGTATTCAGACAGAGGCATCCCAGATCGTGCTTTTCAGCGGATCGATACAGGGCATTACGTTGATCTCCCAGCTGTTCATTGCCGAGGGAAGCCCGGTTGTGCTGGAAAATCCGAGTTATCCGGGCATCGTTCATGCGGTCAGATCCTGTGGTGGTCAGGTCATTCCAGCGGAAGTAGATGAGGGTGGTATTATCCCGCAGCCGTGGCAGGCACAAACGCTGTTTGTTACGCCGACAAGACAATTCCCGACAGGAGCAGTGCTGGGTCTGGAGCGAAGACGAGCACTGCTGGCTTGGGCATCGAGGCAAAATGCCGTGATTATTGAGGATGATTATGACAGTGAGTTTCGTTGGGGCGGGCGGCCGATCGAACCGCTCAAGGTGCTTGACCACGAGCAACGTGTTATTTACATCGGCTCCTTCTCGCAGACGATGCCAGCTTCGTTCCGATTAGGTTATGCGGTACTACCGCCCAGTCTTGTGGAGCCGCTGCTGGCTGCCAAAGCGTTGTACGAGCCAGTGTCACCGGCACTGCTGGAGCAGCGTGCACTGGCCAGGTTTATGACAAGAGGAGGCTATATGCGCCATCTTCGCAGGCTAACCCGGCTGTATGGGGAGCGGCATGATTTTATGGTGCAACAGATGGAGCGGTGTATGCCCAAGGCGTTCACGCTGCTGCCCGGGGATGCCGGGCTTACGATCTATGCGGTCTGGAACGGGGATCGGGCCAGCTACGAACGTTTTACGAAGCAGGCTCATGAACAGGGAGTATTGTTCCGGGATGTGGAGCGATATCGCTTGATGCCGGGGCGGGCTGCGATCTGTTTCGGGTTTGCTCATCTGGAAAAAGCAGAGATTCGTGAAGGTGTGCGGCGAATGCAAACCGCGTGGGAGAAGTGCACATTTTCGTTTCGTTGAATTCCGCTGTATAATGGGATAAGTGTGTAAAGAGATTAACTTTCAAGGGGGAGTGGCGACATGCTGCAGGCATCGCCGTCATCATTTATTATTTTGCCCGCTGTCGCTAAAATTGTCTGTGAACCGGGCTGGAAATGGCAAAAGCGGGAAAAACCGATGCAAAATTATGATTTATTTTACGTGTGGAGCGGTGAAGGCACGGTTATTCTGAATGATCAGCCTTATGAGGTTGGCAAAGGGAGCTGTTTTCTGTTCCGTCCCGGCGATCATACAAGTGCAACACATAACCGGCAGAAACCGCTTGTGCTGACGTATATTCACTTTGATGTGGACGGGCCTGTGACCGATGTGCCTCAGTCTTATCGCGAAGTGCAGGAGACGGTGGAATTCGAGCATCTGCTGGCACGGTATGTGCGGTTGTTTTTATCCGACGTGTATGGACATGATGAAGAAAGCAAGCTGATTCTGAAGCAGCTTATGATTCATTTGCTGCGGGCTGATACGGAAGAGCCAGTGGAGAAAAAGGTAAGCAACCAGCTGTCTGATGTCATCCAGGAGGTTGCCAATTATGTTCGCCAGCATCCAGGGATTACACATCGCGTAGAGGATCTGGCCGCACGGGCCGGGCTTTCTCCTCGTTACTTTTCGATCAAGTTCAAGGAACTGGTTGGCTCATCGGTGCAGTCTTATATTATTCGTATGCGTATTGAACGGGCAGAGCATCTGCTGGTGCATACCGGCATGAATGTGACCGAAGTTGCGGATGCACTGGGGTATCGGGATATCTTTTTCTTCAGTCGTCAGTTCAAGCAGTATACAGGTAAAAGTCCGTCCGAGATTCGTTAACTGCCTGTCCGTGTCTTGCTTCTAACCCGAATCCCTATCGTTTCATTGCTGGATTGCAGGGGTAAGTAAATAGCAATCCAGATGACCATATAAGGAGGAACAGGTGATGATCAGAAGAAAAAGACGGGTCCGCCACCGCAGGAATTCGATGAGGGGATACAGCATTTACCGGAATCGTATGCGCCGGCTGGTGCAAGTGGAGGAACCGCAGGATATCTGGTTTTAACGTTAATTTAAACAGATGATTCAGGCGAAGCGGTGCTCCGCCATGCATGTATACAAAGCATAAATAAAGAGGATGACGCAACACCTGATTGCAGGTGGTGTGCCATCCTCTTTATTTGCATATGCACTTATGACTGCTTAGGCTTCAGGCGGCCAAGTAAAGAACCCATTTTTACGGAATCTCCCGGCTTCAAGTCAGGTGCTGGTTCGAAGGTGTTTGTCTGCATGAGCAGCACAACGGTTGAGCCAAATTCAAAATAAGCCAGATCGTCTCCCTGAGCCCAGGCGCGGGCATCTGCATCTGCATATTGAATACTACTCACGTTCATCGCACCAACTTTGACAACCGCTACTTCACCATAGTCATGTTCAATATACGTAATGAGCCGTTCATTCCGGCTGAGCACCGATTTCATATGGGTGAGTCCGAAATCATTGACAGGATAAACCTTGCCCTTAATGTGCTCGCTCTCCATTTTGCGACCGCTGACAGGTGCATGAATACGATGATAGTCACGCGGGCTGAGATAGAGTACAAATACGTAGCCATGCTTGTACTTCTCCAGATGCGGAGAGTGATTTAATAATTCAGCAAGTGTATAATTTTGTCCCTTAACATTCAGAATGGTTCCAGCGGAGATCGGGCCGGCTGCTGTAATTTTGGCATCAACGGGGCTGATCAAAGCATGTTCTGAAGAATCCAGCGGGCGCATCCCGGGTTTTAATTTGCGAGTAAAGAAATCATTCAGGGAACGATATTCCTTCCAGTCTTTCTCGGCTTCCTGTGCAGGGATGTTGTAGGTCCGGACAAAATAAGGGATAAATGCCTTGCTTCCCCGGCTTTTGGAGAAGGCTCCCACGGTCCGGGAGATCCATTTGCGCGAAGATAGCTCGGTCATTAATCGCAACAGCGTTTTTGCCATGAATATCCCCCTTAGGGTTAATACAAACTTCAAGGCCGCAAAAGCGGCCATTCTGCATAATATTGACACAAATCACGAGTGAAATCAATACAATCCGCGATCATAGGTTTGCGGCTGTCTTGGAATGCTGAATTTCTGATCCAGCAGCATACGTCCATATGCCATCGGTTTGCTGTAAGTCATCTGCCAATGCTCGTTCATGCCTGCTTTGCGAAAACCATACCGCTGGTCTCGTCCATTGCATTCAATGAAGAAAATGTCTCCCCCTCGCGTAATGCCAAGATCAAGGCCCAGATCAGCCAGATGTGGCAGACTGGAACTCAACGTGTGCGCAATTCGTGCAGCTACTGCTGCGATTCGAGCTTCAAGATGGAATAGCCCCGTCCCTGGCTCGTTTAGCCCTAATACCTCAGAGATCGTCATCACTTTCCCGCCCTGGGCGATGTTGGTGACAAACGTATGGGCGGGTGCTGCTTTGGCAAACATGCCTGTTACGCTCCATAACCCGTCACCACCACGCTGTACGGTTACTCTGAGATCGACAGGCCTCCCCTCATGCCGGATGAGTGGAATGCGTTCTTCAATCAGGTACGTGTGGCGGAATATCCGCCGAAGTGCAGCGGAAGGCAGCTGCCCCCGATTCAAGCGAAAGGTTGCCCATCCGCTTCGCGATGCTCTGGTTTCACAGGTCAGCTTCCAATGCCCCTCCTGCTGAAACAGCCGCATAATGCCATGACCGATGCTGCCATTAGATGGTTTAATGACGAGATCATTGTAATGCCGCATCATATAGGCAAGGGATTCGGGAGTTGCTTTGACGGCATAGGGAAGATGTGCTCTCAAAAAAGGGTCCTGCTGCAGCATGTCATGCACATGATGCTTGTGGTAGCGATTACGTACGTTGTAGACCTGAATGCCTTGCAGCAGTAAACGTGTGATCTGTCTCTGCTCCGCACCTCGGAGCTGGAGCGCCCGGTTATGAATAACAGAGGGCAGGGTTATGCGCTCACGGACGTATTGCCCTTCTTTTTTCACATAAGCCCTGCATACCTTACGTTCCAGATCAATATCTTCCAGCCGTAAAAAGCAGGGTGTTAATCCGAAGCTGGCTGCGGCCAGCTCATAATTAGCGAGTGATTCCTGACCGGTCCTTCCGGCCGGTATCCCCCGGTACATGCGTGAATCGAACATGATGCCGATCGTTTCTTGAGGCATGACCGTTCCTCCTTCGTTGTTATCGCGACCCTCCATCGTTGTCCTTTCGGCACGCCGGTCTGCCTAGTGCTTGGCTCTGACATCGCGATAACACTGACCGGTGTGCAGATGCGTTCCAATGCATCCGTGTATGCTCAGACATCATATCCTATGAGCGGAGCAGGAATGGGGCGTGGACAGCCGCCTTGTCACTTGTTTGTGTTCAGCCTATTTACAGCTGGACAGGTATGGACTATGGTCTGAATTCGCTTATAGCAGATTGCAGATATTGCAAAAGTCGGCCCAGAAATGTGGCAGATGCCCAGAATGAAGCATATGATGCGGGAGACGAACGTTAGGGGAAGGAGCTGGCCTCATGAATAAAAAGGGCAAAAAAAAGATTTCACCGCCGAAGCTACCTCATATCAGTCCAAAATTCAGGGAACTGGAGCTGACCGATCGGCGGATTGAATCCACAAAGCTGGAAAGAGCAGTGAAAAAGGAAGAGAATTCGGTTCCGGACACTATTGCTGCCGAAGCAGTTGCTGCTGAAACGACAGCAAAGCCGGAAGCTGTCACACCGGAGTCCGAGTTCGTGCAGATTAAACCCGAAGTCGTTATGGAATCGGAAGCTCTCAATAAACCACATTCGGATGAATTATCACCCGAAGCTCCAAGCCTGGAACAGAAAGAGGATACTGTCCAGACGACTGTGGAAAGAGAGATTTATATCAGCAGTATTGCTCCCCCTCAGGAAAAACAGGAGAATTCGAGGTGGCTCGCGGGCAAGCAGCACCTGGAACAGCTGAATCAGAACCGGATGCCTGGTCATGAGGGGCATTATATCTACACGGATGACATCAGTGATTTTGCTGTGACCGAAAGCAAGCTGGCGCCCTTTGCAGTAGATGCATCCAAGCTGAAGTCAGGGGCAGTAGGCAGTGAAGCTTTGCAGGATTATGCGGTGACGAGCATTCATATTGCAGACGGTGCGATCGTATCTGCTAAGCTTGCTGAAGCTTCCATTGCAGAGGAGCATCTGATTGATGGCTCTGTATCCGGTCACAAAATCAGAAATGCCTCGATTGCCGGGGATAAAATCCGGGACGGCAGCATCACTTCACAGAAGCTGAGCAATCAGGTTATTGATGCTGCCAAAATTGCGGATGGCTCGATTGGAACGAGACATCTCAGTCGACTGCTGGTCACTGAGGATTTGATTCAGAATCACGCGGTAACCGCAGACAAAATTGCGATCAGCGGTATTGAAACGCGCCATTTAGCCGGTGGTGCAGTGCATACGTCAAAGCTGGCAGACGATGCAGTCACGAGTGCCAAAATTCGTGAAGGCGCGGTGACTGGCAGTAAAATTGAAGATCAATCCATCGATTCACGTCATATTCAGGCAGGCTCGATTAAGCAGGCTCATCTGGCAGAGGGGGCAATAGGACGTAATCAGTTGTTAGGTGGCAGCGTCGGCAGCGAACAGATCGAGGACGGAGCTATTCAAACCCGGCATGTAGCAGAGCATGCTTTAAATGGAAAACATCTTGTGGATGGTTCGATCGGATCGGCACAGATTCGAGCTGGTGCAATCGGCAGTGAGCAGATTGGCAGTGCCGAAATCGGCACTGAGCATCTGGCTAATGGTGCGATCAGCAGCAGCAAGCTGGCAGACCAGTCCGTGGGAACGGCCAAATTGCTGGAGCAGGCTGTGACTTCTTCGAAGCTGGCAGACCAGAGTGTTATTGCTTCCAAAATTGCCGATGAAGCCGTACAGGGGAAACATCTCACCAAAGGTTCGATTCGTGCAGAGCATATCGCCAATCGCGGTATTACCCCCGTTCATATCGATAATGGAGCCATTCATTCGATTCATCTGGCCAACAGCAGCATCGAAACAGCTCATCTATCAGAGGAAAGTGTATCTGCTGATGCGCTGGCAGCTGGATCGGTTCTGGAGAAACACCTGACAGAGTCATCGGTTGGATCATTTCAATTACAGGATGAAGCGGTAACGACTGCGAAGCTGGCTGCCGAAAGTATAACGTCTGAAAAACTTGGACCCGGCTCGGTAAATGGCAGAGTTCTGGCTGCAGGTGCGGTGAGCTCTTCCCATCTGGCGGGCGGAGCCATTACATCAGCACATCTGACCCCAGGCAGTGTGGGCTCGGAGGCACTTCGTCCGTATGGAGTGAAATCCGAGCACCTGACAGAACGTGCGGTAGGTGCACCACATCTTCAGCCCGGAAGTGTTCAGACGGACACCGTGTCACGTGCAGCCATTACAACCGACAAAATAGCACCGGGCAGCATCACTTCCGCACTTCTCGCGAATGGCTCGATCTTCCCGCCGCATCTGACAGACCATGCCGTGACATCACCTAAACTTTCACCTGAAAGTGTATCCACGGATAAGCTGGCAGATCTGTCGGTCACCTCGGCAAAGCTGGCTGACGGCAGCATCACCTCCTCCAAAATTATGGCGGAAAGCATTGTTGCCAAACATATTCCTGCGGAAACGATTCGCGGATATCATCTGAAGCAGCATGCTGTTTCATTGGAACATCTGTCGGATGAGGTACGCAATCCCGAACTCTTTGCCAATGGCAGTATTCCTGGAAGCAAGCTGCGTCCAGCAGCAATATCGACAGAACATCTGGCCTCTGGTTCGGTATCCGGAGAGGCATTGCAGCATGGAGCAGTAGGCAGCGAGCACCTGCGGCAGGATGCTGTCGATTCACAGCACCTTGCTGACGGCAGCATCAAGTCCGAGCATTTGGCTGCCCAGGCTGTGAATGGTACTCATCTGAAAGCAAATGTAATAGACAGTGAGCACATTGCCGAACAGGCGATATGTTCCCGTCATCTGGCGGCTGGGATTGTGCAAAGCGGACATCTTGCGCCACTCTCTGTATCGGAAGCACATATGCAGCCGGGACTGATCAGCGGACTGCATCTGCAATCAGAAGCTGTAGGTGCAGCTCATTTGCAGCAGGGCGCGGTGCATTCTCGTCATCTTCAGGATAGAGTGGTGCTTTCGCACCATATTCTGGAGCGTAGCATCGGGACTGAACATCTGGAGGAGGAATCGGTTAGCACTGCACTTCTGCAAGATGGTGCAATCACCGCCTCCAAACTCGCTGATAACAGTGTGGACGGAAGTAAACTTGCAGATGGCAGTGTAAATGACAGTAAGCTTGCAGAAGGCAGTGTAGACGGCAAAAAGCTTGCAGAAGGTGCAGTAAGCAGCAATCATTTAACGGCAGAGAGTGTGCAGGGTGCGCATATTGCAGCAGGCGAGGTCCATGGGGATCATATATCGGAAGGCAGCATCACTTTCTACCATCTGAGTGAAGAAGCGGTAGGTACAGTTCACCTGCAAGATGGTGCAATTACCGCCTCAAAACTTGCGAATAACAGTGTGGACGGCAGTAAACTTACAAATGGCAGTGTAGACGGCAAAAAGCTTGCAGAAGGTGCAGTAAGCAGCAATCATTTAACGGCAGAAAGTGTGCAGGGTGCGCATATTGCAGCAGGAGAGATTCATGGGGATCATATATCGGAAGACAGCATCACTTTCTACCATCTGAGCGAAGAAGCCGTAGGCACAGTTCACCTGCAAGATGGTGCAATTACCGCCTCAAAACTCGCGGATAACAGTATGGATGGCAGTAAGCTTGCAGAGGGCAGCGTAGATGGCAGCAAGCTTGCAGAAGATGCGGTAAGCAGCATTCATTTAACGGCAGAGAGTGTGCAGGCTGCGCATATTGCAGCAGGCGAGGTTCATGGGGATCATATATCGGAAGGCAGCATCGCTTTCTACCATCTGAGCGAAGACGCTGTAGGTACAGTTCACCTGCAAGATGGTGCAATTACCGCCTCCAAACTCGCGGATAACAGTATGGATGGAAGTAAACTTGCAGAAGGCAGTGTAGACGGCAGCAAGCTTGCAGAAGATGCGGTAAACAGCATTCATTTAACGGCAGAAAGTGTGCAGGGTGCGCATATTGCAGCAGGAGAGATTCATGGGGATCATATATCGGAAGGCAGCATCACATCCTACCATCTGAGCGAAGACGCCGTAGGCACAGTTCACCTGCAAGATGGTGCAATTACCGCCTCCAAACTCGCAGATAACAGTATGGACGGAAGTAAGCTGGCAGAGGGCAGCGTAGATGGCAGCAAGCTTGCAGAAGGTGCAGTAAGCAGCATTCATTTAACGGCAGAAAGTGTGCAGGCTGCGCATATTGCAGCAGGCGAGGTCCATGGGGATCATATAGCGGATAGCAGCATCACTTCCTACCATCTGAGTGAAGAAGCCGTAGGCACAGTTCACCTGCAAGATGGTGCAATTACCGCCTCCAAACTCGCGGATAACAGTATGGATGGCAGTAAACTTGCAGAGGGCAGCGTAGATGGCAGCAAGCTTGCAGAAGGTGCAGTAAGCAGCATTCATTTAACGGCAGAGAGTGTGCAGGCTGCGCATATTGCAGCAGGCGAGGTTCATGGGGATCATATAGCGGAAGGCAGCATCAGTTCCTACCATCTGAGCGAAGACGCCGTAGGTACAGTTCACCTGCAAGATGGTGCAATCACCGCCTCCAAACTCGCGGATAACAGTATGGATGGCAGTAAACTTGCAGAGGGCAGCGTAGATGGCAGCAAGCTTGTAGAAGGTGCAGTAAGCAGCATTCATTTAACGGGAGAGAGTGTGCAGGCTGCGCATATTGCAGCAGGCGAGGTCCATGGGGATCATATAGCGGAAGGCAGCATCGCTTTCTACCATCTGAGCGAAGAAGCGGTAGGCACAGTTCATCTTCAAGATGGTGCAATTACTGCATCCAAACTCGCAGACAACAGTGTGGACGGCAGCAAGCTTGCAGAAGGAACGATATCATCGGTGCATCTGGCTGATCGTGCCATTGACGGTAGCAAGTTGAGTGAGCAAAGTATTACGTCCGATCACTTGAATGAAGGCATTGTAGGTACAGCTCATTTGAGCGAAGAAATCTGGAATGCGATTCGTCAGGTCAGTGCGGAGACGCTGGAACAGCTTGCTGAGCTCAAACGGCAGGAAGCGATGCAGGAAGTGCAGCAGCTTATGCAATCCGTTGGTATGCAAAATGAAGGTTTGTTCACCTGGGGAGACAATGGAGAGGAATCGCCGGAGGATAACGATACACAGAATGCGCTCCAGGTGGGAAACTGGAAGCTGCAGGATCTGCTGGGGTTAGCCGATGAATATGAGGAGCAAGCTGTTCTGACAGACGGTAAGCACGCTGCGGAATGGCCTGAGCCTGAGGCGATACAGACAGGAGAGCACATCGCAGCTTCAGATGAGGCCGACTCTGAACGTCCCGAAGCGGTTATTCCCGTAACGTATACACTTGAGCCTCAATCAGTGACACAAGAGCATCTGTGTGATGCTTCTGTAGGCAGCGAGCAGTTGCAAGCCGGTGCTGTGCATGCCGAGCATCTGGCGTTTCAGCCTGTGCGCAGTGTAAGCAAACAGCCGGTTGTGCAGCAGTTTGGTATGGAAGCCTTTATTTTGCCAGGGGATGAGGTATGCACGGAGGTCACGATTGTTTTTGAAGAGTCATTTGATTCGGAGCATTATGTGATTGTGGGTATGAGTAATGATCGCGGATTCCAGGTGTCGCTGTTATCTCAGAGCGAGGATGAAGCAGTGCTGGAGATTACCCGCACAGCAGATTGCAAGCATACGTACGGTTTGTTGTCCTGGATTGCTGCAGGACCATCAGCCTGACTGTTGCTTTAACATTTATCTGTAAGGTCTGAATCTGACATATGCATAGATAGAAGCGGTGTCCGGCAGTTGTTCCGGGCACCGCTTCTGCTGTTTGCCGTTATGACCGTTCGGACATGAGGGGAGCGAAACGGTCGGGTTTCTTTTTTACAAACCTACCGCTTGATAAGCTTTGGTGATGGCCGTAGCTTCAGCGGAATTGGCACCATACAGGTCCTTGGCTGCCTGAATTGTCGCTGTTTTGGCTGCTGCAAATTTGGAGGTTGGCGTCAGGTAGTTCACCAGCGTGCTGTAGAAAATACGAACTGCTTTATCCCGGCCGATTCCGCTAACCGTTACACCGTTATGTGTACCACCTTGGGCTGCAAGGTAATAAGCTTTGTTGATAATACCGCTGTTGGTATGCACACCGCCGTTATCCGCACTACCTGTGTAACGGTCACTATATTTGTCGGGTTGACCATACAGCGTAGGGTTAGACAAGGAGCGCAGTGCGTCACCTGGAATGTTAGGGGTATAGATATCATCACCCAGCAACCAGTTTTTGCTCTCAATGGTGTTCCCTATAATATCGGCAAAAGCTTCATTTAAAGCGCCCGGTTCATTACGGTATTCCAGATTGGCCGTATACTCGATGACCCCGTGTGTTAATTCATGACCGACAACATCCAGGTCAGCAGAGAATGAACGGAACAATGAGCCGTCGCCGTCACCAAATACAATCTGTGCCCCGTTCCAGAAGGCATTATTGTAGTTGGAGCCATAATGTACTGTGGAGCGAATCAACAATCCATTGCCATCAAGGCTGTTGCGGTTAAATTTATTTTTGTAAAAGTCATACGTGGCTGCAGCATAAGCGTGTGCATCTACAGCTGCACGGTCTGTCCATATATTATTGGAGCTGGTAAGCAGGGTTCCTGGCAGAGAGGAGCTATTGTTCGCTGAATGGGTTTGAATGCCGTTACCACGAGTGGTGTCTTTCAATTGGAAGGTGCTGCCGGATTGCGTGGTGGTCAGCGTTTTGGTGTCACCCAGCACGCCAGTACCTGTACCTGTGGCAAAGTTGATGATATCAAACTGGGATACGATGCTTCCGTCCAGGGCGTTAATGAAATACTTGGTTCGCAGCGGAGCAGGCTCGAGCACGTTAACTTCTGTAATGTAAACAAGATAGGTTTGACCATCTTCTTCATGATGATAAATGTTTAACTCGGCTTTTGGTTCAAGCTCCGGTGCGCCCAACTCGCCAATACGGGAGGTTGCTTCTTTCTCGGCGGCTTGGATGGCATCCTCTGCACTGATTGCGGGAACGCCATCATTCGGGATAGCCTGTTCTTCAATTGGCGGGAGATCGCCAAGCGCAGAAGTTACTGCTCCGTTCTTGTCCAGATGGATCGTTTGCTCTGCACCGTATACCGGAACACCTTTGATGTACTGCTTCAGACGAAAGTGTCTTACGCCGGAAGTGTCCGTGCTGCGTTTAATAATTTTGAGTTGGCCTTTGACATCGGCATTCAGGAATTGCTCCTGTTGCCCCAGGTAATTGTAAATGGTTTCGTCCGGATTATTGGTCAACAGTATACTCTCCTCAGAGGTGTATGGAGCCTCAAATGGAATGGATGAATCAGAGATCGGGGCAGCGGCAGCAGGGGACACGGAAGCAAGCAGCAGTGCTCCTCCAAGAATCGTTGGCATAACTTTGGCAAATTTCATCGTATACTCTTCCTTTCTGGATCAAATTTTAATAAAAAGGGATTATGCCTATCTCGGCTGGTTGTCCGTCTGCATCGGGCAGGGCGGAGTGTGGAGCTTGGATGAGAAGAGGGGCTAACAGAAATGTGTGAATAACAGTTATGGAATGGCATCACTCCTTTCAAGGTTGTTGCAATTGCCAAGTACACGGCGGGAGAAGAAGACTAATGGCTATAACTAACCAAAGGTCAATAAATGAATGGAGAAAGCGAAGTTAGGAACGTGAGTTCTTGAGAAGGTTAAAATTGTAAATATCATCGGCTTGAATCGTATAGTATCACAGTGTAAAAGTTTGGAAAAGATGTTATGTCAGCTTTTTAACAAAATTGTGTCTAAAGACGGGGAAACGATGTGGAATCTGATTTTTTTGACGAATTTTGTCAAAATTAAAGGCTTGTTTTGCATCAATCGATGCTTAGAACCTGCATACAGCAAGGGCAAAAGCCGTTTCCACTGCTCCACGAATACATAGAATAACGTGTACTCCCTTGGCATGATCAGGATCGATTTGCGGGAGGTGAAATGGTTGCGGAAACAACGGATTAAAGCCCGTTTTGCAACAAAAACAGGAAATAAACGCTCCGGAGGGGCGGCAAGGAAAAAACAAAAGTATTCTGGGAGGAAAAAGGGTACAAAGGCCTACGTGCTCATCGCACCCGTCACGGTTGACGAGGCTGCTCAAGAGAAGGGGAAGCCTGTTCGTGATGATAGGGAAACGGTTCACCAGATCGGGGAAGATGCTCACGTGCCTCTGCTGTCCGTTATTATTCCAGCGATGAACGAGCAGCGTACCATTGCGGCTGTAGTCCATGAATGCTTGCGAATATGCCGTGATGCGGAGGTGCTGGTTATTGTGAATGGATCGACCGATGCTACGGCCAGCGAAGCCAAGCGGGCAGGAGCACGTGTGATTCAATATGCAGAAGCGCTGGGGCATGACGGGGGACGCAGAGCCGGGGCTGCAGCTGCAAGAGGGCAGATTCTGCTGTTTACCGACGCGGATATCAAGGTTCCGGCTGAACATCTTGCACCATTCGTGCAGGCAGTGCTGAAAGGTGTTGATGTTGCGTTGAACGATTACAACGGACCGGTGACACGAAATCCGGTGCATCCGGTTGTTGAAGCGAAACATATGTTAAACAGTCTGCTGTGCAGATCCGATCTTGGCGGGGCTTCCATGACAGCCGTTCCGCACGCCATCAGCCGCAGAGCACTGGAGATCATTGAGACATCCTCTTTGGAAATTCCGCCGCTTGCTCATGCGAAAGCGATCGTTGGGGGGCTTCGGGTGCAGGCTGTTCATCATGTGCCTGTGGGAAGATTGAATGCTGTTCGCAGCAAGAAACGAAACAAAGCTGATCTGCTTAGCCAACTTGTGCAACAGGATCATCTGGAGGCTATTCGCTGGATTACCGATACGCGTGGTGCGCGAGGCGGTTTTCCGGACTTACAGCGTGTTCGCAGTTTGACCATATAGAGGGACGAACAGCTGGATGGTGAGCGCGGTTATGACCCAGCTGCGGTAGGGGAGAGGGATAGGTCAGTCGCAATCGTGAATGGGGTTCTGTGCCGGCTGCAGTATGATCGGAGGTGACAGCAATGAAAACGAGACCAGAAGCAGCGGTTCGCAGACACACGGTGGCTAGGCGGACGTCCGCGAGAAGGTTACGGAGCAGGCCCCTATCCGGGAAAGGCACAACACGCAAGCTTCGTCAGAAGAGCAGTCGAGGAAAAGAACGGCAGCTGGGACTGGACCTTCGTTCGTACTGGCGAGCGGGCAGACTTGCAGGCAAATCTTCGACGATGGATGCCGATCTGGTGAATCAACATGCTCGGGCTGCATGGCAGGCTTACGCAGCGGATCAACCGGGACTGGAGCAGTTGGAGGATGCTATGCAGGCGGGAAAAGCATTTATGCAGGGGTATGCCCAATCCTCTGGCCGTTCGCCAGACATTGTACCGCTCGCTCTCCGCCATACCGCCGCTGCAGTAGTCTGTGCCTGCAATGAGGAACGAACGTTGGGGCAGGTGCTGATCCAGCTGAAACGATTGCCCTTGCGTGATATTGTAGTTGTATTAAACGGAACGACAGATAACAGTCTGGAGCGGGTGCTGCAGCAGCCGGGCATTACGCTTGTGTATGAACCAGACCGGGCCGGACATGATGTAGGGCGCGCACTGGGAGTCAAAATGACGGATGCGGAGACGGTTCTGTTTGTAGATGGGGATATGGTCGTGCCTGCCGAGGAGCTGGCGCCTTTTCTCTTCGCTGTTGACCGGGGACAGGATGTTGCACTTAACAATCTGACCTCTCTGCTTCCGCCATTTGCCAAGCAGGATGAGGTCAGCCGCATTAAAGCGTATTTGAACCATACGCTGGGCAGGCGGGAGCTTGGCTCGAACTCGATGACTGCTGTGCCGCATGCTGTATCCAGACGAATGATTGAGACGGTGAAACCTGCTTCACTGGCGGTTCCACCCAAAGCACAGATGCTTGCCATCCTGCACGGGCTACGGATATCTGCTCCGAGTCAGGTGGACGTCATCCGCTCCAATCGGCTGCGCCCCGGGAATACAGGGAGCAACAACGAGGTTGCCAGACTGATTCTGGGTGATCATCTGGAAGCGCTGGCTGTCTGGCTGAAGTCAGGCGGTAACGCTGCCCAGTCGAGTGTTCTCTCCCGGGCAGAGGTTGCATACAGGAGGAACGCGAGATGACGCTGACGAGCATAATTATACCGACGTATAACGGAGTTTCACTGTTAAAACCTTGTGTGGAGGCCATTCGAACATACACAGGGGAATCAACACCATACGAGATTATCGTTGTGGATAACGGTTCGACGGATGGGAGTGCCGAGTTTTGTGCCAGAGAGCGCATACGATTTGTTCGTCTGCCTGAAAATCGGGGTTTCCCGGCGGCCTGCAATGCAGGGCTGCGCGCCGCCTGCGGGGATGAGCTGCTGCTGCTGAACAACGATGTTACCGTGACATCCCGCTGGCTGGAAAATATGCGGGCAGCACTGTACAGTGCTGAGGATGTGGGCATCGTTGGTCCGGTGACCAATTATGCCAGCGGCATTCAACAGGTGCAGATAGAGTTTCGGGATATGGCACATTTTCAGGAGCTGGCTACTGCGAGTAACGTTTCGGATGCGTCGCGATGGAGGGAAGTGCGGCGAATTGTCGGACTGTGCATGCTGATGAAACGAAGTGTGCTGAATGCGGCAGGATGGCTTGATGAAGCGTACTCCCCGGGGCATTATGAAGACGATGACTACTGTTACCGGGCGAGGCTGCTGGGATTCCGACTGCTGGTGTGTGGTGATGTACTCGTACATCATCAAGGCAGTGCGAGCTTTCAAAAGACGGATCCGATCGAATGGAAACAATTGCTTGAGCGCAACCGTTCGATTTTTATCAATAAATGGCATGTCGATCCACTTGAATATATGGACATATCCGATGAAGGAGGGAACAAGATATGAAAGGTGTAATTCTTGCTGGCGGCACAGGGACCCGATTGTACCCTCTGACCCGGCTTATTAATAAACATCTGCTTCCCGTCGGCAAACATCCGATGATTATGTATGGCATCGACAGGCTTCGTCAGGCAGGGATTGAGGATATCCTGATTGTTATTAATAAACATTCCGCAGGCTTGTATACGGAGTATCTTGGAGGCGGAGCAGATCACGGGGTCAAGCTGACCTATCGCATTCAGGAAAAAGCCGGCGGCATTGCTGAAGCGCTCGATCTGGCATCTACTTTTATTCTTCCGGGCGAAAGATTTGTGGTGCTGCTGGGCGATAACCTGTTCAGCGATGATTTGAAGCCTTACTTGGATCGATATATGCAGCAGCCTGCCGGTACCGCACGTGTACTGCTCAAAGGGGTGGATGATGCGCGGCGGTACGGTGTGCCTGTTTTTGACGAGCAGCACCCGGAACGTATCGCATATATTGAGGAAAAGCCAAGCCAGCCGAAGACCTCTTACTGTGTAACCGGCATATATATGTATGATGATCATGTGTTTAATCTGATTCATAACATTGTACCTTCGGCCCGCGGAGAGCTGGAGATCACGGATGTCAACAATCACTATGCATCCAGTGGCGGACTGGAGTACGACATTTTGCAAAAATACTGGAGCGACGCAGGTACCTTTGAGTCGCTCCAGGAGGCAGCTGAGCGTATGAAGGGGCAGCTGCCATAACGGATATAAACCGATAGTACAGCCGCTGTGCGGTGCCTGATCGACACAGATGATCGAAGCTAAGCTTGCGCCGGAGCCTTGAAGAAAGCTCCGGCGTTTTGCGCAGCGTCAGCGGCGATCCTTTTCCATGTTCAAGGAGGGATTGGTGTGAGAGCAGGAAACAGAAGGAGTACAGGTAAAGCAGGGAGTATATGGCACGTAGACAGGGCGATACAAGTGGAGAATGCAGGGAAGTGGGGCATGTGAAGGGTGCAGGGAAAACAGGGAGCAGAAGGAGTGCAAGTAAGGCAGGGAGTATAAGGCACGTGGCGGTACAAGCGGAGAATGCAGGGAAGTGGGGCATGTGAAGGGCGCAGGGAGAACAGGGAGCAGAAAGAATGCAGGTAAGGCTGGTGGTGTGAGACGCGCGGGCGGAGCTGGCGGTGTAATAGCTACGGGCAAATCAGGCAGAGCCCGGGCTGTGCCCCATGCGGGCAGGGCGGCGCGTGCAAGCCGTGCTGCGCTGGCTGGCCGGGCACAGGGCCGCCTGCGCCAGGGCTCGGCCCAGCGCAGGCACGCCTCCGCGCAGGGCCGCCGCGCCGCGGCCCGCGCCAAGCAGCGCACGGCGATGCGCCGTGCGCCACAGCCAGCACCGCATGCAAGCTCGCCACAGGCGATGCCTGCCCGCGGTGCTGGCCCCGCCCCGCGCCAGACGACACACCCGCAGGGTGTCGTCGCCCTGCCCGCGGGGCGGGAAGGCGCTGCTGCGGGTGCGGGCAGCGCAAACGGCGTGCCGCCGGCGGCGCAGGCGGCAGTGCCCGGCGGTTACGCCGCGGGTTACCGCGACGGCGTATACGCCGGGGGCGAGGCGCTGGTGGCGAAGCACATCCCGCCGGATCATATTCTGCCTGCTGTTGCAGCGTCAGATTTGATCGAGGCGGGATTCCGCCAGTATGCGCCCAGCCTGACCCGGCTGGCCAGCCCTCATGAGCTGGCTGGTCACATCATGGCGGCGCTTGATGAGCAGCGCCCCCTGTCTGTTGTTCGCCTCGGGGATGGCGAACTGCTTACGCTGGCAGCGGATACGGTGCTGCCCGCTCTTGAAGTGCAGGAGCTGGCACCGTTTCTGCCGTATGCAGGGGTGCCATGCTCCACGCCGGACATCCGCGCGATGCTGGCGGAAGCTATCCAAGGTGCGGACTGGGTGGGAGTACCCATCTCACGCGCACCAACATTTCAAGGACTGTTATTCCCGGTGCTGCGCCATTTCGGGATCAACTGGTCCAGTCTGAAATTGACCAGCTCAACCATCAATTACAGCCTGCATCATTCGCGTTTGCTGCTTCCCATCCTGCAAGGACGAAGGGTGCTGCTTATCGGCAGTCAGGCAGCAGATTTGGGAGTGCTGCTGCATCAGCATGGAGTACAGATCGCAGGTATACTTCCGTCTGTGGCGGGGATGGCAGATATTCCGAGAGTGATGCAGCATGCTGCGGAGCATACCTTTGATATTGCGCTAGTTGCAGCGGGCATTCCGGCAGTGGTGCTATGCAGACGTATTGCTGGAGAATTGGGTAAAGTGGCTTTCGATTTTGGACATTTGGCCGACAAACTGGTGACAGGAGAGCTTCAGTTCTAGCAGATCGTCCTGAGCAGGGGATCAAACGGGCTTTGCTGCAGGACGGGTGGAATGGAGGAAGCAGCATGAAGAAATCAAAAAAAACGTCTCATCACACATGCAACGCACGAAAAAATAGAATAAGCGGCTCGCAGGAGAGCAGTCAAAGTAAAAAGTCTGGACCATCATTGAGCAAAGCTGCTCATCGTACCGAGGCATCGGCGACCGCTCTGCTTCATGCAGCAGGCAGCCGTCATCGACGGTTGTCCTCACGCAAAGGCAAAAGAAATGCTCGAAGCCTTCGAAGCACCAAGCTTTATAATCAGGGCTACAGCCGAGGTTATGAAGACGGGGTGCGTCAGGGACAAAATTCATTCGGCCTTGTTTTTGAGGGCGTAAGCATTATCATCCCGACCTACAATCAGCGTGACTATGTGCTGCAATGTGTGGCGAGCATCGAGAAACATACCCCCGCTCCCTACGAGATTATTGTGGTCGATAATGCCTCACGGGATGGCACGGCAGAAGCGCTGCTTCGCCAAGGAGGCATGGTGAGAGTGGCTGCACTGGAGAAAAATCGGGGCTTCGCCGGGGGCGTTAACGTTGGTCTGATGATGGCCAAAGGACGTCATATTGTCGTGCTGAACAATGATACGCTTGTTACACCAGGCTGGCTTGAGAATATGATGGCTTGCCTGAACAGTGATCCACAGATCGGTGTGGTGGGTCCTGTAACGAACTATATTGGCGGGGATCAGCAGATTGAGGTGCCATATCATGATGTGAAGGAGATGTGGACCTTTGCTGCCAGCCAGAATCGCCCGGATACAGGCAAACATCGGTTGACGGACCGACTCGTTGGATTCTGCTGGCTGTTCTCCAGAGATTTGTTTGAGCGTGTAGGTTATCTGGATGAAGGGTACACGGTAGGCAATTTTGAGGATGATGACTGGATTGTACGCGTGCGTATGCTCGGATATCGTCTTGCCGTGGCGGGGGATGCGTTTATTCATCACTACGGAAGTGTAAGCATGAAAGAGCTTGGAGAACAGCAGTTCAACACAGTGAATCAGGGCAATGAACAATTTTACAGCGAAAAATGGGGAGACCCCCACACGCTCATTGCCGAAACCTCCCGGCTGATACTGTCAGAGCATGCGGACAGCCAATCGCGATCCCGGCGGAACGTACCCTTAGCCAATGGAAAGGGAGATAAGCATCCACAGGCAGATGGCCTTGATCTTGAAAAGAAAACTTCAATCTCCTGCCTCAGACGCAGCAGCGATTTCTATCCCGAAGAGGCATTGCTTGTCGATCTCAAAGGGGACGCCTACACCTTAAAAGGCAGGAAGCGACGCAAGCTGAACATTCCAGTTCCACGCGGCATTTCGCCCGTTCTGGTAGCCAAACCCGATCTGCTCGGCATCCCCTCAGGTGAGCCGATAAACGCTGCAGGGGACATTCGCAGCTGGCCGTTTGAACCGGAGCATGCACAGCCTGACATAACTTCGGATGCAGGCAAGGTGGCTACCGAAGGCAGCATCGTTGCAGCTTCCAACGCACCCGAAGTATGGTATCAGATCAGCGAAGGCAAACGCAGAAGGTTTGTGTCGGGTTATGCTGCGGAATGCTGGGGGGTTAGCTCCAGACATGTACAGCAGATACCAGTCGAACTGCTCCACACGATCCCGGAAGGCTTGCCCATTATTGCGCCACCGCAGCTGCTGACCCAGGACCTGTAATGACCACCGCTCGCGGTTTGATGCAGTATATGAAACATGCGGAATGAACAGCACAGCAGAATATGCAGCTTTTAGGCTGAACGTTCAGGCTGATCTGTTCATTCCGCATGAGGTTTTGCAGTGATGACTTACATAGAAGTGTGACAAGCGTTCGGCTTCCTCATTGTGCGAAAAATAAAATACAATTTTTCTATGCAGTTATAGGAGTATTCTATTAGGAGATCCATTGACCCTGGGAGCGCGCAGGAGTACATTATAGCCATAAACCGACTTAACAGATAGGAATTTATGATTTAGATCATCTGAATAAGAGGAAACGATACTTAAGTAACCGGGGAGGTATATCGATGTCATCATCCAAAAAAGTTGTGCTGTGGAGCAAAGAAGGCTGCCATTTCTGCGGAGAAGTCAAAGCATTTCTGAACGAGCATAATCAGCCATTCGAGAACATCGAAGTGCAGGGAAACGATGTGCTGCGGGATGTGCTCGAAGCCAAATACGGCATTCGGCATGTGCCCGTCATTGAAGTGGGCAGAGACGGAATATACGAAGCTTTACTTGAAGCAGACCTGGATCAACTGGCTCAGTTGCTGGAAAAGGTGGATGAAGCAGCTGCTGTTTGAGTAAAACCACATTCTCTCTGAATCTTAAATTAAAGCAGAGAATGACAAGTTTTATTTGCATGGACCGTACGGTTGGTACGGGCGGCATTATAGATAATATAGGCAATATGATGTGATTTTTGTGGCCTCATCCCCCTTATATACATTTGCAATATCGTTATAGAAAAAATCTATTAGAAGCACGGTTGACCTGTTTGCAGGGCAGTGATAAGCTGTGTGAAATTAAAACAAACCAAACTCATAGGAATAATAGAGTTTTGTGATGGTAGCGGGTTTCATAATTTTCAATTTGTGTTTGTACGACAGAAGCAGCGTTCATTTTACGACCCCATTTTACTCTTGTACAATAACTTATTTCAGGAAGGCGGAGGGCATATGACAGCAAAACGTAGTTTGAAATTTGGAGCGATCATTCATGGTGTAGGAGGAAGCAACACCACCTGGAGACACCCGGAGGTATTGTCTGATGCAAGTGTGAATTTCGGATTTTACAAACGTCAGGCCTTGAAGGCAGAAGAGGGTAAGTTTGATCTGGTTTTCATCGCGGACGGACTGTATATTACCGAAAAATCTGTTCCCCACTTTCTCAACCGCTTTGAGCCGATCAGTATTCTTTCCGCTCTCGCTGCGGTAACCTCACGCATTGGCCTGGTCGGCACACTTTCCACATCCTACAGTGATCCGTTTACAGTCGCCAGACAGTTCGGTTCCCTCGATCTGATCAGTGACGGACGTGCAGGCTGGAACGTAGTAACGTCCCCGCTCGAAGGTACTGCGAAAAATTACAGCAAAAGTCATCATCCAACCCATCCGGAGCGTTACCGCATTGCCAAGGAGTATTTGCAGGTGACCAAAGGATTGTGGGATTCCTGGGAAGATGATGCATTTGTACGAGACAAGGAGAGCGGTGTATTCTTTGATCCTTCCAAGCTGCATACGCTGAATCATGAAGGTGAATTTTTCTCGGTACAGGGGCCGCTGAATATCGCTCGTTCGCGGCAGGGACAGCCGGTTATTTTCCAGGCAGGTTCTTCGGACGATGGCAAAACGCTGGCCGCTCAGGAAGCGGATGCTGTATTCACCGGGCATGACAATATTGAAGATGCACAGGCATTCTACAAGGATGTGAAAACAAGAGCTGCTTCTTATGGTCGCTCATCACAGGATATCGTCATTTTGCCAGGCATCAATCCCATTGTAGGACGCACGGCAGAGGAAGCAGAACAGAAGTATCAGGAGATCGCAAGTCTGGTCACGATTGATAAAGCACTGGATTATCTGGGACGTTTCTTCGAGCATCATGATTTCACCCAATATCCGCTGGATGAACCGTTCCCGGAATTGCATGGCATTGGCAGCAACAGCTTCCGCAGCGGAACAGACAAAATCAAGAAGGATGCGAAAGAACAGGGGTTAACGTTGCGGGAAGTTGCGCTGCGGGCCGCAACGCCACGGAGTCAATTCCTGGGTACACCGGAGCAAGTGGCCGACAAAATCCAGCAATGGTTCGAGGCAGAAGCGGCAGACGGCTTCATCATTGCTTCTGAACTGCCTAGCGGATTGTCCGACTTTGTCGAGCTGGTCGTGCCTATTTTGCAGGAACGCGGTATCTATCGCACGGAATATGAGCATGACACGCTGCGTGGCAATCTGGGTGTACAGGTGCCTGTAAACCGCTATACCGCAGCCAGAACACAGGAAGAGTCGAACGTCATCTAATCAAACGTCATGTACCTGTTTCATGTATGTTTTCTAAACGCGGTGACTCCAACCTGTACTCATAATCCGATACATTCGGATCAAATAACGGTTCAGTGCAATACAATTTTAGCCCAGTCCAGTCTATCGTGAAATGAAGCATAAATGCATCTGGAGCAGGAGTTAATCCAGTTAATAGAGTCTTTCACGCCATAAAACCTACTTTTCTCATAGGAAATATAAATTATATGCAAGTTTGCTTACAGTAGCTCATTAATGACACCTGTATACACAGAGGGGGAAGCGATATGAACAGGTCTGTTTCATGGACAAAATACGTGGCATTGGCATTAGCATTGGTGATGGTATTGTCTGGATGCGGAGCGGCGTCAGGAGGAAAAACAAGCGGTACAGCAGCGGCTTCCCAAGGCGGCGGCCAGGCTGGAACGGCTGAAGGCGGTAATCTTACGTTTGCACTCGCAACCTCACCGGATACGCTGGACCCGCATCGCAGCGGGCTTGCTGTAGCCGTACGTGCCATTCGAACCATCTATGACAATCTGGTGGTGCAGCTGCCCGATGGTTCCATTAAACCTTGGCTTGCCAAGGAGTGGAGTGTGTCGGAGGACGGCAAAAGTTATACGTTCAAGCTGCGTGAGGACGTGAAGTTCCATGATGGAACTCCGTTTAATGCCGAAGCGGTGAAGTATAATCTGGATCGGGTCATTGATCCCTCCACCAAAGCCGCCAATGCCCTTGCCCTGATCAGACCCTACAGCTCCTCCGAGGTCATTGATGAATATACAATCAAGGTGAATCTGGCTGCACCGTCACAGGCTTTCCTCGGCAATTTGAGTCAGGCCTTGCTGGGCATTGTATCTCCAACAGCAGCGAAAAAATATGGGGATCAGCTGGGCAAAAATCCGGTAGGTACAGGACCGTTTACGTTTGTGAAATGGGATGAAAATGCGGATATCGTCGTAGCCAAAAACAAGGATTACAGCTGGGGACCGGACACGGTGGAAAACAAAGGCGCTCCTTATATTGATACGATTACGTTTAAAATTGTACCGGAAGAAGCAACACGCATCGGAAGTGTACAAAGCAAGCAGGTGCTTGCCGCCGAGACTGTGCCACCGCAAAATATCGCTGGGCTGAAAAGTGATCCAAACCAGCAATTACTGCAGGCCAATACCGTTGGACTTCCGTATACCCTCTTTTTCAATCTGCGCAAGGCACCTTGGGATGATGTAAAAGTAAGGCAGGCGGTGCAATCCGCTGTAGACGTCGAGTCCATTGTGAAAACCTTGTATCTGGGCAACTACGAGCGCGCATGGTCAGCATTGTCTCCAGGCATTCTCGGCTATGACAAGGCGCTTGAAGGAAGCATCACCCCGGATATCAACCGCGCTAACCAGCTATTGGATGAGCAGGGCTGGGTCAAGGGCGCTGACGGGATTCGGGTGAAGGATGGGAAGAAGCTGACTCTGAAATATGTGGATGGCTCCCCTAACCGGGAGAAACGGAATGACATTGCTGCGATTATTCAGCAGCAGCTGAAACCGCTGGGCATTGCGGTTGAAGTGGTAATTACCAAAGACGTTGCTACCGTGATCTATCAGAACTGGGACTATGATCTGTATGGCAACAGCCAGGTCAATTCCGATCCGAACGCGTTGTATGCCTTCTATCATACCAGTGCGGAAGGAGAACGCCCGACATTATCAGGTCTATCTGATCCGAAGATTGATCAACTGTTAGAGCAGGGAGCGGTAGAGACGGATACCGCGAAAAGAGTAGATATCTACAGTCAGATACAGAAGTACCTGATTGAACAGGCGGTTATTTTGCCAATCTACGTTTTCCCGTATACAGTGGCTGCATCCAAAGATGTGCAAGGCATAAAATTTGATTCGCTCGGTTATCCGCTCTTTAATGATGTACGCATTCAGCAATAAAGAATACACCCGCCCTTGACTTTAACAGAAGCTTATAGCACATTCTGGTCTCAGAAAGGAGACATCCCGGTATGATTCAACTTGTCTTGTCACGGCTGGCAACGTCACTGCTCGTTATATTTGGAGCCTCGGTGCTGGTGTACTGCATCATGTATCTTCTACCGGGTGATCCGGTGCTGCTTATGCTGGACCCGTCCACGGCTACCCCGGAGATGATCGCAAACCTCCGGGCCCAGCTTGGACTGGACCAACCGTTTTACGTACAGTTTGCAAACTATTTTGGTCATATGCTGCGGGGTGATTTTGGTCAATCCATGGTGAACTCCGATCCGGTGCTGCCCAAAATTCTGGAGCATTTCCCGGCAACCCTGGCTTTAACTGCACTAAGCTCGCTGATCGCCATTACGATCGGGATCACACTGGGCGTTTTATCTGCAGTGCACCGGAATGGTGTCATTGATTTTGTGGCTCGACTCGTTGGTTTGTTCGGTATCTCGATGCCTACCTTCTGGACCGGCATTTTGCTCATTCTGCTGTTTTCCGTGCAGCTCGGCTGGTTTCCGGCGATGGGTTCGGACGGATTCAGTTCACTGGTGCTTCCGGCTGCCACACTCGGACTGGTCGGTGCAGGCTTCATTGTTCGCATGGTGCGCAACAGCATGCTGGAAGTCATTCATGAGCCCTTTATCGTTGCGCTGCGTGCCAAAGGAATGTCTGAACGTGTCATCATGTATGGTCATGCACTGCGTAATGCGCTTATCCCCGCAGTAACGGTGATTGGCATGCTGATCGGTGATCTGCTGGCAGGCACCGTGGTGGTGGAGACGGTATTCTCCAGACAGGGAATCGGGCGTATCATTGCCGATGCATTAATGGCAAAGGATTTGCCGGTGGTGCAAGGGGTTGTGTTTTTTACATCCATCATCTATGTCGTTCTGAATGTGCTGGTTGACATCTCGTATTCGTACATTGATCCCCGGGTTCGGCGGGCTGTTCGTACATGAGACAGATCATCATACCATCATACTAAAACCATCAGACATCTGATATATCAGGAATAGCGCATCAGGCGCACGCAGAAGGAGGCGTTAATGGTTATGAGCATGAAACCTTTGGCTGGTGACAAAAAGGCGTGGGCAGGCAGCACGGGGAAAGCCCGCTTGTGGGGATGGAGCCGCTTGTCTTGGCGGCAGCGTGTTTCATCCGCAGTATCGCGGCTGTTCTTGTATGTCGCGCTGCTAATCGTCATTTTTACTGTGGCCTGTGCGATCGTTCCAGGTTGGATTGCTCCGTATGATCCTACACAGATGATGACGGACGCAATACTACAGGCTCCTTCTGCTGTACACCTGTTTGGTACGGATTATTTCGGAAGAGATATTTTCAGTGTGGTTGTGTATGGCAGCAGAGATTCCCTGCTGATTGGTTTTGCTTCCGTGCTTGTGGGCGGTCTTGTCGGCAGCATGCTTGGAATCCTTGCGGGGTACGTGGGCGGAATCGTTGATACCGTAACGATGCGTGCCGTAGATATTCTTATGGCTGTGCCTGGTGTTCTGCTGGCATTATCGGTTGCCGCTGCACTTGGCCCCGGACTGATGAATATTGCGCTGGCTGTGGCAGCAGCCTCGATACCTGGATATGCCCGTGTAATGCGTGGTCAGGTCATGTCAGTGAAGAATCTGCCCTTTATTACCGCAACACGTTCACTGGGCGGTTCCAATGCCCGCATTTTCTGGAAGCATGTCCTGCCACACTCCTTGTCGCCGCTGCTCGTTATGGCAACGCTGGGGGTAGGCACATCCATATTGACCGGCTCCGGACTCAGTTTTCTCGGACTCGGTGTATTGAAGGAAATTCCCGATTGGGGTGCATTGCTGTCCCAAGGCAGAGGATATTTGACGGTAGCCTGGTGGATCTGCACCTTCCCGGGGCTGGCCATCACATTGTTTGTGCTCGCTGTGAATCTGATTGGAGACGATATTCGCGATAGACTTGATCCAAAAGTAAAAGGAGCGGCCTGACCGCTATTCCAAGGAGGAAAATAACATGTCACATGTTGTCATTATTGCCGGAACCCCGTCCAAGCGTTCACGTTTGACAGGACTTACGGATTATAGTACCCATACGTTAAGCAAAGCTGGTATTTCCGTTGAAGTGATTCAGGTGACCGATTTGCCGGCTGAAGATCTGGTGCAAGCAAAGTTCGACAGCCCGGCCATTCAGGATGCACTGGCCATTGTGGATGCAGCGGATGCTGTTATTGTGGCTACTCCTGTTTACAAGGCAGCCTATTCGGGTGTGCTCAAGCTGTTTCTCGACCTGATTCCACAAGAAGGACTCCGGGATAAAGTAACTCTGCCCCTCGTCATTGGCGGTTCAATTGCACATTTGCTTGCCATTGATTATGCATTGAAGCCTGTGCTTACCGCACTCGGCGGACGCCATATTCTTGGCGGCGTATACGCAGTGGATCAGGCGATTGAACGCAATGAGGACGGAACATTTTCACTTGCGGCAGATATTACCGCCCGTCTGGATCGGTCTCTGGAAGAATTAAGATTGACACTGGAAAAGGACGGTATTACGATAAACTAAAACCGAGTAATATGATAGGAAAAATAAAAATAGATGATGGTCTTACCATCAGCGATGTTTGTTTCCCTTGCAAAAACGTCTGCGGACGTAGATACGGAGGCGCCCATGAATGTAGAGAACATTGAAGCATTTGTATATATCAATCACTATGGAAGCTTCAATAAGGCGGCTGAAGTACTCTTCTTGTCCCAGCCTTCGGTTACGGCACGTATCCAGTCACTGGAAAGAGAACTGGGGTGCAAGCTGTTTGACCGACTAGGCAAGCAGATTGTGCTGACAGATGAGGGCCGCAAATTTTTACCGTATGCGCAGCAGGTGCTGCAAGTACTTCAGAAGGGAAGGCAGAAAATTCAGCAGCGAAGAACAACACCTGAAGCTTTGCGTCTCGGCAGCACAGTGTCGGTGTCCAATTATGTTATTCCTGATTTTCTGCCCCGAATTAAAGCGACGTATCCCGAGGTGAATATCAAACTGACCACCGCAACAACGGATCAGCTGATTGCGAAGCTGCTCGGGCAGGAGATTGATCTGGCCTTTGTACGCAAGGTCATGCATCCCGCCATTCGCACCGTTGCTTTTTACGAAGATCCAATCCAGCTGTATGTATACAAAGACCATCCCTTCATTGAGCGTGGGCATGTCAGTATGGAGGCGCTTCGGGAGCAGCAGCTGGTTTTCTTCGAATGTGGATCACTGGACTGGCTTCGGATTCATCGGGCTTTCGACTCTCTGGAGCATCCGCCTGACATTACATATCATGTCGATAATTCGGAAACAGCGAAGAAACTGGTCATGCAGGGTGCAGGCATTGCTTTTCTCCCAGGGCTTACGGTAAAGAAGGAGGTACAACGTCAGGAGCTGTTCCCCATTCAGGTTCATGAGGTGGCAGGGGTATCGCTGCAGATCAGTGTTGTAACCTTGAAGGAGGAATATTCTCCATTTGCCGAGCCCTTCGGGGAGATGCTGCGACAACTGTAGCTGCAGCACCATTTTGTCATCGAATTGGGCAGGGAAGCGAATCGAAGCAAGAGAAAACTGAAGCAACCATCACATAACCTGAAGCTGAACGGAGGGACAGAATGAGAAGTGATCTGGAGCAGTCTGGACAGAAACTTGAGCAGCCGGATGAGGAGCAATTGGGCAAGCGGGATGAAGAGCAAGGACACCAGCAGGATGCAGAAAAGCAAAATGCTGAGCAAGCAGAAGAGGTGCAGGCACAATATGTAGTGCAAGATGAGGCATTTGCGGAAGAGCTGACCGCTATCCGACGGTATCTGCATCGCAATCCTGAGCTGTCTGGTGAGGAAAAGGAAACAACCGCAGCCATTCGTGGCTGGCTGGATAAGGAAGGCATTCGCCTTGCGGATGAGTATAAGCTGCGTACCGGGCTTGTCGCTGAAGTGGGACAGACGGAGGGACCTGTTGTTGCGCTGCGGGCGGATATTGATGCTCTGCCGATTCAGGAGCAGACCGGGCTGGAGTTTGCTTCACAGATTGAGGGGCGTATGCATGCGTGCGGGCATGATGCCCACACAGCTATTCTCGTGGGAGCCGCACGGCTGCTGAAGCAGCGTGAAGCCAGTCTTCCCGGGCGAGTACGCCTCATCTTCCAGCCTTCGGAAGAGAAGGCGACAGGTGCACGGCAGGTCATTCAGAGCGGGGCACTGGATGAGGTACAGGCCATATTCGGTTTGCACAACAAACCGGATTTGCGAGTTGGCACTGTAGGCATTCGTGAGGGGGCTCTGATGGCGGCGGCAGACGGTTTTGTTGTCAAGGTGGAAGGTGTAGGCACCCATGCCGCAGTGCCGGAAGCAGGCATTGATCCGATTGTCGTTGCTTCGCACATCGTCACCGCGCTGCAGGCTATTGTCAGTCGTAATGTGAGTGCGCAGGAGAGTGCCGTTATCAGCGTTACCAAAATTCACAGCGGCACTGCCTGGAACGTCATCCCGGAGGAGGCGGTGCTCGATGGCACAGTACGTACCTTTGACGAGAAGGTACGGGCGCTTATCCGCGAACGCTTCAATCAGGTAGTGTCCGGTGTCGCTGCAGCCTATGGCACCCGTGCAACGGTTCGCTGGATTCAGGGACCGCCCGCTGTAGTCAATGATGAATTGCTGGCGGAGGACGCTGTTCAGGCTGCGCAGCAACTTGGCCTGAATACCGTCAGACCTCTGCCCTCTCCGGCGGGGGAGGACTATTCCTTTTATCAAAAAGAAGTTCCCGGTCTGTTCCTCTTCCTCGGCACCTCGGGCCCGCATGAGTGGCATCATCCGGGCTTTGATGTGAATGAGCAGGCGCTGCCGTTGGGCGCGCAGTTGCTGGCAGCACTGGCAGAGCAGGCGCTGTACCGTCTGCAAGGTCAGGATCGCTGTTCAGGGTAGAGGGACATCTGAACAGACGAGAAGTCAGTTTTCGCTTTGCACATCATCGTGGTGCTGGTCATTCGTATGATATCGGATAAATTGGTATCTGTTGATCTGTACTTTCTATACCATTAGCTGTAGAGCTGGCGCCAGGCGTCAGCTCTATTTTTCTGTTTTTTAACCAACAATGCATCTAAATTATATTTTATAGATCAGCACAGCTAATGACGTACATGGAAATATTTGTTGACGACCCCTAATGCGTGTGCTATATTTTTTCTTGTTTAATCGTAATAATTACTATTAAACGATAGGCAATGAATTGGAGTACTTCAATTCGAATTTCATAGGAACAGGAGCAGCTGCTGGCATGAAACATGAGATTGATTTTATCAAATGTAGTCCAACGCAGAACATGACTATTCTGGTCAAAACGAATCATGCTGCCGAGCATTACAGCGGCATAGCCTCCAGTCTGATGTCTTATGATCATGTCTACGCTGAGCAGGTGGGATTCATTAAGCCGCCTCACAGGCAGGAAGCCGCCGCCCGTCTTGAGATGGCTGGAGGAGAGTTCTGTGGTAATGCATGCATGGCACTTGCTGCCCATATTGCTTCTGAACGGGGGCTGGAGCAGCAGGCTTCAATGAACGTCAAGCTGGATGTTTCAGGCACAGAGAGCCTGATTTACTGTCATGTGAAGAAGCGGGAGAATCGGTATGATTGCCAGGTTACAATGCCCGTTCCCGAGCTGATCGAGCGCAAGGCGATCACGTTTGAAGGTATGGAGCTGGAGATGATTGTTGTTCGATATGCCGAATTTATTCATATTGTGATCGAAGTTCAGGATTTCGATGACACGATAAGACGGCGGGCACAGCATCTGGCGCGGCTCCTTGGACTTACGACGAGTGACAAATTGATTGGCATTCTGTTATACCGTCCGGTCACAGAAGAGATGGCTCCGTTAATTTATGTTCCGCAGCTGGACAGTCTTATCTGGGAGAGAGGCTGCGGGTCGGGCACAGCATCCATAGGCGCTTATCTGGCCTGGCTGTCACAGCGGGAGGTCTCGCAGCAGATCAAGCAGCCTGGAGGTGTAATGAAGGTGACTGCCCAGTGGAATACAGCAGGTGTGAAGGCAATTACGATCGAGGGCAATGTTGGAATTGTAGCTCACGGAACCGCTTTTATTGATGCTCCGCTGGAGCGGAGCAGAAGCATGGCGAGTATATGAGCATAACTCTCCATTTAAACCCTCAACGTATCTGAGTGAAGCTTTTAATCTTAAATCTGGCAGCACGGTGTGACGATAACGAGATGCAGGAGGAGACACTATTGATCACGTTAATCCACTTTGAGACAAGGCTTACCGAATTCGCTTCACAGTTCAGCAATCTTGCGGTCAGGTATGACCAGACGCTTGAGCACAGCTCCGAGCTGGAGACAGTTATTAATGATTATTCCCGTTTTGTGACGGATGCGGATCATCGGCACGCTTGGAACATGTTGAGACCGTCAGAACTGGAGGAGCTTGAGCCGCTGATCCAGGAACTTAGAGGTCAATCAGCCCGGTGTGTAGCGATTATGGAGAAGTACCGGGCATTGAAGCTGCAGGATGGAGAAGTGCAGATTGCGGATTATTTTAAAAATATTGAAGAGTGTATCGACAAAGAGTTTGGCAGCTTTCAGGTGACGCCTGATTCGAAAGTGCTGCTGGTCGGTTCCGGTTCCTTCCCGATGACCCCGCTGTTGATTGCACGGCGCACCGGAGCACAGGTGGTAGGCATTGATATTGATGCAGAAGCGATTACGCTAGGGCGGAAAGTTGTGCAGACGCTTGGGTCAGAATTAAACATTCGCCTGGAGTTGTCATTGCTGGAGGATCTGGTATACACCCGGGAAGCCACCCATATCATTTTCAGCTCAACCGTAGCCAATAAATACGAACTGCTTGATCAATTACATGCGTTGACCAATGCACAGGTGGTCGTGGCGATGCGCTACGGCAATCAGTTGAAATCGCTGTTCAATTATCCGATGCGGGAGACGGACGGCCGGAAGTGGAGGCTCGCAGATAACATTTTGCGCCCGCATGATGTGTTCGATATTGCGTTATACCAGAAAAGTATGTAAGGGAGGCAGATATGAGCAATGAGCGGCATTCAACGAGTTCTGTTATGCGGCACAGGTCCTGCGTCCATCCAGCTGGCTATTACGTTCAAAAATGATCTTGATTGCCGCGTTGGCCTGGCGGGCAGGGAATCGGTGCGGTCAGCAGCCTTTTATGCAGCATTGGAACAGAGTGGGCAGCAGGTTCAAGTGACCATACAAAATGAAAAGCATCGTGCCTTGGCAGGAAAGTGTATCGTGGATCAGGTATTCCGGGGGTACAACACACTGGCAGGAGAATGGCAGACGCTGGTTCTGGCTGTCACAACCGATGCTTATATAGATGTATTGCAGCAAATAGATGATGCATTCATAAAGCAACTGAAATGCGTTATTCTCGTTTCACCGACATTTGGTTCCAGTCTGCTGGTGAATCAATATTTGCAGCAACGGGGGGCAGAGGCGGAGATTATCAGCTTCTCCACGTATCTGGGAGATACGCGCTGGTTGCATGAACATCCGTCGAATCAGGTTATCACTACAGGAGTGAAAAGGAAGGTATATATTGGCTCCACTGTGCCCTCTTCAGCTTATGTGCAGCAATTACGCGAGCTGTTCGAGCGGTTGCATATTGCACTCGGCGTGATGCCTTCCCCGCTGGAGGCTGAAACGCGGAATATTTCGTTATACGTGCATCCGCCGTTGTTTATGAATGCTTTCTCACTGGAGGCGATCTTCGGTGAGCAGGGCGTACAAAAATATGTTTACAAGCTGTATCCCGAAGGCCCGATTACACCTGCGTTAATTCGCAGCATGCGGGAACAATGGCAGGAGATTACGCAGATTACGGACAGACTCCATATTCAGGGAATCAACCTGCTGCAGTTCATGACGGATGACAACTACCCGGTTCGATTAGAGAGTTTATCACGTCATGATATCGAGAAATTTGATCAATTGCAGGCGATTCATCAGGAATTTCTATTATACATACGGTACGCCTCGTTATTGATTGATCCGTTCTCGGAGCCGGATGCTGCCGGAGCCTATTTCGACTTCTCCGGTGTGCCATTTCGCCGCATATTTACGAACCGCGAGGGAGAGCTCGACGTTCCGAGAATGCCGAAGGAGGATTACTACCGCATCAAAATCATTCAGGGCATTGCCAGACATGTGCAGGTCAGCTGTCCTGCGATTGACCATTTTATCGCCATATACGAAGCAAAGCTTCAGGAAACGGCCCGTGCACACCCGGATCAGCGTCTGTCTACAGCATTTGTAATCCAGTCGTTTCAACAGGATATTCATATGATCTGCAGTGCACTAAATGGCAGTAAGGATTGATTTGATATAAAAAATGCAAGTTGAATTTAGTTTTACACCGAAACGGAGAGGGCAGAAAAAAACCTGAAGAAACGAAGTGCTCGTATTTATCCCCGGATTTCCCCCTTGGA
Source organism: Paenibacillus sp. TC-CSREp1 (assembly GCF_050171015.1). NCBI lineage: Bacteria > Bacillati > Bacillota > Bacilli > Caryophanales > Paenibacillaceae > Paenibacillus > Paenibacillus sp. TC-CSREp1. The sequence goes on along the minus strand of NZ_JBNOKM010000008.1, from coordinate 146,696 downwards.
AATGGATTCCTGAAATCTGGGGATAACGGCGATCGGAAGGTTGTTCTGACCACGAAGTGGTATGGTGTAAATTTTGAATGTAACTTGCTCACCAGGGGGAAAGGTTATGACAAAAAGAAATGCTTTCAAACGTATCGTGTCATTGGTCGCTGTCATTGCGATCATCTCGGGCTGCGCTCAGAATGCCCAGAATACCAAAGAGGAGAAGGCGCCAGCGACGGCAGCAGTCAGCCAGAAGAACAATGAAATTATTTACGCCTCTGCGAAAGATATCAATGATATGAACCCACATCTGTATCCAGGCTCCATGCCTGCACAAGGAATGGTTTATGAGTCACTGGTGGAGAACACCAAGGACGGCGTCAAGCCGCTGCTGGCGGAGTCATGGGATATTTTAGAGGATGGAAAAACGTATACTTTTCATCTGCGGAAAAATGTGAAATTCCATGATGGCGAGCCATTTAACGCCGAGGCGGTCAAACAAAATATAGAAGCCGTTCAGGCCAATGCCGAGAAGCATTCCTGGATCAAGCTTTCCACCAAAATCAAGGAGATTAAAGTTGTGGATGAATATACGCTGCAGCTGGTGTTGTCCGATACATACTATCCAACGCTGGTGGAATTGTCCATGACCAGACCGTATGTGTTCATCTCGCCCAAGGATTTCAAAAATGGCGGAACCAAAGATGGAGTGAGCGGCTTCCATGGAACGGGACCATACAAGCTGACCGGACATAAGGTTGAGGAGAACGCTACGTTTGAAGCAAATGCGGATTATTGGGGCGGTGCACCTGCGATTCAGAAGATTACAGCCAAGGTGCTTCCGGCTGGAGAAACGACATATCTGGCATTGCAGAAGGGGGAGATCAACGTTGTATTCACCGATGACCGCGGAGCGGACAGCATTGATGTAGCGGCAATGGACCAGCTTGCTGCTTCCAGCGAGTATCAGGTGGTGCGAAGTGATGCCATGAATACAGCCATGATTGTAGCGAACAGCAGCAAGCTGGATAGCCCGGTGCATGACAAGGCTGTGCGAGAGGCATTGTGGACTGGCATTGATCGCGAGACAATCAGCAAGGATATTTTTAACGGCACGCAGACCGTGGCAGACACTCTATTCTCACCCAACGTGAACTATGCCGATGTGGGCCTGAAGATCAGAGCGTATGACCCGGAAGTCGCGAAACAGCTGCTGGAGCAGGCAGACTGGAAGCTGGCTGAAGGCAAGACCGTACGGGAGAAAAACGGTCAACCACTCGCGATGAAGCTGTATTATGACAGCAACTCTTCTTCGCAAAAAACGCAGTCCGAGCTGATCCAGTATGAGATGAAGGAAATCGGCATGCAGCTCGACCTGGTAGGAGAAGAGTCCTCTTCCATCGCCAATCGCAGAGCGACCGGGGAATATGATCTGTTATTTAACCAGACCTGGGGACTGGCCTACGATCCACAGAGCACCATTGCTGCGTTTACATCAGATTCCTCATACAAGCATACCACCAGTGGTATTGCGGAAGCGGATGAGCTGTACCGAAAAATCGATGAGGTGATGAGCTCCACGGATGAGCAATCCAGAAAGGCCTTGTATGCCGATATTCTGAAAATCGTGCATGATGAAGCCGTCTTTATTCCGCTTACCCATGGTCGTGTGACTGTTGTTGCTCCGAAAAATCTGCGGGGGATTACCTTTAAGCAGACACAGTATGAACTGCCTTTTGAAAAGATGAAATTCGAGTAGGGGGGAGAGGACCATGGGAAGTTACATTGCGAGACGATTGCTGTTAACCATCCCGATGCTGATCATCATATCCTTGATTACCTTTCTGCTGATCAGTCTGTCACCTCTTGACCCGGCTGTGGTAGTGCTGCAGGCGCAGGATGTACCGCAGATTACCGACGAGCTGATCGCCCAAACGAACGAAGCGCTGGGCTTTAACAAGCCTTTCCTCGTTCAATATCTGGACTGGATGAAGGCCGTTGTGCAGTTCGATTTTGGACATTCGTATGTATCTGGTGAGTCAGTGTGGTCTTTGATCGGGCCGGCTTTGCTGAATACGTTAAAGCTGACCCTGGTATCTTCTGTTTTCATCATCCTGTTCTCTGTATTGCTTGGTGTACTCAGTGCATTAAAAGAAGGCAAACTGCTGGATCGATCGGTCCGAGGGGTTTCCTTTTTCCTGACAGCAATGCCTTCCTACTGGCTCGCGGCGCTGCTCATCTGGTATTTTTCCGTGAAGCTGGATCTGCTTCCAACCAGCGGTATGGATTCTTATCGCAGCTATATTCTGCCTGTGCTGGTGATCACGGTGAGTTATACGGGCATTTATTTCCGCTCGGTTCGCAGTGCCATGCTGAGCAATATGAATGAAGATTATGTGTTCTATGCCCGTGCAAGCGGTCTGAGTGAGCGGAAGGTCATGCTGCATATTTTGCGCAATTCCTTGCAGGTGGCTGTGTCGATCTTTGGTATGGCGATCCCGATTATACTGGGCAGTACGGTGGTCATTGAAAATGTATTTGCATGGCCCGGCCTTGGCCGGTTAAGTGTAAGGGCGATTCTGAGCCGGGATTTCCCGATCATTCAGGCGTATGTGCTTATTTTGGCGGTAACCTTTGTGCTGTTCAACATGTTCTCCGATATGATCAATGCTGCGCTGAATCCCCGTTTGAGAAAGGAATTCTGATGCGATGCGACTATTCAAAAATCTGAGCCGTGACAAGCTGGCTGTTACCTCATTGGCCATTATTGTTTTGACGATTGCCCTAGGATTATTTGCTCCTCTTGTCGCTCCCCATGATCCCGGTGCGGTCAATATGAAGCTTCGCTACGCCTCGCCGTCCTGGTCATATCTGTTAGGCAATGACCATTTGGGCCGATGTGTGTTATCCAGGCTGATCTATGGCATTCGTCCAAGTGTGCTGTGGGTGCTGGCTGCGCTGGGCTTCTCGGTGCTGGCGGGTGCAGTCGCCGGGTTTGCCGCAGGTTATTTCAAGGGCAAAGTGGATGCGTGGCTGATGCGAATCTGTGATGTTATGCTGTCGTTTCCCGGTTACGTCATGACCCTTGCGGTTGTCGGGATTCTGGGGGCGGGACTGGAAAATATTCTGATCGCGTTTGTTTGTATGAAATGGGCCTGGTTTGCCCGTGTCATTCGTACATCCGTGATGCAGTTCTCGGAAATGGAGTACGTGAAATTTGCCAAAGCTTCAGGCATATCCAATATGCGAATTATTACACGGCATATCATTCCGGTGACGTTTGCCGATATTGCGGTGATTTCCAGCAGTGCAATGTGTTCGATGATGCTGCAGGTATCGGGACTTTCCTTTCTGGGGCTGGGCATTCAGGCTCCCCATGCCGAATGGGGCATGATGCTGAATGAAGCCAGAGAAGTCATGTTCTCCAGACCTGAATTGATGCTGGCTCCGGGACTCGCGATTGTTGTTGTTGTGTCCGCTTTTAATTTTTGGTCAGATGCCCTTCAGGTGGCCCTTGATCCGAAATTAATGACTTCACAAGGGAAGCCGGACCCGTCTCATGGAAGAGAGGTGAGAAAGGCTGTCTATGAATATAGTCGAGGTTAAACACCTCAAGGTGTGGGACACGCAGACAGATCGAACGATTATCCATGACAGCTCATTTGAGGTCCGACAAGGAAGCTGCCTGGCCATCGTTGGGGAAAGTGGCAGCGGCAAGTCAGTCACCTGCCGGGCCTTAATGCGGCTGAACAAACCCAATATGCGTCAGTCGGGAACGATGCTGTTTCAGGGCGAAGACCTCCAGCTGCTCCCGGAACAGGAGATGCGGCGCCGAAGAGGCAGACATCTGTGTATGATTATGCAGCAGGGCATGAGTGCATTCGATCCCTCTTGTGTGCTTGGAGTCCATATCCGGGAGACCTTACAAACACACTATAACTGGAACACCCGTGAACTGGAGCGCAAAATGCATCAAGCCATGGAACAGGTCATGCTCAAGAACCCGAAGGACATTCTAAACCAATATCCGCATCAGCTGTCTGGCGGCATGCTACAGCGAATGATGATTGCCCTCGCCCTTGTGCTGGAGCCGGAACTGATCATTGCGGATGAACCAACAACAGCGCTGGACACTATCTCCCAATATGAGGTGCTGGAGCAATTGATCCAGCTGCGGGAGCGCATAGGCTGCTCCATGATTTTTATCTCGCATGATCTTGGTGTAGTTCGGAAGGTGGCGGATGATGTGATGGTGATGAAGGATGGAAGCATTGTCGAGCAGGGCAGCATACAGTCTGTATTGCAGGAGCCAGCGCATGCGTACACCCGTTACCTTGTATCCACCAGGCAGGAGCTAAGCGATCATTTCAAAGCTATCATGCAGGAGGGATCGTAAATGCTTACAGTAGAGCAGGTTGAAAAATCATACGTGCAGGGCGGCATGTTCTCGAAGCAGCGACAGCAGGTGCTGAAAAAGGTGACTCTGGAATGCCGTCCAGGTGAGTGTCTGGGCATTGTCGGTGAGAGCGGCAGCGGCAAATCGACACTGGGGCGTCTCATGCTCGGACTCGAAAGGCCGGATCAAGGAATCGTTCGATTCGAGGGCCGGGACGTGATGGATCGCCGGGTTCGGATGGGGCGAATCAGCGCGGTTTTTCAAAACTATACGTCTTCGATGAATCCATTTCTCACGGTGCAGGATGCCATTATGGAGCCCATGAAGGCGCAGCGAAAAGCAGGGCCGGGACAGCAAATGATAGAGCACGGACCGCAAAAGACGGAGCGGGGACAGCACAAGTCGGTGAAAGAGCGACACAGGTTGGAGCAGCGAAATCACGAATCTGTACTAAGCCCTCAGAAGGCGGCAGCGGCGAAAGTGGATATGCTGCTTGCTCAGGTTGGACTGGACCCTTCGTACCGGCTCAAATATGCTCATGAGCTGTCGGGTGGGGAGGCACAGCGAATCTGCATCGCAAGAGCGATCTCGACAGAGCCGAAGTGCATTGTGCTGGATGAAGCGGTCAGCTCGCTGGATGTGTCGGTTCAGATTCAGGTGCTGCAATTGCTGAAAACGTTGAAAAGTTTGTACAAGATGAGCTTTGTTTTTATTACACATGATATTCAGGCAGCGGCCTATATCTGTGACAGGTTTGTTTTTTTCAGAGAGGGCCGGGTTGAGGAGACGATTGCGGTTGAACAGTTGAAGCATGTCCAGTCCGACTATGCACGAAAATTATTAAAGCATCAAATCTCGTTATAGCTGCCCGGGCAGCGATCGATCGAAGTTGAACGATACTTTTACAAGGTTATTCTGTCATTCGGACTGGACTGTGTTACGTGTCTTTAGTTTAGTCTATATAGCCTTGGATGCAGGAATGAACGGTTTTGTGTGGAGGAGGAGTAATGTTGTGAGTGGCGCGATGTCCTGGCCTTTTTTGCGCTTGTACATTTTGGTGATTTTGTACTTCAGTGCCAATGCGATTCTAAATGTGATCATTCCGCTACAGGGGGCATCTCTCGGTGCAGACAGTACAACCATAGGAGTGATTATGGGGGCGTATATGTTCACCACGATGTTTTTCAGACCTTGGGCGGGCAAAATGATTCAAAAGCACGGTCCGATTAAAATTTTGCGGATCATTCTGATTATTAACGGGTTGGCCTTAATTTTATATACGTTTACGGGGCTGGGCGGTTATTTGATTGCCCGCATGATGCAAGGGGTATCCACGGCCTTTTTTTCCATGGCGCTGCAGATTGGCATCATTGATGCACTGCCGGAGAAAGACCGCTCGCAGGGCATTTCGTATTATTCGCTGTTCAGTTATATTCCGGGCATTGTCGGCCCGGTACTGGCTTTAGCCATGTGGCAGGCGGGAGGCATGCACTATTTTACAGTAGTACTGATCGGAATAGCTGTCTGTACAGGCATATTTGGCTACACGGCCAAAATGGAAAAAAATAAAGAGCAGCCGCACCCGGCAGATGCATCTGCGCAGAACGTGAACATGTGGCAATCCTTCGCACAGCTGGTGCGTAATCCGCTGCTGTTCCGATCCAGTCTGCTGATGCTGAGTGCTTCCGTTGTATTTGGTGCGGTCACCACCTTTATCCCGCTGTATGCGGGTCAAATTCAGGGCGGCCATGCCGGGGTGTATCTGATGCTTCAGGCGGGTACGGTGGTGCTGGCGCGCATTGTACTTCGCAAACGCATTCCTTCGGATGGGCGATGGCATTCGCCGTTTATGATGGGAACGATGCTCCTGCTTGCGATTGCCTCGCAGTGTGTAAGCTTTTCGGTGACGGGCGGCATGATCTTTTTCTATGCTGGTGCTGTGCTGATGGGCATCGCTCAAGCGATTCTGTACCCGACGCTGACGACGTATCTGTCCTTTGTTCTGCCGAAGCTGAATCGCAACGTATTGATGGGTCTGTTTATTGCCACAGCGGATCTGGGCATCTCTCTGGGCGGTGTCATCATGGGACCGATTGCAGATATCTCTTCCTATTCATTTATGTATATGATCTGTGCTATTCTAGGAGCGGTGATGATATTTTTTGCCTATGAACGGCGGACAAGGCTACTGTGAGTTTCTTGAGCTGTTCGCCCGGGTGCAGGCATGTGACAGAGGATTGAGGAATACAGTCAGGTCATAGAGAGCGTATGTATGTGATAGAGAAAGCAGGTATGGAATTTTGAAAGCTTCAACTTCTGTAACAACTACGACCAGTAGAAAATTAAATCCGGTATCCGTTTCGTTTATCGGGTTTTATATACTGGCTTTTTTATTTTTTGCTGCGAACGCGGCTTTGACCATTATTCTGCCCTTGCGAAGTGAGGCATCCGGGTTAAATCAGGCTGAGATCGGTCTGATGATGGGCAGCTACATGTTCACCTGTATGCTGCTGCGGCCGTTTGCAGCACAGATGCTGGGCAAGCATGGGCCACTGCGCGTGATGCGGTGGCTGCTCGTTTTGCATGCCGGAACGCTGCTGCTGTTTATCGTATCTGGTGTGGACATGTATCTATGGCTGCGGGCGCTGCAAGGCGTAGTAACAGCATTTTTTTCGATGACGATGCAGGCCGGTATTGTGGAGAGACTGGAAGACAAGGACCGGGCGCAGGGGCTGTCGATGTACACGCTGTTTACGATGGTGCCCTCTCTGGTCATTCCGATTCTGGCTGTACAGATCTGGCAAAATGCCAGCGAGCTGGCGTTTACACTGCTGATGATCGGACTTGCTGTGTTCCCCTTGCTGTTAGGGTATAAGGTGGATTTGCCGCAAAGCACCGTGCAGAACAAAACGTATACGCTGGGGGATATGCTGCGCTCGTTCAGCGGCATCTGGCGCAGTACACCGCTGCTTGTAAGCAGTGTGGTGATGCTGTTTGCCTCCTGTGTATTTGGCGCAACAGCGACCTTTCTTCCGCTCTATATGGTATCGACAGGTACAGCGAGTGCCGGACTTTTTCTGACAATCCAGGGCCTCGTTGTGATCCTGTGCCGTTTTCTTTTGCGTAAAAAAATCCCTTCAGACGGCAGCTGGAATACTTGGCTTATGGCAGGTCTAATGCTTAGTGCTGCGCTGGGAACGCTGCTGCTTAGCCTGATGGGCAGCATTGGGCCAGTGGTTTATGTGGCTGCGGTGTTTAGCGGTTTTGCGCTGGCCTTGCTGTATCCGACCCTAACCACGTATCTGTCCTTTGCACTGCCTGCCGATTCCAGATATGTGCTTATGGGCATTTTCATGTCCTCCTATGATCTGGGCTTTTCGCTCGGCGGGCTCGCGATGGGTGTTGTGGTGCAAATCAGCTCGTATTCGGTCATGTTTACCGTCTGTACGCTGCTCTCTGTAATAGCCTTAATCGTAGTGGTGCTTAGCAAACAGCGGATGGAGGGCAGGGCGGGTGCAACCTCAGTTTAAACAGGGTGAGCTGGGGCAGGGGCGCAGGCAGGGTGACTGGAGAAGTGCACGAATACGAATAGGAATACGAGCATGAAATATGATTGAAAGTATGAGAATGAGTAAGAGTAAGACTATAAATAAGAGCAAGAGTATGAATTTTGAATAAGCATATTTATAGGAACTTTTAGAACAGGCTTATGATGAAGCTTTGCTAAAGCGCATGGGGTATGCGCATATGCAGGGAGAAATCGTAAGCCTTTTTTAGATTGTTTTTTTGTGGAAGGAATGAAAAAAGATTTGACAATGGTGTCAAACAGGATTATAGTCATTGTTGTTAATCGTAATAATTACTATTAAATATCATCTATGAAGATGAACTGCAACTATAAGGAGTCGATTTTCATGACACAAAAGCAAATACCGGTGACCGTTCTTAGCGGTTATCTGGGATCAGGTAAAACAACGGTTCTAAATCATGTGCTGCACAATCGGCAAGGCTTGAAGGTCGCTGTGATCGTAAATGACATGAGCGAGGTCAACATTGATGCGGCGATGATCAAAGGTGAGGCAACGCTCTCGCGCACAGAAGAGAAGCTGGTGGAGATGTCCAACGGCTGTATCTGCTGCACGTTGCGCGATGATCTGATGCAGGAGATTGAGAAGCTGGTGAACGAGGGCAAATATGACTACATCCTGATTGAATCGACGGGCATCAGTGAACCTGTTCCGGTTGCACAGACGTTTACATACGCCGATGAAGAAACAGGTATTGATCTGACTCGTCTGGCGAAGCTGGATTGTCTCGTCACAGTTGTTGATGCCAATCGGTTCTGGCATGATTACGCTTCGGGACAGAGCTTGATGGATCGCAATCAGGCGACTGGGGAGCAAGATACCCGTGATGTCGTTGACCTGCTCATTGACCAGATCGAAACCTGTGATGTATTGCTGCTGAACAAATGTGATCTGGTGGAAGAGGCAGAATTGCAGAAGCTGGAAGGCATAATCCGCAAGTTGCAGCCGAGTGCGAAGATCATTCGCACGGTGAACGGACAGGTGAATCCGGCGGAGATTTTGAACACGGGACGGTTTGATTTTGAGAAGGTGAGCATGTCGGCTGGCTGGATACAGGAGCTGGAAAAGGAAACCCATACACCAGAGACCGAGGAATACGGTATTGGATCATTTGTGTATCGCCGCCGGAAGCCATTCCATCCTTCCCGTCTGGCTGAGTTCATGAGTTATTGGCCGGAAGAGGTCGTGCGTGCTAAAGGGCTGGTGTGGCTTGCTGCTGAAGGGGATGTCGCTGCCAGCTTGAGCCAGGCGGGGCCCTCCATTCAATTCGGACCTGCGGGGCATTGGGTGGCCGCGCTGCCGAAAGCTGATCAAGCGGAAATTTTGCGGACCGAGCCGGATGTGCTTGCCAAATGGGATGCCCGGTGGGGCGATCGTCAGACGGAACTGGTGATGATCGGCATAGATATGGAGCGCTCCATCATCGAGGATGAACTGGACCAATGCCTGCTCAGTGATGAAGAGATGCTGGCAGATTGGGGGCATTTTGAGAACCCGCTGCCGTGGCCTGTAAAAGTCATGTAATGAGGGCCGAGTTGGCTTAGATATACGTGAACAGTGAATTGGCTTAGAACGCACGGAGCGTCAGGTGTACATTTTATAAAATATCACATTATTCAAACGATAAAGGAGCTGGAGAATTTGGCTAAAAAATCAAAGGTTGTACGTGAGACGCAGCGTCAGGCCATTGTGGCAAAGTATGCAGAGCTGCGCAGGGAGCTCAAGGAAAAAGGAGATTATGAGGCTTTGCAGAAGCTGCCTCGTAACGCTTCACCAACAAGATTGAAAAATCGCTGTGAAGTGACAGGCCGCCCGCGTGGATATCTGCGTAAATTTAAAGTATCCCGGATCAAATTCCGTGAGCTGGCTCATCAAGGCCAGATCCCAGGTGTGACCAAATCGAGCTGGTAAGCCTTGCGGAATGGTGTGTTTATAAGTAAAAGTGAGAGTAAAAGTGATAGTGGAGTGATTGTGGAAAGGTAGTGAAATGATAGTCAATAGTCAAGTGATAGTGATGTGCAACGTTTGCCTCTGGTTTAAGTCTTTGAATCGGGGAGGCGCTATAAGCGAAGATGTCAGGAAAGTGAAAAACGGTGGGCAATCAAGAAATGGTGGATTTGTTGATTGTAATGTTTTGCTTGTTCCAGCTTGGTGATAAGTTCTTATTTTTCGATAAGGGGGGCAGTTATTCCATGCTGGATGTGTTTACACTGCGGCGAATTGAATCTTTGATGAATGGATATGTTCACGAGAAAGTACCGGCACAGCTGCGTACCATGGTGAAGTTAACCTACGAGATGAAGGGCAATGAGCTGATTCTTACCGAAGAACGTCCAGGCTTACAGCGTTATCAGTGGGATCGCATGCCGATAGCCCGTTTTTACTGGGAAGGAGATCAGTGGCAAGTGTTCGCTAGTGATGATTGTTCCAGCTGGAATCCGGTGGAGGTCATTGTGCCGTGCTCTGATTTTGAAGATGTGCTGGAGCAGGTGGAGAGGGACGAGTCCGGGGTATTCTGGCGTGAGCGTGATTGAAGCAGTGAGATCATAATGAAGGTAAGAATATATGTAAGGTAAGTGTATGTGAATGGGGCATCGGGAAAGGTCAGCAGGATAAGATGGTCAGTCCTGTTCATGTCATTGCGCAGCTGAATTGGTTAAGAGGACTGCAATCGTGGATTACGATGTGGTCCTCTTTTGGTTGTTGTCGGGAGAAGTTAGGGATGCGATGCGCAGTTGGCGGTAAGAGTGAGATGATGTGATTAAAGTGACAGTAAGGTAACTGAGCGGTGAGAGGGAATGAGGTGCTTCGAGAGAGTGAAGTGGCTTGGCGTCAGGAGTGAGTTGGTCTGAGAGAGTGGAGTAACTGGTGTCAGGAGTGAGGTAGTGTGTGGGAGCGGAGCAACCTGGCGTCAGGAGTGAGATGGTGCGAGGGAGGGAAGTAACTTGGCGGTAGGGGTGAAGTGTGCGAGAGAGTGGAGTGACTTGGCGTCAGCAGTGAAGTGGTGCGAGGAGTGAAGTAACTTGGTGGTAGAGGTGACTGAGATGCACGCATTATATTGTGTCAAAATAAACTCACCAAAGTACGCTCAAGCACGGAGTGAATTTTTAACGAATCCTAGGAACGCTATTTGCCCGGATTTAGCAGGTTTGAAAATCTAACGATTCGTAGAAGCGTTATTTCACTGAAATTAGCAGTTTTGGTAGGGAAAATGTTGAAATTGAGCCGAATAAGGTTCGTAGGAATCGTTAGATTTTTCTAAACGTGAGAAAGGGCGAAATAAGCCTTCTACGATTCGTTAGCGTCAGGAGTGAGGAGGCGAGAGAGCGGAGTAACTTGGCATCAGGAGTGAGCTAGTGCGGGTGCGCGGGGGCGGGGTGATTTAGCATGACGAATGAGATACTGGGAGGGAGCGGACTAACTAGTCCGTCCCTCCCTCTACAGATCCTTTACAGCTATGCCTCGTATAAAATCTCACCCGTGCGGGATGCATCGTATCCTTCAAACGCCTTTAGCTCCTGCTGGAACTCCGGAGATTGCAGGATGCGCAGCACCGACTCGATCCAGGCCTCGTTGCCCTGTTTTCGCAGCATAACCAGGTCGTACCGTTCTTGAACGAGCGGGATAAAATCGACCTGTCCCACAAGACGGGCGGCTTTTTCGATGCCTACGCCAACATCGGCTTCACCGGAGCTGACTTTGGCTGCCACGCCCATATGGCTTGTTTCCTCCACATCATACCCGAGAAGCCCCGCAGCTGATATCCCGTTCAGCCGCAGCTGCTCATCCAGCAGTACCCGGGCTCCTGAGCCTTTTTCACGATTCGCAAGGCGTAGTCCTGCCCTGTTCAAATCGGTCCAGTCATTTAACTGACGAGGATTACCACGCGCAACATACAGACCTGCAGGACGGGACAGCAGATTTACAACGACGTAGGACCAGCCCGTTAAAATTTTGCGGATATATGGCAGATTGTACTCTCCGGTGTCTCCGTCCAGCAGATGTGTGCTGACCAGATCGGACTCCCCACGATACATTGAGATCAGACCGTCCAGACTACCCATAAAGGAGCGCAATGGACGAATGTCCCTTGATTGTTTTTCGATGTGACGCATTAGAATATCCAGGCTGACATCCTGACCCGTAATGACCAGATGGCGTGTTGCACCGGCGCTGTTCTGTCCGAAACCAGCTGGAGAGTTGGCGTACGAAGAAGGAGCCATCTGCGAAGACGACACTGCTGCCCCGGTTGTATGAGCTGCATACTGTACCTCCCCCTGCCCCGCGAGTATATTCGAGCCGGGATGCTGCTCCTGTGTACCAATGGGTCCAGCAGCCTGCTGATTCACGCCCGAGCCGCTCACGCCTGTTGACTGCTGTGCCGGGGACTGAAGCTGCTTGGAGCGGCGTTTATAGGCTTCCAGATCTGTGGCGTCAATGCGCATTTGTTTGCCTACCCGATAGGCGACAAGGTCTCCCTTTTTGATCAGGTCATAGACGGTTAGTTTCGATATTTTAAGCAGTTTGGCAATTTCTTCGGTTGTGTAGGATTGCTCCTCCGTCATGAGTGAAGAACCTCCCTTAATATTATAAGGCCGTATAACTCCGGCATTTCTGGCAATGTGTTTTATTGAGAGCAGGATAATTGACGTTTCACCCCAAATCATTCCTGAACGAGTTGTTATCGATCCGATACTGATGCTGCTAGATGCAGACGTTTCTTGTACTATACCACTATTTAAGTGTTTTCATAAACCTGCGCATGATGTAACTGCATCGTTCTCATCTCTATTCGTGAAAAATGTGGTGCCCTTCACCTTCCCATTTCAAACGTTCTGTGTATAATTAGTTATAATTAAATATAACTAGTTATAACTAAACATAACTTTGGGGGAGAATAAATGAACAAGAGAGCTGGAACCTTACTTGGAGTTATATCACTAAGTCTCGCATTTGTGCTGGCAGGCTGCGGGGCAAATGGCAGTTCGGCAACAGAGAAGCCGGATGCATCATCCACGACTAACCAGACTACAGCCTCTACACCAGCAGCATCTGGTGAGGGTACATCACCAGCTACGTCAGAATCGCAGGAAAAAGTCGAGCTAACAATATCGGCGGCAGCAAGCCTGACCGATGCTATGACAGAGATCAAAACCAGCTATGAACAGGCTCATCCCAACATCAGCCTGAATTTTAACTTCGGGGCTTCGGGTGCGCTGCAGCAGCAGATTGAGCAAGGAGCACCCGCAGATATTTTTGTATCGGCTTCAGCTAAAAATATGAAGGCACTGGTCGATGAACATCTGATCGCATCCACAGACCAGAAAAATCTGCTGCAAAACTCACTGGTAGCCATTGTGCCCGCAGATGGGACAAGTACAGTCACCAGTGAGAAGGACCTGGCTAATGACGCCATCAAAACGGTAGCCATTGGCATTCCCGAGAGCGTGCCCGCTGGAACGTATGCAAAAGAAGCTCTGACCAACGCGAAGCTGTGGGATCAGCTTGAGAAAAAGCTTGTGCAAGGGAAAGACGTCAGACAGGTGCTGCAGTATGTCGAAACAGGCAATGCGGATGCAGGCTTTGTGTACAAAACCGATGCACTGACCTCCAAGCAGGTGAAAATTGCATTTGAAGTGGACAAAAACAGTTATACTCCCGCGAACTATCCGCTTGGCATTATTGAGGACACGAAACACCGTACAGAGGCCGAACAATTCTATGCCTATCTGCAAACACCGGAAGTTCTGGACATTTTTGCTAAATACGGATTCTCGATCCCGCAATGAATATAAGTGCAATCGACTGGTCCATGTTCTGGTCACCGGTGCGCTTGTCCCTTCAGGTGGCGCTGTTATCCAGCATTGCCGCTTTATTGATTGGCGTGGCCGTTGCCTGGAAAATGTCCCGTGCTTCCTTTCGAGGCAGAGTGTTTCTGGAGACCCTGCTTATGCTTCCACTTGTTCTGCCACCAACAGTCGTTGGCTTCCTGCTTTTGGTGCTGCTGGGCCGTAGAAGTCTGCTCGGGCGCTGGATCGAAGTGATCTTCTCGGCTCCTGTCATTTTCTCGTGGTGGGCTGCTGTAATTGCTTCGATTGTGGTGGCTTTTCCTCTAGTGTACCAGACGATGAAATCCGGTTTTAACGGGGTCGATCGGGACCTGGAAGATGCAGGGCGCTCTATCGGAGCGAATGAGTGGCAGGTATTCCGATACATTACGCTGCCGCTTGCAGGCAGAGCATTGATGACCGCATTTATTCTGGGCTTTGCTCGCGCTCTGGGCGAATTCGGTGCAACCTTGATGATCGCGGGCAACATTCCAGGCAAAACACAGACCGTACCCACGGCTATATATGTGGCTGTCGATTCAGGAAACCAGACCATGGCCTGGGCCTGGACCATTTCCATTATTATCATTTCATTTCTGATGTTACTGATGACGAGACAGCAGCGTGATTACCAAAAATCATCATAGATTTGCCTGTAACCCGCTTGGAGAACTGTTCTCCAATGGCGGGTTTTTCTTATGAATTACAAGACATATGTCCTCAGGTGCAATGAAATTGATCATATTGGAAAAGTAAAGCCCTTTTCGCGGAAAAAAAACAAATTTTTTTCCAAATTTCTGCTGTTCAGTACTCGCTTTCAGGGGGCTTGTTCCTGTAAAATAGGAGGTAACTGATTCCAGCCAAGCATTGAAATAAGGAGAGACGACGATGAACACTAAACCTGATTGCGACATATCGTTGCAAATCGATGATTATCTGGATCTTTTGCATTTTGCCATCCAAATTCAAGATCAGGAATGGCGCCAGTCCCTTATCCAGCAGCTCAAAATATTTCAAATTGCACCGGAGCAGCAGCATACGCCAGAAGAAGAATTGTGGATGAGATTCGATTACATCAATAGCAAATTGACAGGTCTATGTCATCAGATTCATGCCGCGCATTCGGTAGATGAACGCAAAAAGTTTGAAGAGCGAATCGGCGTGTTGCAATTGCAACGGGTGGAAGTGGCACGTAAAATCAAATGGGCCAGCCGAAGATAGCACTGCTCCTATGATTCACGAATAGATGACAAACGACAGAAACTGGATAATACACGAAACAGAGCCATGCTCCTCATATTGAGGGGATGGCTTTTTTGCTTGCAGAATACCTCTAGCCTAGCTCATCCTACTCGATGAACCGACATCGGCCCATCATCCAGAGCTTGTTGGTGAGGCGCAGACAGTATTGTGGAGGAAGGGGCGACGGAGGATGTATTCAGCAGACCGCAGCAGGAACGCGCCCGGCAATTTCTCAGTCGGTACGCTGCGGAATGGTGTTATTTCATTTCACGATATAGGCGCAAGCTGTAGTAACTGACGATCCCGGCCCGGCATATGCTGTAACAGGCAAATGCTGATAGGCCGGTTTTTTCTGTGGGGAAGCAGGCCTTGACCCGAAAGGAGGAGCACCATGCAGAGCAAAATTGATGAAATTATTACACATATCGCCCATTCCCATCAGCAGATCGCAAGGGTATTGGATGCCAAACGTCAGGTTGCTGTACGCATGTCGGAAATTATCCATCATTTGCCCGATATCGAGCCGGAGCTGGACGGGGTTGAGGGGCTGCTGGACAGCTCGGGACAAATAAACAAAAGCATAATCTCCTACCTGGGGGGGCTGGCTGACCTGGAAGAAGCTGTGGCCGAGACGCTGACCCAGGTCATGCGGGAGATTGCAGTGCAGGAGGAAGAATAAGCCCGGAAGGCGGGTGATGAAACATGAGCAGAGAACAAAGCCTTATTCTGATGCTGGATGCAGCAGCCAAAATGCAGTGGAACATTGCGCTGATTCTGGAGGCGAAGGCGATTGAGGCGGAGAAGGTGCGAAACTGGACGCTGAATCATCTGAACGGGGACAGCTTTTTGACCCATGGCGATCAGGTTGGCGAACCGCTGAAAATGCATGAGCAGCTGGTGGAGCTGCTGGAAGGCTTAACCCGCATGGAAACGGGGTTATGCAACAATCTTAAGGCGGTTATGGTTCAGAATGACAGCGAAGATAGCGGCATGGACGGGGGCATGTTTGGCGGCATGGATCTCGGGGATATGGGAAAATGAGTCTCTTGCAGCGTGAGCAGGAGGTCAAACTGGCGCTCATTGAATCCATTGCCCACAGTCAGCAGGCCCTGGCCCGTATTCTGGACAGTGTAGCCAGTGTATCGTCTCATTCAGAGATATCTGCTCGCAGTCTTGCCGAGAATATACGTCTGCTTAGTCGCTATCAGGAAGAGATGTCTCGTATGGTCACAGGCGTCAGGCTCTCCCGAATTCGTTATGGTGAGCCGGGTCTGCCTTGGCTCAAAGACCCCGCGTGTGTCATCCGTGCCGCCGGGGACCTACAGGAGGAATGCTGATATGTTAAAGAAGAAGTCCAGACTGAAAACAAAACGTGCTTTGGTCGCTCGTGGCGCCCGCCTGCGCAAAATCCGCAAGCTGCGTGCGCTGAAATCAAAACGTGTCGTTCATAAACGCACAGGCAAAGGACGCAGTGCGTGGCTGAAAAAAAAGAAACGCACAGTGCGGCGGCATCGCAATGCGAAGGCCGTTCAACCAGTCGTCCCGGCTACCCCTACCGATCCAAACCCCGACAACGCATACAGTCAAGGATACAACGAAGCATACAACGAAGGCTTCAACGCGGGTTTCGCCAAGGGTTTCGAGGACGGACACCAATTGGCTTACAAGGCACAGTAATGCAGGCATTGAATGACTAACTTACAGGTATGGCAACAACCCGGGGGGACACTTCCTCCGGGTTATTTACATAACCGCTGCAGCGGACATGCCCGTGCAGGCGGACATGGAGGGCAGACGCCAATTTTGCGCCTTGCAGGACACCCGTCCATGATGCATCTGACCCCGGGGCATATCCTTTAGAGGGAAGACCAATCTCGTGGAGAGTCCGAAAAGGGATCTCCTTGAAGGAAGACAGGGTGAAGAATGTGGCAAAACGAAGACACCGCCCGCTGACGGAAGCGGAGGCGGCCTACCGCGGCGGATATGCAGAAGGCCGCAGGTTTGGCGGCTGTCAGGCCATCATGGAGCGGGTACAGCCATATGTGCCAGCCCCGCGGGACATGAAGGTGCTGTATATCCCACAGGGTTTCGATGCTATTGATGAGGGTGTCATCTCGGCACTGCAGCAGTCCGTTCGGGAATGCGTTGTTGGATCGCCAGCAGCGATGCTGCAGGAAGCTGGTCAGCATCGGCCGGATGTTGTTCTGGTGATGAACGGTCTGCATGTGTTTCCCGAGAATCACCTGGAACAGGTAAGAGGAATCCGTGAGCTGGGGATACGGACAGCGATATGGTTTGTCGATGACCCTTACTTTACAGAGGACACCGCATCCATCTGTCAGCATTATGACATTGTATTTACACATGAGGAGGCAGCCGTTTCTTTCTACAGAGACAAAGGAGCACAATGTGTCATTTATATGCCGCTGGCTGTAAATCCGGGCATGTTTCATCCGCGTCGTACAGAGCCGCAGCATCAGTACGATATCTGTTTTATCGGCACTGGTTTCTGGAACCGGATTGACCTTTTCAATCAGCTCGCTCCTTATCTGGCAGATAAAAAAGTGTTTATTGCCGGAAGTCAGTGGAGCCGGCTGGCCCGGCTGGATGTGCTGGGGCAGTTCATCCACGAAGGATGGATTGATCCGGCGGCAACGGTGGATTATTACAACGGAGCGAAGATTGTCATTAATGTACACAGAACCTGTGAGAACGGGGAGGACAATCGTAACACGCACCAGCTGGAGGGGAACTCGATCAATCCACGCACTTATGAGATCAGCGCGTGTGGCACGATGCAGATTACGGATACTCGCGGAGATCTGCCCCGCTATTACCGTCCCGGGTATGACATTGAAACCTTCACGACAGCGGCAGAGCTGCAGCGCAAAATCCAGCATTATCTGCATCATGAGGAGGAACGACAGGCTATGGCTTGGCGTGGCTTGCTCACAACACTGAATCGTCATACGTTTAACCGTCGAATGGCCGAGTTGTTAGGACATTTGTAGCTTGCCTTCTGCTCGAAGGAAGCAACCAACCAGAAACACTTTATCCCAAATAAAAAGGAGTGGCGGTATGTCTCTCAAACACCGTAAAACGAGAAAGCTTCATGCACCTGTACTCAGCCTGGCTGATCAGGCACGCAAAAACGGGCAGCAGGCCGGATATGACGCAGGTAAGGAAGAAGGATACCTGCGCGGCCGTGCCAACTATATTGTGAATTGTGCACAGGAGCCGCTCCCCTTCCGGCAGCTTCACGTGCTGTACGTTTCTTCGGGGAAAGGCTTCCCATACTCCCCCATTGATGAAGCGATCATGACTACACTGCAGGGCATGGTGGCTCAGGTGACATTATCTGATCCACGTCAGCCGGTATCTCAGATTGCGCTGGAAACACGTCCTGATCTGGTGCTTGTGCTGGATGGCATGGATATCCCGATCGAGCATATTGATGCGATACGTCAAGCCGGAATTCAGACGGCAATCTGGCTGACGGATGACCCGTATTACACCGATATGACGCTGGAGATGGTGAAGCATTATGACCATGTGTTCACACTGGAACTGAACTGTGTGGAACTGTATCGCCAGCATGGCTGTGCATCTGTGCATTATATGCCGTTTGCCGCGTTTACCAACCATTACTTCCCGATTACTACGCCTTCCCCGCTGAAACGGGATGTCAGCTTTATCGGCTCGGCTTACTGGAACCGTGTGTATTTCTTCAATCCGATCATGCCGCAGCTGATGTCACACAACACGGTATTCAACGGCATCTGGTGGGACCGTCTGCCAGACTATACGGCCTATGGAGAGAAGATTGAGTTGGGCCGCTGGATGAGTCCACAAGAAACGAATGATGTATACAACGGCACCAAAATTGTGATCAACCTGCACCGTTCCCATGAGGATGATTCAGTCAACAACAACCAGGTCAAAATTTTGCCAGCTTCGCCGAACCCGAGAACATTTGAGATTGCCGCGAGCACGACGTTACAGCTGACCGATGCGCGGGATGATCTGGCACGTTTCTACAGACCGGGCGTGGAGATCGAGACGTATTCTTCACCACAGGAGATGCTGGATAAGGTGGAGTATTACCTTACACATGAGAAGGAGCGGCGCGAAATCGCCCTGCGGGGACTGGAACGGACACTGAAAGATCACACGTATGGCAGACGTATAAACGAAATGTTGAGCATTATATTCCCTTAATCTCGGCCAGGAGGAGGTGTGCACAGTGCCCTGTATCGGCTTGTCTGTATACAGGGTCCGTGTGCGGCCATGGCAATGAAACCAAAGCTGATGTTGTTTTCACATGTATGCAACACTCGCAGTATTACCGGTGCGGAGAAGCTGCTGCTTCATTTTATGAAAGAGATTGATTCGATCTTTGAATGTGTGCTCGTTGCACCGCAGGAAGGGAAGCTTACCGGGCTTGCACGAAGATACGGTGTACATGTCCACATATGTAATCTGCCGATGCTTCACGGTGTGTACACTCCTTATCAGGGCATTGCACAAGATGCGGAAAATTTGCGGCATACGCCAGCATTTCAAGATGTAATTTCACTGTTCCAGCGTTACGAGCCGGATATGATTTTGACGAATACCTGCGTGAATGTGATGCCTGCCGTGGCGGCAAAATCGTTAGGCATTCCGGTTATCTGGAAAATTACCGAGATTATTCAGAAGACGGAACATACAGCCGAGGCGATTCAGATGATCGGCCGTTACGCAGACTGGATTGTTGGCATTTCAGAGACGGCAGCGGCGCCCTTCAAACAGGCGGGGATGAGTGACAGGGTTACGGTTATTTCCCCGACATGGGAACCGTCTCTGCCTGCCCCGGACCGCTGGCTGCATCTGCGTGAGCGCAAACGCAAGCAGCTTGGCCTTAAAGACACGCATACCTGCATCGGTTATATTTCTTCCTTTATATATGATGCCAAGGGTTTGAAGCCCTTTGTAGATATGGCACTGAGATTGTGTGAGACACAGCCGCGTTGTCGCTTCTGGGTGATCGGCGCACCTTCGGACAAAAAGTATTATGACGAGTGTGTGTCCAGGGTAAAACGTTCCGGGTATGCAAAACGCTTTATTTTCACCACATTTGAGGAAAATGTGTCTCTGGCCTACACCGCGATGGATATCGTGGTAATCCCGAGCATGGTGAAGGAAGGCTTTGGCATGACAGCACTGGAGGGGCTTTATTTTGCCAAACCCGTCATTGCTTTCGCCCAGGGCGGTCTCAAGGAATTGATGGAATCCGTGGGCAGCAGCGCGTTTCTGGCACCGCCCGGGGATAGTGAAGCGCTCGTTACGCTCGCAATGACACTGCTGAATGATTCGGAGCTGGCTTCGGAGACGGGATGGCACAACCGGACAGAAGCGGAAAAGCTGTACGGTATTGAAACCTACCGAGTGAAGCTGCATACGATGGTCACACAGTGGTTATTGCGTTTTCCCGGATGGTTCAAATATATCCAGCCGCCGAATGGCCCTGTCTTGACATGGGGTGAGGGCGGTTTGCGCACGGTGCTGACATCCGACCCGTCGCGTGTCAAGACACGGCTGTTTCCAGAGAGCATTGTGCAGCTTTTGCCTCGTTCCCCGCTGCCTCCAGTAGCGGTGGCGCTTCATGATGGAGGAGGCATACAGCCTCACAAGGCAGAGGAGCGGATTCAGCTCGAAGGCCATGCCAGGAAGCGCCGTCGCAAGAAAGGCATTTTAGCCGTCCGGCGCGGGCTTAAAAAGCTGAAGCGGGGTGTTCGAGCACGGAAGAAAAGTGGCAGGGCTCGTAAAACAGCAGGTCGGAGTATCGCTGCTCCGAAAAGGTCCACACGCAGACGTTTCTCCGGAAGAAAGACACGCAGCCGCAAAATACGCAAAGGCTCCAGTGCCAGATAAAGGCCGGGGTTTCCAAAACACGTTAGAAAAAAGGGCTTAAAAGCACGATAAAATATAGGGTCTGAAAAACACGAAAGAAGACAGGGTTCCCCAAAACACGATAGAAGAATGGGGTTCCCAAAAACACGATAGAAGGCAGGGATGACGATGAAGATTATGACCGTGTTGGGTACGAGACCTGAAATTATTCGGCTCAGCCTGATCATCTCCAAGCTGGACCAGTACGCATCCAAACATATTCTGGTCCACACGGGACAGAACTTCACTGAAAGTCTCAGCGGTCTTTTTTTCAAAGAGATGGGTCTGCGGGCCCCGGATTACGTGCTGCAGGATGAAGCCGCCTCTTTGGGGCGGCAGCTGTCCTCCATGTTTACGCAGATGGAGGACCTGATCCTGCAGGAGAAGCCCGACAAGCTGCTCCTGCTCGGAGACACGAACAGTGCCCTCTGTGCTGTACTCGCCGAGCGTATGGGGATTCCTGTTATTCATATGGAGGCAGGCAATCGCTGCTTCGATCTGGATGTGCCGGAGGAGAAAAATCGCCGCGTTATTGATGCGATCTCGACTATAAATATGCCGTACACCGAGCAGAGCAAGAAACATCTCGTCAGTGAAGGTGTGCCCAGCCGCCGGATTGTGCTGACGGGCAATCCAATCTATGAGGTGATGCAGCATTACAGCGGTCAGGTCAATGCCAGCAAGATTTTGAAAAAGCTCAAGCTGAAGTCTGGCCAATATTTTCTGGTTACGGCCCATCGCGCTGAAAATGTGGATCACCCCCCTCATCTGCTGGAGATTATGAAAGGGCTCAATCAGGTGGCGGAGCAGCATGGACTGCGTGTCATTTGCAGCATTCATCCGCGAACGGCGATTCGAATCTCGGAGCATCTGCAGCTGGAGATGCATCCGCTGGTGGAATTCCACGAGCCGTTTGGATTTTTCGATTTTGTGATGCTGGAGCGCCATGCGCGATGTGCGCTTACCGACAGCGGAACGGTGCAGGAGGAATGCTGCATCATGGGTGTGCCTACGGTGACGATGCGCCGAACGACCGAGCGCCCTGAGACGGTGGACTGCGGCAGCAACGTGGTGTCCGGTCTGGATGCGGCACGAATTGCAGACTGTGTAAACGTGATGATCAAGCTGCCGAATGACTGGGATTGTCCGCAGGGTTACAAGGCAACAGATGTATCCAGTAAAGTGGTTAAATTTCTGCTTGGAGGGAAAATGCATGTTTGAAAATAAGCGTATACTCGTGACTGGCGGTACGGGATCATGGGGGTATGAGCTTGTCGCTCAACTGCTGCCCCAGCAGCCCAAGGAAATCATCGTTTACTCCCGCAACGAGTCCAGCCAGGTTGCCATGAGCCGTGAGTTCGAGGACCCTCGCCTGCTGTTCCGCATTGGAGATATCCGTGACAAGGATGCTTTGACTGCGGCCTGCCAGCATGTGGACTATGTGTTTCATCTGGCTGCACTCAAGCATGTGCCGGTATGTGAAGACCAGCCTTATGAGGCTCTCAAAACAAACGTGATCGGCACGCAGAATGTCATTGAAGCAGCGATCGAGAACAAGGTCAAAAAAGTAATCTATATTTCAACCGACAAAGCGGCGAATCCTTCGAATTTCTATGGCATGACCAAGGCGATCGGTGAGAAATTAATCGTTTATGCCAATCTGCTGCACAGTGAAACCAAGTTTGTTACGGTACGTGGCGGCAATGTGCTTGGCACAAACGGCAGTGTTGTGCATCTGTTCAAAAACCAGATTCGCCAAAAAGGCCAGGTATCCATTACGGATATGGGCATGACTCGCTTTTTCCTTACGCTCAAGGATGCCATTACTCTGCTGTTCAAGGCTTCGGTGGAAAGTGTTGGCGGAGAAATCTTTGTCATGACGATGCCAACATGCAAAATCGTTGATCTGGCTGAAGTGCTGATTGAGGACTCCGGGGTAGAGAACGTAGCCATTGTGGAGCGCGGCATTCGTCCGGGCGAGAAAATTCACGAAATTCTGATGAGTGAATTCGAAAGCTTGACCACCGTTGTCTATGACGAGCAGTATCTGGTGATTCTGCCTACACTCGGGATTCCGGGGCTGCGCGAGCACTATACAAACTGCCCGCCTGTGCCATACAGCAGCTTTAGCTCGGAGCATCAGCTCATGACCAAAGACGAAATTCGTGAAATTTTGAAACGCGGAGGGTTTCTGTCATGAAGCTGCTGATTCTTGGGGGAAACGGAATGGCCGGCCATATTCTGGTCGACTATTTCCGCCGTCAAGGTGTACACAGTGTCTTCTACACCACCCGGGACGTGACAGACCCGAAGGGCTTGATCCTGGATGTGAACGACAGCTTCATGGTCGACAGGCTTGTAGAAGCGGTGCACCCGGACGTAATCATTAACGCGGTTGGTGTGCTCAACAGCTTTGCTGACAAGGATAAAATTGCGGCATATCATATCAACGGTTTTCTGCCGCATCGTCTGCGGCGCATAGCGGATTCCCTCGGTGCACGTCTGATTCATATCAGTACAGACTGTGTGTTTAGCGGAAATCGCGGTGCATACCGGGAGCATGACGTAACCGATGGAACGTCCTCCTACGCCATCACCAAAGCGTTGGGAGAGGTGATGGATGAAGGACATTTAACGATCCGAACGTCCATTATTGGACCTGAAATCCGGCAGGGCGGCATTGGTCTGATGCAGTGGTTCATGTCAAGCAAAGGCCAGGTCGGCGGGTACACTCGTGTATTCTGGAATGGTGTCACAACACTTGAATTAGCCAAATGGGTAGATCATTATCTGGACTCTCCTGTCAGCGGCCTGATTCATCTTGCTCATCCTGTGCCAGTCAGCAAGCATGATCTGCTTGTCCTGTTCCAGCAGGTCTGGAATAAACAGGATGTGACAATTGTGCCGGACGACAGTGTAGTACAGGATCGCACACTGGTATCTACCCGTGAGGATGTGAAGACAGACCTGCCGGATTATTCAACAATGCTGAAGGAGCTGGCATTATGGATGGAGCAGAGCTGACGGGTAAAAAGGTGCTGATTACGGGTGCCTCCGGTTTCACCGGACGGCACGCGGTACATTATTTTCAAGGTGCCGGGGCTGACGTTGCAGCTGTTGTGCGCAGGCCGGATGTATATGCGTTTGATAAAAAAGTAGGTATACACGTCTGTGATCTGAATGATAAACATCAGGTGAGAGAGCTGATCAAGCATGTTCAGCCGGACTATGTGCTGCATCTTGCTGGCAAAAACTCGGTACCGGATTCCTGGGCCGATCCGTTATTAGTGCTTGAAACCAACGTGATGGCGGTGTTATATCTGCTGGATGCACTCCGCGGCTGTCCAGATGCCCGCACGGTCATTGTTGGCTCAAGGCTCAAATATACACCGGAACCGGGACGTGTGCCCGCTCCGCCGCATCCGTACAGCCTGAGCAAAGCGCTGGAGGAGATGGTATCTCTGTCCTGGATGTCCCTGTTCGGTCAGCAGATTATGCTGGCTGAGCCGGGCAATCTGATCGGTGCGGGCCCATCCACAGGCATCTGTTCTCTGCTTGCCCGGCATGTCGTTGCCTGTGAGCAGACAGGCAAAACGGAAGCATTTCGTCTATCCGGGCGGCATAATACCCGTGATTTTCTGGATGTGCGGGATGCCGTTCGGGCTTATGCCGTTTTACTTCTGCATGGCACCAGCGGGATGGTATATCCGGTAGTGTCCGGGGTGGAGCGAAGTCTTGGCGAGATTGCGGAGCTGCTGTTGTCGATGACCGATGCAGAGGTGCCGATGCGCTGGGATGGTGCATCCTCCGGCCCGGACGGCGCGGGCAAGCAGGAGGAATTGTCGGAGCTGCGCAGGCTGGGCTGGCAGCCGCAAATTGCATTTGAGGATTCGCTTCGGGACATTCTGAGCGATGTGCGTGCCCGCCAAGGGAGGATAAGCGAATGAATCCACGTGTGTCCATTATCATTCCGTTCTACAACTGTCCGTATGTGCCACAAGCCATTCAAAGTGCATTGAATCAGACGTATACCGAGGTGGAGATCATTGTTGTTAACGATGGCTCCACAAGGCATGAGGAGCTGCTTCAGCCTTATTTGCCTCACATCAACGTACTTGGCAAAAGCAACGGGGGCACGGCTTCAGCGCTGAATCACGGCATTCGGCATGCCTCGGGTGATTATGTGGCCTGGCTGAGCTCGGATGACTTCTTCTACCCTGACAAAATTCGTTACCAGCTTGAATTCATGCAGCGTGAAAATGTACTGGTATCCCATACGAATTTTCACTATATCAATGAGCATTCGGCCGTTACCAAAATGCATGGCGGCCCTGAGCCGATGTCCGAACTGGATTGTCTGCGCCGGTTCAATGGCGGTAATCCGGTCAACGGATGCACGGTCATGATTCGTAAGGATTTGCTTAGCGGCGTGGGACTGTTTAATGAGCTGCTGCCTTATACACATGATCTGGATCTCTGGCTGCGGATGCTGCTTAACGGTCACCGCTTCCCGTATCTGAATGAGCCGCTTACGGCGTATCGCTGGCATGGGGGGATGGGATCGGTCCGTCATGCGGACGCGATCGGCAGAGAAGCGTCCATGGTCTGGTCCAGATATCGCGAACCGCTGCTGCAGCGTATTGCTGCACTTGGCGGGTAGCGAGGGAGGCCGTTATGAAGCCGCGCAGCGTGCTGATTAACGGCCTGTTTGGCGTAGCCTTTTTGCGAGAAGCAGGGGGTTAAAATATACGTTCACCTTACCGCAGTTGCCCGCTACCGTTGATCTGAATTTTCATATACTGGAGGAGATGCAGCAGTTTCAGTTGGCACAGCAGAGATTTGTGCAGGAAGGGGAGGCTCGGATGGAACCGAAGGTATCAATAGTGATTCCTTTTTATAATTGCCCATATATCGAGCAGGCCGTTCATGGCGCTCTTCACCAGACGTATCCCCATATTGAGGTGATCGTGGTGGATGATGGTTCAACCATGCATATGGAGCGGCTGCAGCCATTTATGGATCAGATTCATTACATTCGCAAAGAGAACGGGGGCACAGCTACAGCACTCAACGAAGGTATTAAACAGGCGACAGGGGACTATTTTGTCTGGCTGAGCTCCGATGATGTCATGCTGCTGAACCGGGTGGAAAAGCAGTTGAAGTTTATGCTGGAAGTCCAGGCTTCGTTCTGTCATGGTGCGTACCATTATGTGAATGAACACGGTGAATGGCTCGATACGGTACAGCCCGAGGTGGGCAGTCGTCTGGAGATGTTACAGGTGCTGATGGAAGGCTGTCCGATCAATGGATGCACCGTGATGGTCAAGATGGAGGCATTCGAGCGCTTCGGAATGTTCGACACCGATTTTCGATACACGCATGACTATGAGATGTGGCTGAGGCTGTTTCCGCTGTATGAGCTGTTTTATTTCAATGAACCACTCATGTGTTATCGGCTGCACGAGTCGATGGGAACGAAACGTCATTTCAAGGAACTGGTTGCGGAGATGGAGCGTGTTCAGGAGAAACACCGCCCGATCCTGCTCAATCTTCAGCAAGTGGGTGGTTACTGGAAGTGATGAATAATCGCTGTTATGAGTAAAGCACTGGATGGGTATGTACATGGGAGCGGGCATCTGTGAAGCTTTGTTGACAAGCTGAAGGGTGCACGCTCTTTTTTTCTAAGAGAGGGCGGGGGAAAAGAAGAAAGAAGAAAGAAGAAAGAAAAAAGAAGAAAGAAGGGAAGGAACACTGTCCGCATGATGGGATAAAGAATTTCGAGTATAATGAGTGATGACTTGTACATAGAAGGGACTGAACTATGCGCAGATATCAATATGGAGTTACCTGACGATAACATTAACTATTGGAGGTTAACGTATTGATTACTGAATTACACACAAACCGATTATATCTGCGTCAAATGAAGGAGACCGACGCTGCTGACCTGTTTCAAGTATGGTCTGATCCAGAGGTTGCCAGGTTTATGAACATCTCTCCTTTTACAGCTGAACAACAAGCGGTAGAGATGATACGGATGCTTGCTGATCTTGCACAGGAGAGGCAGGCTATACGCTTCTCCATTATGGAGAAGGAGTCAGGTACAATTTTGGGCTCCTGCGGTTACAATTACCTTGATTTTGAACAGGCCAGAGCGGAGATTGGATACGATCTTGCCAGAGCTTTTTGGGGTAAGGGATACGCGGCAGAGGCGGTTTCTGCCCTGTTAGATCGTGGTTTTACTTTGCTCGCACTGAACCGGATTGAAGCTAAAGTTGACCCTCGCAACGTGAATTCGATCAGGCTGCTGGAGAAGCTTGGATTCACGAGAGAAGGATTGCTGAGAGCTTATGAGAGGGAAGTAACTTGCGCAGAAGCAGGATCAGGAGACACCTTTAATGATCTGTATATGTATTCGAGATTGGCCTCCGATTGAGGGAACCGCTTTAACATTGGGGTGCAAGAAATAAAAAATTAAATATGACAAAAGAAGCTGCAGATTCAATCTGTAGCTTCTTTTGTGTGTTTTTCCAAAATGGGGTACCTGCCTAGGATGAAGTGTTATGGACCAGTCACTTTGAATTCACCTATGACGGTTTTCCCATCATCTTCATAGAGTGAGATTGCTCGGCCGTCTGGGTTAAGTGTTAACTGACGTTTAACAGCTTCTTCAGGTGTCGCAGGGTCCTCACCGATTAACTCAGATGAGCGTACATAACCAATTGTGCCATCTGTTCCTTGAGCTAACAGCAGATCGGGAGGATGTAGTGGATCTGTAGGTTTACCATAAGTTTCACCAGACTCATTCACTGGATATAACGATCGAGCTTCTTCAGAAGCATGGGTTTTATTATGATGGGAATCATTCGATACGTACCCAATGACGTAAAAAGCTGATGCAGTGACTACGACTACTGTGGAGAGCGCCAGAGCAATTAGTCGTTTCGATCTCAAGCTGTCCCATCCTTTCATGTAAACATCTGTTATCCAAAATATAACATAATATTTACAAGAAAAGGACGATATTTCTTTCGTTCATCTTTTATTCTTTTTCATTCAAAATAATCATGGATACCGGATCGGGAAATACATATCCTTTCGGAAGCTGCTGCATGAGTGTGTTCATCGTCTCATAATCCACCTCAATATGGGGTGTTGAGACAGGAACGGAAAACCAGCGGTTGTACAAATCACTTGGAACCAGCAGTGTCATGTCGAAAGTCCCCCTCTATAAATAGCTTCCTCATATACTTGCAGCGTGCGCATCCCCATTTCTTCCAAAGAACGGTGCTGCTCAGCCCATGCTTTCGCTGCGGCCCCTACCGCTTTGCGGGCTGCATGATCCTGAAGCAGCGCTTCTAACAGCTCACTTAGTGAATCAGCGTCCTGCGGCGGCACGACCCAGCCTGTGCGTTCGGGTTCGACCATTTCAGGCATGCCTGCTGTACCGCTGACTATGACGGGTACACCTGCAAGCTGTGCTTCGGTGACGGAGAAGGGCTGTGTATCCTGAAGGCTCGGCTGCACGTAAATATCAGCATGCTTCAGAAAGGCAGGAATGTTGTCCAGCTTGCCCCAGAATACGATATCTGACGCGATGCCAGCTTCGGATGCCTGATCACGCAATTCATTAAGCAGATTGCCTTCTCCCGCGATCCAGCAGACCCAATCTGAACGTTTCGTTTTCAGGCTGGCAAGTGCCTTGATCAGCACATGCACGCCTTTGATATACTCCAGTCTTCCCGTAAAAGCGATGACCTTTTTACCTGAAGGCGGGCGATGGGGGAACCTGGCGGCGGCGGCTTTGCGATAGGCAGGCAGATCGACAGCATACGGAATCTGTCTGAATTTGGATGCTGGCACTCCTATTTCGGTGAGTGTGCTTTTAATCCAGTGGCTCGACACCAGAATCAGCTCGGACAGTGCCGCACTTCGCTGCTCCAGTGAGAGGAAATAACGCCCACGTTTGGATTGCAGATAGGCAGGCAAGGTTAGTTGCGGGTTGGAGGTTTGCGCATCATAGAATGCTTCGCGTGCTAACGCTCCGTGATAACTGGTGACGAGCGGGATGTTGCGTTTCAAGATCCGTTTGATCGCCACAGCTGCTACAGGGTCCTGTGCATGGATCACATCATAATGCTCTACCCCCAGATGGGCCGCAGCCATCTCGAAGGCATAGCGGTTCAACTCGTAATAGGCCAGCAGAGAATCTGCTGTGAATTGAGGCAAATCGGTAGGATTCAGCTTGGCTTGAAGCATAGGCCACACCAGGTTTTTCGAAAAGGAACGATTCAGGTTGCGAATATACACTTCATTGCATGCGCCGTTGGTGCCCATAATATCAACTTCTACACCAAGGGAAGTGAGTCTGTCGGCGAGCTGCCTGATATAAGTCCAGATGCCCCCCATATGTGTAAGTTCCCAATACGTAACGAGCAGAACTCTCATAACAACCTCCTTGTCGCGGCCTGCACAGACCGAACTCCTATCCTGTTATTCTATGAACCAAGCGGGGAATAAGGCCGGGCATTGGCTGTGAATTCTCGAAATTGGGTGATGGTAAAGGCGATTGGACGAGAAGCGGCATATGCTGTATACAGGGAGTAACGTGTGAACTCAGGCTCCGCAGGAGGGATGCAGGATGGCGGCTTATATTATGCAGATGTATGAAAACGTACTCCAGACTCCTATTCCAGTAAAGTATATCGATGTGGAGGTTGCGTATGTCGGAGATGGGGAAGGAACAGATGTATACGTTGGTGCAGCGAGCAATCACGGAGAAATATACCGATATTTATTCCATGTAAGTGCAGGTTCCAAGGCAGCAGGGAATCATCAGGTGATTCATCATCTGGACGTATCATCCGAAGTCTATGATCTGAAAATAGTCAGCAACAGTTCTGTACCGAATCATCTCGTCATTCGAATCTATTGCCGCAGCGGAGCGGGAGAACTGATCGGTGTGTTATCGGAGCATCAGATGTTGAAACTTGCCAATTGATGTGTATTTGAATGAGGAGCAGGCGTGAGGCCTGGTCCTTTTTTGTCGTTTTTTTTTTGTGAAAAGTGCCTTTAAAAAATAGCTTGACAGCAAAGGTATTTTCGTTAAAATTAAACCAGTATAAAACGTAAGTTTAAAACAAAGGTTTAAAACGAAGGTTTGAAAAATTCGTAATGATAGGCAGTCCACAGGCACGTTTACGGAAAGCCGCAGGACGCCGGAAAAGAGAGTGAGTGCGTGAAACAACAGACAGCAGTACCCCAGGAGGCAGAAGCGTTTTCGATCAAAACGATTATTCTGCCCCTCTTGTCCATCATCGTTGGAATGATTATGGTCATTCTGGACAGCACGGTAGTTAACGTCGCTATACCGAATCTTGTACAGTACTTCGAGACGGATCTGAAAACCATTCAATGGACGGTCACAGGTTACACTCTGGCTTTATCCGCAGTTATCCCATTGGCAGGATGGCTGACCGATCGTTTTGGAGCTAAAAGAGTATTTTTGTTCACCATCGCCATGTTTACACTGGGCTCTGTGTTATGTTCAATTGCCCAATCCCCTGAACAGTTAATTGTGTTCCGTGTTATTCAGGGTCTCGGTGGAGGCATGGTTGCCCCGATCGGAATGGCCATGGTATTTCGTTTGGCTCCGCCTGAACGCAGGGGTTCCATCATGGGCATGCTCGGTATTCCGATGCTGCTTGCTCCTGCGCTCGGACCCGTATTATCGGGCTGGTTTATTGAGTCCGTGAGCTGGCACTGGATTTTCCTGATTAATCTGCCAATCGGTATCGCGGCTTTTATTCTGTGTGTGCGATTTTTGCCGGATACGGATCGCGGACGCACGCCTTCACTGGATCTGCTCGGCATGATTCTTGCTCCGATTGCCTTCTCCATGCTGGCTTACGGTGTAAGTGAAGGCGGCACAAGCTGGACGTCTTCTACGACATTGACTGGTATTATCGTCGGCGGCGTGGCGCTGATTTTATTCATCATCGTAGAGCTGCGTCAGCAAAATCCGTTACTTGAGCTGCGGGTATTCGCTTCCTCAGACTTCTCCAGAGGTATTGTTCTCGCTTGGGTAGCACAAGTAGCATTGTTTGGTTCCATGATTCTCATCCCGCTCTATCTGCAGCAGATCAAAGGATACACGGCTTTGGAAACAGGACTTATCCTGCTGCCTCAAGCACTTGCCTCCGGTATCTCCATGCCGCTCGGCGGCCGCTTGTTTGACAGAATCGGGGCAAGACCGCTGGCCTTTGTTGGTCTCGGTATTATCTCAGGAGCCTTGTTTATTCTGTCTTCCATTACAGCAACAACAGGACTTGGACTTATTATTACCGCCTTGCTTATGATGGGTTTTGGTATGGGCTTGTCCATGATGCCGCTCAACACACATGTCCTGAATGCAGCACCGCGCAAGCTGGTTGCGCGTGTAACACCGCTGACGGCTGCTGCCCAGCAGGTTGTCGTTTCTTTTGCTGTTGCAGGCCTTACAGGGTTCCTGACTTCTCGCGTCACCAGCAATACAACGGGCACGGGAAAAGCAGATATCGTGAACGGCATGGTTAGCGGCTTCAACGACACATTTTTCCTCGCGGCATGCATCGCCTTGTTCGGATGCCTGCTCAGTCTGATTCTGCGCAAGCCGAAACGCAAGCCTGAACCCGAGCTTCAAACAGGGGATCAGCCTGATCCTGCGATGATGATGGGTCACTAAGGCGGATAGAGCAGGCTGTACTTTACCCTTTAAGGGCGGGTTAGCCTATTTAAATCAACTAAGGCAGTCTGGAGCTTATGCGCTCTGGGCTGCCTTTTTACGTCTTGTGAACTTTTTCTGTTCTATATAAATTGAACTAAAGAAACGACATTATACCGATTAACGGTTCATGATCGTCAAAGAGCGTTGTAATGGGCAAGAATACCAGCCTTGGCAGGCTGTTTAAGTCGAAAAGGGAAGGCTAACGATCTCCATAGAGCTTATTTTCCCTGAATCGGGGACATTTGAATTCTAACGATCTCCAGGAAGCTTATTCCATTCGAAATCCTGAAAAATGAGCCTGATCAAGCTGGTTTCAGCACAATAGCGTCTCTGGGGATCGTTAGAATTTTCCAAAGCCCGAATATGCCGAAATAAGGTTTCTCCTGATCGTTAGCGCTCGCAGTAGAGGGTGGCAGACTTGCACTTGCCAATTGCCATGAGCGATGTACGATATTTGACTAGTGCCTGGATTGATGAGCATATTGGAGTGGATTGTGTACATTTTTTAGTTCAACTTATATAGCTTGTAACTATCAATGAAAAACGCGCAATGCAGTCATCATCTCCCGGAAAGAGGCTGCATATCGGTCAGGGGAGAAGGAAAGGGTCACATGCTGTCTTCCCTGAATGCGAATATACTCCCGCAGCTTCTTGTTATTCATCAGGTCCAGAGCTTCACTCACGGCGACTTTCACATTGCCAAGCGGGTAGAACTTTCCGGTTTTGTTGTGTGTGATAAACAAACGCACGCCATCCGAATCGGTACTTAGGACGGGACAGCCGCAACTGATGGCCTCGGCTACGGCGTAACCGAAACCTTCGAGTAAAGAAGTGGACAGCATGATGCCACCAGAAGCTGCGATCATCGAGTAGAACGTCGGCATCTGTGAATGTGGCACATTCATAAAGATGCCGATCCGGTCTTCTAATCCATATTCGGCCAGCATGTGCCGGAACATGACCTCGTCTTCCGGATTAGCCAAGGTAGGATCGTGAAACAGCCAGAGTCTGGCTTTGGGTTTCTTTTTAATAATCGCTTTGCATATTTCGAGATACTCCCGCCAGTTTTTGTTATGCTCCAGCCGCCCGACCCATGCAAGAACAGGATATGGCGGCGCTTCTACGGAGGTTGGGGCGAAGGTATCCGTATCCAGCATATTTGGAATGACAAAGCGATGCAGCCATGGACAGATGTGAATGAACATATCGAGCAGATGATCGGTTGGCGGCAGGACTGCGGCATCGCAGTGTGCTTGTAGATAGGGCACGCCCATTTGAATCGTCTCCAGCGCCTGATCCCGTGTACCGAGCCCTTGGGCTTCGAAGATAATCCGTCCTTTGTAACCGAGACCTCTCAAACGGCCGGGCATGGCAATATCCGAAGTGGTAATAATGGCATCATAGTGCTCGGAGTGAATCAAATGATGAATATCCTGATCGCTGGAAGCTGTAAAAATGCGTGTGTCACTGCTGTTCTGCAAACCTGAGCCTGTATTCAGATACAATAAATGTGCTTCAATGCCATGGCGTTTCAGTACGGCAGTACGCAGTCGGTTCAGTGTATCTACGCCCCCGCTGGGAACATAAAACGTGAATAATACCTTCACACGGTTCACCCTCTGACTATTGGTCAGGAGCTCATTCTCCTGTACTCCATGGTACGTTTAACCGAAGGGGGGGGTGTGGGTAAAAGTTCATTTGTTCACAGTTTAGACACAAAATATTAAGCTTTATTTTAAGTGATATTAAGCTGGGACTAGGATACATCTCGTATCATACAAATGATTTCCCGTGTAGAGTTAGTCATGCTGCTGCACGGGTATTTTAACGGGAAAGGATGAAGGACGTGCTCGAAGTGAGACAGGTGAGCAAAGTGTACGAAGGACAGCGCGGTGTGCACCAATTGGACTTCACCATGGAACGAGGCGAGATTGTCGGTTTTCTTGGACCGAACGGTGCTGGCAAAACGACAACAATGCGCATGATCACAGGGTATTTGCATCCCACGGCAGGCTCGGTGCTGGTGGATGGGGTGTCCGTGCATGATCAGGGACGCAGCGTTCGCGCCAAAATTGGTTATCTGCCGGAGACACCCCCGCTTTATCCGGATATGACGGTGCAGTCGTATCTCAAGTTTGTCGCAAATCTGAGGGATGTTCCAGCGCGCGAGGTCAAGCTGCGTGTCAGCGAAATGGTTAGCAGACTTGGGCTGCAGGGCAGGGAAAAACAAATGGTGCGTGGTTTGTCCAAAGGTTACAAGCAACGTCTGGGACTGGCAGGAGCCATTATACATAAGCCGGATCTGCTGGTATTGGATGAGCCGACCTCAGGACTTGATCCTAATCAGATTATTGAGATCCGGGATTTGATACGAGAGCTCGGTGAAAATCATACGGTGCTGCTTAGCACGCATATTTTGCCTGAGGTAAGCACACTCTGTAACCGGATGCTGATCATCAATCAGGGAAAACTTGTATTGGATGGATCACCTCATGACCTCGGCTCAGCGATGGCGGATCGCTTCAAGGTATCCCTCGAAGTGAAAGCTACGCAGCAACAGCTGATGGATGTATTAACACCTTGGGAGAAGGCACACAGCGAGGTCATTGCTGATTCAACCCTATCCTCAACGCCAATTTTAGCTTCTAGCTCCACTTCCTCATCGTCTGGAGAAGGCACAGTTTCGGCAGCAGTGGCTTCAGACGCGCCGGAGAATGCAATATCCAGCACACCTTCAACCGTTCGCGTCAGACTCACCGGGGAAACGTCGGAAGACTTCCGGGAAGAGCTCTTTTATCTGTTGTCCGGGGCAGGTTTGCCGATCCTTGAGATGAAACGTGAGAACCTCAGTCTGGAGCAAATCTTCCTGAAATTAACGACATCCGAACCGGAGGCCACTTCGGAGGCAGTAGCTGAACCAGATGAAGAAGCCATAGGAAATGAGCATGTTTCAGAGGTTCAGGCTGTATCTGAGCGGGAAATGTCTGATTCCGATTCAGGGGAGGGAAGCAAATGAGACGAATGATGGCGATCTGTACCAAAGAACTGCAGGCGTATTTTCTGTCGCCGACTTCTTATTTTGCTTTTGCCGTATACGTGCTGATGACCAGCCTGTTGTTCTATTCAAGCTTTGTTTACTACCAGCCAAGCATTGTGGACTATCGCCTTGTTCTGGGTGATACGTTGTCCATGCTGCTTTTTGTGGTGCCCCTGTTGACCATGCGACTCGTTGCAGAAGAGTTCAGGCAGGGAACGGATGAGCTGCTGCTGACTTCACCGACACGAGTGACCGAGATTATTTTCGGAAAATATCTGGCCTCACTCGCCATACTGCTTGTATTGATTCTATGCAGTCTGGTATATCCGTTCATTATGTCGTTCTATGGAAAGCTGGACCTGACCTCTGTCTGGTTGTCTGCACTCGGTTTGTTTTTCCTGGGCGGCAGCATGATGGCAATTGGACTATTTGCCTCCACGCTGTCCCAGCATCAGATGGTGGCTGCCGTGGCGGGTTTTATTATATTGCTCGTTTTGTGGATGCTTGATTCATTCGCAGGAAATACGGGGTCTGCATTGCAGAAATGGCTTGATCCGTTTGCGCTGACCAATCACTTTGACAGCTTCACCAAAGGCGTTCTCAGCGGACCGGATGTTCTATACTATGTCACGCTTACGGGTGTGTTTTTACTGTTAAGCATTCAAATTGTGGAACGGAAGCGGTGGAGGTGAGAAGATGAAAAAATGGCTAAGTCATACCAACAGTACCGTTTTGTCTGTCGCGGTGATTGGCATCTTTATTTTGCTGACCCTGTTCCTGAACTCGCTTGGCGGCTTTCAGCTCGACCTGACTTCAAATAAACAGTATACGTTATCAGACCAGTCTCTGACGGCAATTAAAAATGTCAAAGATGACGTCAATATTCTTGTATTAACGGTTGAAAATGCAAACAATACAGTGCTGAACCGTGAAGTGGCCGATATGGTTCAGGAATATACGAAACGAAACAGCAAGCTTAAGCTGAAGCAGTACAATCTAACGCAGGAGCCAGCGCTTGCTTCGAAATACGGCATTACGGGCAGCTCGATTGTGCTGGAGCAGGGAGATCGCCATAAGGTCATCGATATTGCCAGCCTGTTCACGGCGAACGGGGATGGAAGCGATGGTTCTTACCAGTTTACAGGGGAAGAGAAATTAACTCAGGCTCTGATGAATCTCTCTTCTACGGAAACCAACAAAATGGTATTCCTGACCGGACATGAAGAGTTAAGTCTGGATCAGATGGGGACACTGCGATCTTCACTGGAACAGAATAATATCACCACAGAAGAGCTGCAGCTGAATCAGGCTGGTAAAGTGCCGGAGGATACCGATGTGCTCGCCATTATCGGGCCGCAGCGTGATCTGAGTGACGCCGAGCTGAAAGAAATACGGACTTATATGAGCAAGGGGGGCAAGCTGTTCATTTCCCTCGGTTTTGCAGAAGATATGAAATCAAGCTGGAAAAACATTGATGCCTTAATCGCTGATTATGGTGTGGTGGATGAGCATGCCGTCATGGTGGATAACAAACAGGCCAGCACGATGGGGCCGCTGTGGGTTGTGCCGGAGTATGGCAGTCATGCAATTACAGACAAGCTGGCTCAGAACAAGCTGTACCCGATGCTGTCTCTGTCGATTGCACTGACCAGCAAGGAGCAGGACAAGTACACCTTGTCTCCGCTAATGCATTCCTCCGATGACAGCTATGGGGAGACGAATATCGCCGGCCTGCTGCAAAACGAAACGAACAATGATAAAGATGCTGACGTTCAAGGTCCTGTCGAACTTGGCTATGCAGCGGATACGAAGGATGGCAAGCCCAAAGCGGTCATTCTGGGATCGTCTATTTTCATGCAGGATTCGCAAATTTCGAACGGTGGCAATCGGGATTTTATTTTGAATACAGTGAATTATTTGAGTGAAAAACAAGACGGTCTAACGATTCGACCACGTGTCCAGGCTGGATATGAGATTGCTTACCTGGATGGTCAGCAGGCCAGAACGATCTTTTTTGCAGCGATTGTAGCATTCCCGCTTGTCTTTGTAATCATCGGTGCACTCTTATGGTGGAGGCGCAGACGGGTATGAAAAAGTTAATACCAACGATGGTTGTCGTTGTGATCTTGATTGCGGGCTGGCTGTATGCAGCCAATCATAATTATTTTCGGGAAGAAGAGGCAGTACAGGCGAAGCTTCTTGGTATCACTTCAGCAGATATTGAGGCGATTACCCTGCATGAAGGGGCTGCAGATAATTCCTCAACTCTTGAGCGAAAAGATGGCATCTGGCAGATGTCACAGCCGAAGGGTTATCCGCTGAACGAATACAGTGTGGGCAGTTGGCTTGATGCGCTGAGCGGCGCAGATCAGGAGATGGTTGTGGAAGAATCGCCCAAGGATGTGGAGAAGTACGGTTTGGGCAGCACTGCCACAACACTCGATATCAAAGTAAAGGATGGGCGTGAGCTTAAACTGGTGATTGGCAATCAGCTGCCTGCGGGGGATGCACATTATGCGCGCGTCGATGCAGGGCCGGTGGTGGCTGTCAAAAATGAAGCTGTAACGAATATCGCCCTGACACGTCATTCTTTGCTGGACACGACTCCGTTCAATATGGATGAATCCAATGTCCGTACACTGGAATGGGAAGGGGAAGCCGCGAGCTGGATGCTCAAGGCGTCGGCTGAAGGAGAAACCGCATCCGAACACGAATGGACGTTAAATGGCAAGTCAATTAAGGCAGAGAATGCAATCTCGCTCATTGGCAAAATCAAAAACCTCACAACTGGCGAAGACGTTCGCAAAGCGTCCGAGTTAAAAGGAGCCATCCCTCGTTCCACACTGTCTGTTGAACAGCAGGTGAACGGGCAAGAGACGACCACGGTTTATCGTTTGCTGACCACATCTTCTGATCCCGACCAGATCTGGGTAATTACCCCGGACGGAGAGTGGGCTTACACGATGGATGCAGCAGCTCTCAAGGAAGCTGAGAAGTTTCCGGAAAGCATTAAAAATACGTCCGCCGTTCCTTCAGATGCCAATAGCTCCTTAGCTTCTTCGGAGTCTGATAAGTCGGGAGCATCCGCGAAATCGGGGTCTTCTGACAAATCTTCAACTTCTGCGGCAGCTTCCGGGAAGTGAACCTTAGTCAAAAATAGACAGCTTAGTCAGGAAAAGCACAGTTCTGCGCTGAATGCAGTGACTGTGCTTTTTAGTGTGTGCGGGCAAGAATGTCTATATAAGTTGGCAGGTTAAAGTGCCATATCCTTTCAGCATATCGGTAACACCAGACGCGCATCCTATCTATGTGAACCAAACCAACCACATTGGAGGATGAACATTACATGCCAACAGTCAAAAAGGCAACAGCGATTACGTTATCATTGTCTACTGCAATTTTTGTAATGGCCGGCTTGACGGGTTGTGGGAATCGCGATCACAATTTGCATACGCAAAGTGTTCGCGAACAGGCGCATGGCATCAATCGGTATGGCGTCGAGACCAATGGAATGGACGGAATTCGTGCGCATAGTTACCGGATGCATAATGTTACTGACCTGCGATCCAGTGATGAACTGGCAAAACGCATTGCGGAGATGAAGGAAGTGGAATCCGCCCATGTCATGTTAACGGATCGTAACGCATACGTTGCTGTTCGTTTAGCGAATGGACATGCAGGCAAGCTGGGAAGTAAATCGACTGGACATATGGGCAACCGTTTGAATGGCACGATGCGTAACTATGCCAGCGATACGATGCGCGATGGAAATATGAATCGGGACATGGGCGGTATGCGAGTTCATGGCGGATCGGGCACGAATTCTCCATACAGCACAAGCGGAATCGCACCGGGACTGAATACCGGCACCGCAACAGACCGCAGCCATATGGGCAATGACCGCGGCATCTATGGCACGATGGGCACAGGCGCGGTAGGCATGATGCGCGGCTTGACCAAGAGCGGTACAGCACGCCCGATGAATGAAAGCCAATATGGCACAAGAAGTGAACGTCCACGTATGATGGATAGCTCCGACGATAACACGCCGGAA
This sequence comes from Paenibacillus sp. TC-CSREp1, assembly GCF_050171015.1. Classification (NCBI taxonomy): domain Bacteria; kingdom Bacillati; phylum Bacillota; class Bacilli; order Caryophanales; family Paenibacillaceae; genus Paenibacillus; species Paenibacillus sp. TC-CSREp1. The sequence goes on along the minus strand of NZ_JBNOKM010000008.1, from coordinate 107,874 downwards.
GAAATCAAAGGCAAAATTTCAGCCAAAATCAAGCAATTTGCACCGAACGTCGAGAACGTATACGTATCTGCTAATCCTGATTTCGTAGGTCAGGTCGAGAACTATGCAGCGGATCTGCGTAACGGTAAACCGGTCAGCGGTATGATCGATACGTTCCAGTCGATGGTAGAGCGTATTTTCCCGACCAATGCGGCTGAAACTCATCACCGTGACGGTGTGCTGGGTGACGGTGTAATGAACCGTAATCATAATGGCGGCGTGATGAATCGAATGAATCGGTAAGATGCTGAAATGAACAAGTGTGCCTTTGCTGCGGGATGCATCCACTGCAAGGGCATATTTGTTTGTACATAGTACATAGTTGGTCAAAAACCAATAAATATCTATTTAGGATTCATGAATATTAATTAATTTTTGTATGAATTGCTTTAACTCTCTGGTCGTTTCGTTCAAGTGGTTGATCGTTTCCATAAATTCGCTAACGAGCTCAGCCTGCTCCTGTGAACTTGCCGTAATTTCGCCAAGGTCGTTATCTAACAATTGGATGGACTGCCTCACCGTCAGCAATGACTTCTCAATTTCGTTAGTGGCATTTTTGGTATCTACAGACAGTTTGCGAATTTCCTTGGCGACTACCCCAAAACCGGCTCCTGCATCCCCTACACGTGCGGCTTCAATGGCCGCATTAAGGCCCAGCAAGTTCGTCTGCTCGGAGATCTCACGAATAAATCCAGCAACCTCAGTTACACCGCCGGAAGTCTGAACAGCTTTTTTGGTATTGCCTAGCATTTCTTCTGAGGTAGCGCTCAGTTCTTCCGAATGAGCTGCAACATGTTGTACACTGTCGACCAGTTGGTTGGTTAGTCCTTCAACGATGTTCATTAGCTGCTGCAGCTTTTCCTGGTCTTCCATGCTATATACGAGGGTAAATACAGCGACAATCTCGTCAGCAACATTTTTGACAGGAATGAAAGCAACATCAAAGGGAATGCCAAATACCTCCTTCGGAAAGTGACTGTATGTCGTTGTTGTACCGTTTCGAAGATCGGCAAAATTCCGATTTGCCTCAGGGAGTGGATCTCCCGTCTTAAACTTCAGTTGTTTAAGCGATTCTCCTGAAGAGAAATACAGATATTTCTCTCGATCAATTAAGGATAACGTCACATCTTGTCGGATGGCTGCTCGAAAATAAGGCATGCTTTCAATTAGTGCTTGAATAATGTCCATTAATGTGTGGCTCCTTTTATGCAAGGCTATAAATTTTAATACAAGTTTGTTTTAGGTATATCGGCTCTCGAGTGAAGAAAATGAATAAAAGAGTAAGGACGAATTTGAAAATCGCAAGCATACAGAATTCACTTATTCTTTCACAATCAAAAATGGAGCAAGCAGTGATTTGCTTAAAAATGAGTGTTATGTGCTGGCCCGCCTGAAAATCCCATTCAACTGCCCATTTTTCTTATAAAACTGAACCAACGCCCTTGATCTGACATAAGATGAGTTGACTGTATCCCCTTAACCTTGTTACACCAACACAACCCGAGCAAGGAGGGGTGAACATTGAAGGGTATCGATCATCATAAAAGCAAATTTTTGTTAACCCACCGTGAGCGCGAAGTATTCGAATTGCTGGTTCAGGACAAAACAACGCGTGACATCGCAGGGCAGTTATTCATCAGCGAGAAAACGGTGCGTAACCATATCTCCAATGTGATGCAGAAACTCAATGTTAAGGGTCGTTCGCAGGCAGTTGTAGAGCTGATTAAGCTCGGAGAACTGAAGATTTAGATGCGAACCGCAGTTCAATGTGGCAGCACAAAAGCCTTTCTCTATCCTTCAGAATGAAGCATGGGGAAAGGCTTTTTTGTTAATGAAATATTGAGATAATAATCCTGTATTCTTCCCAACGTAACATTTTTATCTGCTTATACGTCTAAGTGCAGAGTTTTTTGTAAAAAATAAAAGGGAATCATAAAGTAAACTCGAATACCTTTTTAACAACATAAAATCTTCTAGCAATTATGAATGGCGGTGAATGTATGAATGAACAGATTAAAGCTGAGGCAATGCACGTGCTGGCGGAGCATCATGGAATTGCTCGAACAAAGGATTTTATCAAAGCGGGTGTATCCCCGTATCACATAAAAAAGTTGGAATTCATTGGTGAGATTGAACGAATAAAGCAAGGGCTTTACCGACAATCTGGACTAATACAGGAAATGCCCAATGAAATGGTCGAAGTGTCAAAGCTGATCCCTAAAGGAGTGATTTGTCTTCTCTCTGCACTTTCCTATTACGAGCTGACAACCTACAATCCTTGGGAGTACCAAATCGCTATTCATCGCAGCAGTAAAAAGCCAAAACTTCCAGACTATCCTCCTATTAAAATATTTTATCTGGCAGATGCTCAATACAACATTGGAATCGATGAAGTGGATATCAATGGCTCGGTAGTTAGAATTTATGATCGTGAAAAAACAATTTGTGATATGGTGAGGTATCGAGAGAAGCTTGGAATGGATTTGATGAAGGAAGGGCTGAGGAATTACCTTAAATCATCTAATAAAAACATAACCAAGCTTGTTTCATATGCTGATAGGCTGAGGATTCAAACGGTTTTGCAAAAATATCTGGAGGTATTAATTTGATGAGTGAGATTAAAAACGTCCCCGCTTCTGTTTCAGAACGCTTGAAGAATATAGCCAAAGAATCAGGAAAGGCTTTTGATACACTGCTGCTTTTATATTTTCAGGAGAGGTTCTTATACCGCTTATCTATCTCTGATTTCAGAGACAAATTTATTTTAAAGGGTGGGCTGTTTTTGTTTTCGCAAACGCAGTTCAAGGCGCGCCCAACTAAAGATGTTGATTTTCTCGCCAGACAGATCGCTAATAAACTGGAATTATTAAGAGAGTCATTCATTTCAATTTGCTCCATAAGTGTTCCCGAAGACAGTGTTGTATTTCAGTTGGATGAAATGACAACGGAGAGAATTAAAGAAGATGCCGATTATGAGGGTGTGAGAATTAAGATAACTGCACTTCTAGGGCGCATGAGGAAAATCTTGCAGTTTGATATCGGATTTGGTGATGTGGTGGTTCCGAAGCCACAGCTTATTGACTATCCTGTTCTATTAGATATGGCAAAACCACAAGTACAAGCCTACTCAAAAGAATCTGTCATTTCAGAAAAATTTGAAGCCATGATTACATTATCAGTGATGAATAGTCGTATGAAAGATTTTTATGATATTTATATGCTGTTAACAACGAACAACTTCGATGGTCGTGTTCTTTATCAGGCAGTATTAGAAACCTTTAGACATCGTGGCACAGTACTAGAAAAAGAACATCCACTGTTTCAAGGGACATTTGCTATTGACGGAAATCGCACAAAACAGTGGCAGGCTTTTCAGCGTCGTTTAGGGATAGAAAAACAACTCGTATTTCAGGATGTAATGGATGCACTATATCATTTTCTCCATCCCGTTTATCAATCCATCCTTAAAGAAGAAGAACATAGCGGGTATTGGCACTGTGCCAATATGATGTGGATCAACAAGTAGCACACGCGAGGGATGGAGTCCAGTACAAAACGACTCGGATGCATGATACAGATTATTGATCAGCTATAACTTCCATGCTCCTCCAAAAAAACTCTCCATTTTCTTTTTGAAAATGGCTGATAAAATAACTGCTCTAATTCCTCATACTGTGCCTTGTTTAAATGCAAATATAATGCCTTTTTTGCAATTTTAGCAGCAGGTTGTGACGAAGTGTGATGACCTTGCATTTTGCGCTTGACCGGCACATGAAATTGCAAAAAATCTTCGTAACGTTTCCAACCTTCCCAGCTCAAGCGGGCTCCACGTTTCCAGTCGATGGCATAGAGAGCATAATATATGTTTGTGTCAGTCTGCTTGGCAGCAATGATCCAGATATTCGGAACGATTTTGCAGTGTTGTCTACGGTTCATGAGAAAATCCCCTTTATCAATGAATACAGCAAGGTATACGCATGGCCCTTGTGATGAATGTATCGTGGATGCAAAATTACATACGATTAACTTTAGCAGACTGTGAGAAAACTGCAAACGAAGTGTACCGGATTTAAACTTGCTTGATATACGCGATTAATAGCAGTAGCTCCAGAGAAAATCCCTCTTGCTTTGCCAGAACATCTTGATTAAAATAAAGATATAAAAATAATTTTCTTTTAAATAGAATAAATAATAAAAATAATTTTCATATAAAAGAGGTGCTTATGGCAGCCATCTTACACGCGTTGCAGCAACAATTAGATAACCTGCCGTCTCAGGAAAGACGGATCGCCGAGGTCATTATCGAGTCTCCTTCAGATGTGCCGGGCATGACCATTAATCAATTGGCAGAGCTAAGCGGTACAAGCGCGGCGACGGTGACCCGTTTTTGCAAATCATTTCACTTCAAAGGTTTTCCCGATCTCAAAATGAAGCTTGCGGCCGAGCTGTCACAGACACCGAATGAAACGGCCTATCAGGATATTGTTGCAGGTAACTCGTTATCCAGAATCGTTGAGGCTATTGAAGCAAATCATATGGCTTCTATTGCGGATACGACTCGTTTGCTCGATCTGGGCAGGCTGGAACAATCTGTACAGCTGCTCTGTCAGGCGAGGCGCATCGACCTGTACGGCGTGGCAACCTCGTCTATCGTGACACAGGATTTCTATCAGAAGCTGGTGCGGATCGGCAAAAGCTGTACAGCCTTTTCAGATTCCCACATGCAGATTACATCCGCTTCCTCCCTGGGGGAAGGTGATGTGGCGGTGGCTGTATCGTATTCGGGTGAAACCCCGGAAACGATTGATGCATTAACCTGTGCCAAACAAGCCGGGGCTTCCACGATCTCGCTGACCTCTTACGGCAGCAACACACTGGCTGAAACGGCAGATATTCCGCTGTTTACTTCCTCGCTCGAAGAAGGTATGCGACGCGGGGATATGGCTTCACGCATTGCGCTGCTGCATGTGATTGATATTTTGTTCACAGGCATGGTGAGTGCAGATTTTGATCAATTCATACCTAAACTTGAGCAGTCGTATCACAATGTGCAGTCCTATCGTTTCCATCACACCGGAGGTGCTTGACAGATGAATATTCGTATTTTTGAAAATGAAGAAGATTTAAACGCAACAGGAGCAGGACTAATCGCCAGCTTGCTGCAAACGAAACCACGTGCCGTTCTGGGACTGGCAACCGGAAGCTCGCCTGTAGGCATTTATAAGCAGTTAATTGCGATGTATCAAAAAGGCTTGGTGAGCTTTGCTCAGGCCTCTTCCTTTAATCTGGATGAATACGTCGGTTTGCCTACAGAGCATCGCGAAAGCTACCGCAGTTTTATGAATGAGCAGCTGTTTCATCATATCGACATGGACCTGTCCCGCACGAATGTGCCGAATGGAGAGGCGGCAGATTTGGCGGAGGAATGTGCTGGTTATGAGCGGCGTCTGGAGGATCGCGGGCCTGTTGACCTGCAATTGCTGGGCATCGGGCATAATGGTCATATCGGTTTTAATGAGCCAGGAACGGAATTAACCGGTCGCACCCATGTAGTGGATTTGAAGGAAGAGACAAGAAAGGCCAATGCACGTTTTTTTGACAGCATCGACGAAGTTCCAGCGCAAGCGATTACGATGGGAGTCGGTTCTATTTTAAAAGCAAAACAAATTCTGCTCATCGCCCGTGGCGAAGAGAAAGCGGAGATTATCCGCGAAGCGTTCATGGGTCCAATTACAACCTCCTGCCCGGCATCCTTGCTGCAATGTCATCCGAATGTAGTTGTACTGCTGGATCGTGCCGCAGGGAGGCTGGTTCGATGACCAAAGCCCATCATCAAGTTAGTGGCGGTGAGTTGGAAAAAAAGATAACTTTGCTCCGTGGCAGACTGCTGCTCTCCGATAAAGTGCTGGAGGACGGTCTGATCGTCTGGCACGCCGATAAAATCGTATATGCTGGCATACCGGAAGGTCTGCCTGAAGCCCTTCGGCAAGAAGCTGGCGAGCTTCCTGTCAAAGGAGCGGGTCTGATCGTACCTGGCTTTATTGATATTCATGTGCACGGCGGCAACGGAGAAGATTTTATGGATGCAAGCCCGGAAGTGCTGGACAAGATCACTTCATTCCACAGCTCACAGGGAACAACAGCGATGCTGGCGACATCCATGACGGCTCCGAAGGAGCGTCTGGATCATGTTTTGGCCGAGGTAGATCGCTACCGCTCCGGGGAAATGCGCTATGCACAGCTGGAGGGCGTGCATCTGGAGGGACCTTTTTTTAGTCCGAAATGGCCTGGTGCGCAAAATCCCGATCATATTGTGCTCCCAGATGTGACCTGGCTGCAGGGGTGGGAAAAGCAGTACCCTGGCCTTATTCGTCAGGTGACTCTGGCGCCGGAACGTGAGGGGGCGCTGGGGGTGATCTCCTGGCTGCGGGAGCAGCGAATCACAGCTGCGCTTGGTCACACGGACGCAACCTACGACGATGTACAGCGAGCAGTGAAAGCGGGCTTGCATCATGCTGTGCATACATTTAACGCCATGACACCGCTGCACCATCGTGAGCCGGGTACGGCCGGGGCTGTGCTGAGTGATCCGCGCATCAGTGCGGAAGTCATTGCCGATGGCATTCATGTGCATCCTGCGGCAATATCTATTCTCGCTCAATTGAAACAGGGGAATGATCAGCTTGTGCTCATTACCGATGCGATGTCAGCAGCAGGACTGGACGATGGTGAATACAAGATCGGGGATCTGCCCGTGATCGTGAAGAACGGAGAAGCACGTTTGAAAGAAGGCGGCGCTTTGGCGGGCAGCACCCTGACCATGGTACGCGGCTTTCGTTATCTCGTGCAGGAAGTGGGGCTGAGTCTGGTAGCTGCGTCAAGGGCAGCAAGTCTGACACCGGCACGTCTGCTTGGCATTGAGCATCGCACCGGTTCCCTGACACAGGGAAAGCAAGCGGATATTGTTTTGCTGAATGAGGAACTGGCGATTGAGTCGGTGTGGGTGAAGGGCAGAAGAATCGGCTCATAATGCTGATAGGAACATAGGTAGCTACTAATTTAAGCAGTGCTTTAAGAAGTACTTGATATGTAGCTAATCTAGTCACATAGATCGTAACTGGCAACCGCATTAGATTTGTTTGTATGAGAAAGCATGAGTGTGGGACTTGCCGGGGATGGCATAAGAGGAAATGCGCTAAACAATATGTTAAAATAGATCTCAAAAAATGAGATCTGCGGATCATTCACGGAGGCATGAACCATGGAACGTAACGCCATGCTGGAACATGATCCGTTTATCCCCGTGCTGGCGGAGAAGCTGCACATTCACGGATATTATGCTTTTTATGGCGAGCATTACAATGAGACGGATATGGAGCAGTACCGCAAACATTTGTTCACGACCTTTAACAACATCGTATGGATTGAGCTGGATGCACGCAAAAAATACATGATCGTGGACCACCGCGGACGCAACACGGTCATGAAGCTGATTGAAGGCATGCTGAACACGCGCAGAACACTGCGAGCCAATCAAGCGATGGCAGGCACGGATACGAGAGACGTGGATCAGGAGATTACGCATTTCTCCAAGATGGTGCATATGCTGAAGTTCACGACATTTCGCACGTAATTGTTCGCATAAGGAAGGAGTTTGCCTGAGAGCTTTCCTGTTTATTTAAACCAACTGCACCGTTGATCGAAGATGACACAGTAATTTTGATACACTTTTAAAAGGTCGCCAGTTAGGCGACCTTTTATGTACATTTGTTTTTTTAGTTTTTTTCCATAGACAGCTGAATATTAGGCCTTCTTGGAAAGAAGCGTATTATCTCATTTGTTGTCTTTCTATTCACAAAGTATCCATTGAATCTATTGATTTACTATATATGAGCAAGTGTAGGTTGTAATAATACAAGGAGGTTATTCTTTATGTATAATAAAGTTATTTACTTCTTTCTTGTATTTAATTTAGTTTTTTTTGGAATTGTGGGGTGTACAACAGAAACTAGTGCTACCCAAGAAATGGCGCAAGCCTTAATGGAATTAGATAAAAATAGTGATCTATTTTTATTCGAGTCTATACTTTATAAAAAGGTGAAAACCGTTAACGAAGCAGAATTTAAATCTGTAGATACGACTTTATATGGAGAAATATCAATGAAACACTATAAAAGTACAAAGAAGTTTAAATCAGGTATGGCTACTGTATTGCCTCCAGGCACAAAATTGTTTCGTTCCATAGAGCATCCTGAGTATGTATATTCCAGTGAAGAAGGCAATTATACAATGTACAAATCTGTGCCTGAGGGTTAAATATTAACCTGACTAATCTACGACTTATGGCAAGAAGTGGGCTATGAAAAGTTTGCTCATGCGCTAACGATTCTGAGAAGCCTTATTTACCCGATTTCACGGCATTTCGAATTTTAACGAATCCGAGAGACGCTATTTCACATGAATCAGCCCATTTTGGCATGAAACGCAGCTGAATTTGTCAAATAAGGCTTGTACGATTCGTTAGATTTTTCAGACCTTCTAAAATGGTGAAATAAGCTTTCCTGAGATCGTTAGAGCGTGGGAAGCGGCTATTTCCTTGTCTTGGTGACTATTCTGGCAGGAGTCAATACGGTTGTGCTGTACTATGTTGTGTTTTGTTAGGAGTTAATTTTGATGAGGGGCATGTTACTGGTTGTTTTCGTAGATTCTGCGTTGGTTGGCCGCGTAAAAAACACATTGTGATGTTGGTTCTCGTGCTACGACTTCTATAAGTCTATACTATTATAATTCTACACTCCCACACTCATAAAGTCGAAACTCCCCATTATTCTTCATGGATAGGTTCGGTTCAGCGTACAGCTGACAAAGCAAAAGCATACCCCATTAAGAGTCCTGTCAGATCAGATGACAGGGCTCTTTTTAGTGAATAAATTTCACAAGTTTATCTGAGCACAAAGCTTAGCGCATCTCTGAATGCACATCTTAAACGCATATCCGAATACGTATTTGAACTTTTATCTAAACTCATATTTGAAGTGCATATTTGAAACGCATCTCTCAATGCATATATCGTATCTAAACATATATCTAAACACGTATCTAAACACACATCTAAATACATATCTCGTATTTGAACGCATATCTACATGAATATCTACATGCTTTTCTGATTCCGTATCCGAATGTTTATCTGAACGAAGTCACGAAGCTGCTGAACAGCGTTCGCACATCGTATTGATATTGATGGATCGGCTCCACCGGGCGGTTGATGCCAAGCAGTGTATATACGGCGATGCGTGCGGCGCGCACCGAATATTCTTCTGTGAACACCACATCGTCGGGAATCTCGCAAAATTGACTGATAAACGCCAGGTTGGTTGAACCTTCCGGCACCACTTGAGGGCGGTCACTGTTCAGCCGTGGCATGAATTGAGCGGTGATATAAGGCATCATACAAGGGATACAATTGGCTGTTGCCATGATCGCGTCCTGGTGCTCCCGAAAATGCAGATGGCCGATCAGTTCCTGCATAATTTCTTCACCCGTGCAATCACACATTCTTTTTTTCACATAGTCACCTACGTTGTCTGGATACAGCCCGTAGCCCCAGAAGACTTTGACATGCTCCGGCTGATTCCGGAAATGCGGCTGAAAAGCAAGTACAACGGACATGAACCAGCTTGAATCCTTGAATGTGACGAGAGCACCAGTACCGGCGCGGTTGCGAGTGAATTTTTCCATCAGATCAAAAAATACCGAATCCTGAAACGTAACCGTGAACGATTCCCATTTGGACTCATCGACATGATCGTTAAAGGAGGAAGGGTTGCCCAGCAGCGGCTTTTTCGCCGCAATGTTCTCCCACAGCTTCCAGGAGCTGCCCTTGCCGTTCAGCTTCGGAGCGGAAGTCATGGAGCCCAGATCAGCGCCTTCGGTCATGGAACCGTTTGTTACAATCACCAAATCCCCTTCATGAATATCAATTACTTCCTCGGCTCCATTCCGCCGCACATGCATGTGAGTCACGGTGATTCCGTCGCCCTCTTTGAAGTCCAAATCCGTAACAGTACATTTCAGCGTGAAATCTACGCCGAACGGCTCCAAATATCGGTGCAGCGGCAGAATGATGGAGTCGTATTGGTTATAGGGTGTGCGCGTAACCCCTTCCAGCGTCTGAATACGTGGAAACTCGTGAAAAAAGCGCAGCATATATCGTTTGAACTCCACCGCACTGTGCCAAGGCTGAAATGCAAACGTCGTCGCCCACATATACCAGAAGTTCGTTTGGAAAAAGTGGGGAGCAAACCAGTCGTTAATTCGCAACTTGCCAAGCGTATCTTCAGGGGTAATAATCAGCTTGCCCATCGCCAGCCGGTCGGCCATGTCAAAGCCCATGGACAGAACATCTTCGACCTGACCATCGCGGTTAATCAAGCGTGCATTGGAATGTGTCGGGTTGGCATTGTCAAAAGCAGTGATCTCTTCTCTTACCGACATGCCCGGATGGTCAATGGAAGGCATGGTCGCCAGCAGCTCCCACAGATTCTCATACGCCTCATCATTAAGCATACGTCCACCGCGAATCACGTAACCCTGCTCGGCATTACCTGCCCCGTCATTACTGCCGCCGAGAATAGGCATTTCTTCAATGATGTGAATGTTTTCACCAGGAAAGTCACAGTCTCTCACCAAATAAGCTGCTCCCGCAAGGGATGCAATACCGCCGCCAACAAAATAAACCTGTTTAGAGCCATGTTCCTTTTTCACGACCAATCGCCTCCAAATGATGGTGTACTCACATTCCCAATGTAAACCCATGCATGGAAAGAAGGTATGATCAAAAGAAAGCAGGTGTCTGTTTTTTAGTCACTATTGGAAAAATGTCTAGTTATAGGCGGTCTTGTTGTTTGGTTAGGACTCATTTTCTGTTGCGACAAGAGTATAAGCCTGCTGGTTTCCATCTTTCTCTTCCAATCAAGCTAACCGAACCTGATCATGCTCCAAATGATACTCGCAAAAAAGCCGCTCATCCTGAAGCCGATGGCAGCTTTCCGTGTTATTTTAAGTGCTCATATTTAAGCTCATACTTGTGCAGTGCCCTGATCACATTTCCTTCAATCAGTTCACTCAGCTTGGTAATGATCTGATCAGGCGGCTCCTTCATGTCATTTCTCATCCATTGAATAATCAGCCCGGTGAAGGCGAGTGTGTAGAAATTGGCGACAAACTCTTTATCCTCACTGCGAACCTTGGCTCCACCCGCCAGCTCGTTAATCACCCCCATAATCAGATCATGCGTAACCTGATAGAGGTATCCATCCAGATGAGCACGACCGAGGGATTCTAGCGTATTGCAGCAGAAGGCTTTATTATTTTCAATGTAACAGAAAATTTTGTGAAATCCTTCGGTCCATGTGTCGTAACTGCGATACCCCGCAAGGCTGTTCACAGCTTCCGTTTCATAGATCCATCCGAGCAGTGCATAAATGTCCTGAAAATGATAATAAAACGTTTGCCGGTTCACACCGCAGTCCTCGACCAGATGTTTTACCGTAATTTTGTTCAGCGGGGTATGTTCCATCAAATGTTTGAGTGAATGAGCCAGTGCAGTTTTGGTCAAATGAGAAGCAGACATCACAGTTCACCTCATCATTCAGATTCGGCTTGCAAGTGCGGAGATGCAGGAATGTATCAGGTTTGAAAAAAGTACCCGCGGTTATAGATACCGTTCCTGTCCCTGTCCCGTATAAAAGTAATGTTATGAATGCGTTTAGCGCTGCAAACTCTTTATAAGAAGATTAACATGATCTGCCATGACATGGAATCATATTGATCACTATATACACAGCTTGTAATAAAATAAGAAACCGATAACCATAAAGGCTATCGGTTTCTTATCTCGCTATATTAATGACATATGGCTAAAGAAAAGAGTAGTAACAGCAATTCGCAAGAACGATTCGCACCGAAACGTCCTCCCAGCGCCCCAATCCCTTTTTACTCTCCCAAAAGCATTGCTTATCTTTTAAAACGAGTATAGAACAAGGCGCAAACGTAGTGGAGGAGGCGAGATCGATTCTGTAGAAGCGAAGCGTTCGCCTTTATCCCCGGATTTTCCCCTTGGAAAAGGGAATCGAAAAATCTGGGGATAACAGCGATCGGAAGAACGACTCGCCACCGGAACGTGCACTAAGCGCGCCCCACATCCTGTTTTTTCTGCCATGCCCCATAAAAGGGGGCATAATTTTTAAAAAAGGACAGAGGAAAGGCGCTAACGTAGTGGAGGAGGCGAGATCGATTCTGTAGAAGCGAAGCGTTCGCCTTTATCCCCGGATTTTCCCCTTGGAAAAGGGAATCGAAAAAATCTGGGGATAACAGCGATCGAAAGAACGACTCGCCACCGGAACGTCCACTAAGCTCGCCCTCACCTCCGTTTTAACCGTTAAGCCAGACTTTTCATAAACTCCACAACAGTCAGCAATCCCTTATCAAAGTTCTCCAGATTGAAGTGCTCGTTCGGTGCATGCAGATTCTCGTCCGGCAGACCAAAGCCCATCATGACCGCAGGCACGCCCAGCACGCGGGAAAGCTTCTCTACAATCGGAATCGAGCCGCCATCCTTGGTGAAGAGGGCACGTACGCCGTATACTTTTTCATATGCATCTGCGGCTTTTTGCAGGATCGGATCAGTCGGATCGGTGTTAAAGGCAAAAGCCTTCTCGATCTGTTCAATTTGCAGTGTGGCACCTGGCTGTACATGGGCGCGAAGATGCGCTTCAATCGCATCAAGTACATGCTGCGGGTCCTGATCTGCAACCAGACGGCAGGTGATTTTGGCATGTGCCTCTTTCGGAATGACGGTTTTGGTGCCTTCGCCCTGGAAGCCGCCCCATACGCCGTTCAGCTCCAGCGTTGGACGTGCGCCGACACGCTCCACGAAGGAATAACCTTCTTCACCATACAAATGCTCGAGTCCGAGATCCTGACGAAGCTGCTCCTCGTTGAAGCCCTGCTTTGTGAATTCCTCGCGCATTTCCGGTGACAGTGGCAGAACTCCGTCGTAGAAGCCGTCTACACTTACGCGGCCTTGCTCATCATGAAGGGATGCCAGCAGGGATACGAGAGCATGCAGCGCGTTGGGTACACCACCGCCGAAAGAGCCGGAGTGCAGATCGGTGTTGGCGGTGAACAGGTCTACATGCATGGAGCACAGGCCGCGCAGGCCCGTGGAAATTGCCGGTTTTCCTTTTTCCAGCAAGGACGTATCCGAGATCAGCACCATGTCAGCACGCAGCTTTTCCGTATGATCGTTCAGGTAGATCGGCAGGTTCGGGCTGGAGATTTCCTCTTCACCCTCGATGCAGAACTTCACGTTAATCGGAAGCTCTTTGTTCTCGGCGAGCAGTGCTTCAACGGCTTTGATATGTATAAAAATTTGTCCTTTATCATCCGTTGCACCACGGGCATACAGCTTGCCATCTCGAACCGTTGGTTCAAAAGGAGGTGTCTCCCACAGGTGAAGCGGATCAACCGGCTGTACGTCGTAGTGTCCGTAGATCAGCGCTGTCGGTTTACCCGGAGCATGCAGGTGATCTGCATAAACAATCGGATGTCCGGCCGTTTGGATAATTTCTACATTTTCCATCCCGGCACGTGTGAGTGCATCTGCTGCCCACTGTGCGGCACGTTGGATATCTTCTTTATGCTCAGAAATGGCCGAAATGCTCGGAATGGATAACCATTCATTCAGTTCTGCCAGATGTTTATCCCGATTTTGTTCAAAATATGCTTGTTCTTTCATCAAAAGAGGCCTCCTTCAATCTGCTTTCAATCTATTGTAATCCATTTTGCCACGTTAATAAAACATTGGTTAAAAAAATGCAACATCCGCATGGCTTCAACACATTGCCAATTGTGCGTATAATACAGAAAACGGCGTTATCCATATATTTTCAAAATAGAACCGGTCACCTCAACTATTGAACAGGGAGTTGAAGGAAAGTTCATGACAGTCAGACTCAAGCATTGGCCTGAATGGAGGGCGACAAGACACAAGGGCCGTTTCTACCGAAACAGCCTGATGCTCATTCTATTGATCGTCAGCATTCCCGGTTTAATTACGGGCATCGTCATGTACCAGCTCGTCGTTGGATGGATGGAAAATGAATTTAATCGCATGCACCAGAGCCAGATCGAGAACCGTGCGGGGAATGTGGACGACCAGCTCGCCTACCTGGAGATGAATTTATCCCATTGGGCATTTGAACCGAGATTTGGCAATGCACTGCGGAATCTGGATTTTATTTATTATTTCAATGAAACGCAGGAGATCGTAACGACACTGTATGTGCTGCAGGGTTCTCATCCGTTAATTCAATCCGCGCAGCTGTATCTGCAGGAACCGAAGCCGATTCTGTTTAACCGTGATTACACGGAATTGACGGACAGCTCGCTTGCGGCAGCCTATCAGCGTTATCTGACGATGGGCAACCATGTATACTGGACGGATTGGCGACCTGGCAGCAAGACAGAGGCAATCGGAGGAGCGGAAGCAACGCAGGATAAGGGCCCGAATTCAGTTCAAGAGCAGTCTTTGAACCAGAGCCAAGAGCAGACCCTGAATGCAGCTCAAGGCAATCCGCTTGTGCTTGTTCATAAAATACCGGGGGAGAGCATTCATCCGTTCGGTGCACTGATCGTCACGCTGGATAATGAGAAATTGGCAAGTTTATTGAAAACGCTTACTCCTTATGATGAAGGCTTAACCTTTCTGATGGATGAGGAAGGACGTACGCTCATATCAGGCGATTCAGACAGCAGCAGGCCGTATACTGCTTTTGAGCAGCAGCTCAAAGAAGAGGTGGGTCTGCACAAGGACAGTCGCTCCTTTCTGTTTCGCTACGAGGATCAGACCTACTCTGTTTCGTACGGGACGTTGGATCGGATTGACTCGGCATGGAGGTATGTTTCGGCTGCGCCTTTGAACGCGATCACTTCTCCCGTCAAGCTGATATCCACTATCATTGTGGCAGCCAGTGCGGGCAGTCTTCTGCTGGGGCTGCTTCTGTCCTGGTTCGCCTCACGTCAGATTTACTCCCCGGTAGCCCGTATGCTGCATTTGCTTATGCCTGTGCGAAGTGAGAGTGACAGGGATAAAGAAACAGCGGGAGCCGGGCTGGATGAGTTCGAACTGTTAGAACGGCAATGGCATGAGCTGACATCACGCAGTGTATCGGCACATCGCCAGCTGCAGGAGCATCTGCCGCATCTGCGAACCAGCTTTGTGTTACAGCTTATCCAGGGCCATATGTATGCTTATAGCGAAGAGGACTTGCGTCAGCGAATGTCTCATCTTGGCTTTGAACTGGAAGGCAGGCAGTTTCTGCTGGTACAGATGTATTTTACGGGATATGACCAGCTGCAAGGACGGTTCGGAAGTCAGGATAAAGGGCTGGTGACGTTTGCCGCAGTCAATATCATTCAAGAGGTTGCGAGAGCGTATTTCAGTCAGAGCAGTGTGATGAATTTTCACAACCTTTCTTCCGCGATGCTGATTATTGCCCCTGAGTCTGAATCAATCAAACCACAGGCACGGATATGGGCTGAGGAACTGGTCGATGTCATTGCGCGCACACTGAGATTGAATGTGACCTTGATGGTCAGCAGGCCCGTGACTGCGCTGCAGGAATTGCCCGGACAGCTTGTGGAGATGGAGCAGGCTGCGGCATACCGCCGCGTAGAAGAGGGCAGTCAGATTCTTGATCTGGAGGATGAGCAATGCTTTCGTAACGATGAAGGCGCATCATATCCGCTGGGGCTGGAACGTGAGCTCATTCAGACGCTGCGGCTGGTGAATCTGTCTGAAGCGGAGCAAGCCCTTGCAGCCTTCATGTCTGATATTACCGGCGCGGGCCGCACCGAATTTCAGGTACAGCAGATGATGCTGCAATTGCTCGGAAGTATTCAACATATGATGCTTCAGACCGGGGTAACTCCGTATACCTTGTTTGGCGGCAGCAACATGTATGAACAATTGTCCGCCATTCGCGAGCCGGTACAGATGCAGGAGTGGATGGTTCGGGAGGTTTTTTTACCCTATATAGAAGAGATACAGTCACGCACCCAAGAGCCGTTGAATCAGGTCGTTGAACGCACCATGAGGTATATCGAGCAGCATTATGCAAGCGATATTTCACTGGAAAGCTGTGCAGACCTGGAGCAGATGACCCCGTACGCTTTGAGCAAAGCCTTCAAACAAGTGTCAGGCAGCAATTTTATTGATTATGTCACACGGGTGCGAATGGATGCAGCCAAACAGCTGCTGCGTGACACAGCCATGCGTATCAATGACGTTGCCGCTGCGGTTGGTTACCAGCATAGCTACTTTAATCGTATTTTCAAGAAACAGGAGGGCATTACGCCAAGCCAGTACCGGGACCAATGGTTTAAATAAGAAGAGCTCCCATGGTGAACCACTTATTTGCCGCTTATTTGCGGCGGAATGTCAGGGTATACCCGCTTGATCCATCGCCGGATGTCTGCTTGACGCAGATACCGGTTTTTCATTTTGATAACAAACAAACAAACAAACAAACAAACAAAGAAAGAGAAATCGGCAAAAAAGTGCAATCTGCCCCTCTGCAAAAAGTGCAAAGCCTCGCCAAAATGGCGCTATAGCGGGCTTTTCGATGAATTATACAGTCACAGCAAAAAATGAAGGTTGCCTGCAAATCGCTGGCTGTATAGTCTGAATACCAGAACTTTGATAACGCTTACAATCGAAGTCGCAGACAACAAGGGGGGGAACCATGAACGGGAAGATGAACCATCATGAACCGGGCCAATCAGCACTGACTGCCCCGGCGGAGGTGATCTTGCAGCCGCTGAAACGGGAGTCCAACTGGAAAAGGCAGATTAAACGAAACAAATGGTTATATGTGCTTGTGCTTCCCGGTTTTTTGTATTTTGTGATCTTCAAATATTTGCCGATGTGGGGCATCGTCATTGCCTTTCAGGATTATCAGCCCTTCCTTGGCATTCGTCAGAGCGAGTGGGTCGGGATGGAGAACTTCACCACCTTTTTCTCTAACCCGGATTTCTTTCGATTGCTGCGTAACACGCTGCTTCTGGCGCTGTATGATCTGATTTTCTTTTTTCCGGCACCCATCATTATTGCCCTGTTATTAAATGAGATTCGCGTAGCTTTCTTCAAAAGAACCATTCAGACGCTGGTCTATGTGCCGCATTTCGTATCCATGGTCATTATCGCGAGCATCACCTATGTGTTTCTCACCCCGCAGGGCGGTGTGCTCTACGATCTGATCGCCTGGATTACAGGCCGACCTGTCGATGTGCTCTCCAGTCCGGGTTCCTTTCGGCCCCTGATTATCATTCAGATGATGTGGAAGGAGATGGGCTGGGGCACGATCATTTTCCTCGCAGCTCTTGCAGGGGTTGATACGGAGCAGTACGAGGCTTCTATTGTAGACGGAGCAGGACGGCTGCGGCGCATGTGGCATGTGACACTGCCTGCGATCCGCACGACGATAGTCATTTTGCTGATTCTGCGGCTGGGCAACTTCCTGGATACCGGGTTTGAACAGATTTACCTGATGACCAATTCGCTGAACCGGGATGTGGCCGATGTTTTTGACACATACGTATACACCGTGGGTATTACACAAGGCGCATTCAGTTACAGTACCGCTGTTGGACTATTCAAATCGGTGGTTGGCATTATTCTTGTGCTTGGCAGCAATAAACTGGCGAAGAAGTTCGGTCATCCCGGTATTTATTAATGGTGTGCAAATGATTGGAAGGAGGAACACCCGTGAACAGCCGTTTATACAACAGCTCTGCCGGTAAGGTATTTGATGTGTTCAACTATGTCATGCTGGGCCTGCTGGGCATCTTAACCGTGCTTCCTTTCCTGTATATTATCGGGAATTCGTTTGCCACGGAGGCCGAAATTACAGAACGCAGCTTTTTTCTGATCCCGAAGGTGTTTTCCTTCAGTGCCTACGAGTATATTTTTTCGTCCTCTACCGTATTCCGCAGCATAGGTGTGTCGGTTTTCATTACCGTTGCAGGCACGCTGGTGAATCTGTTCTTCACGCTTACGATGGCTTACCCGCTGTCCAGAAGTGACTTCTGGGGCCGCAATGTGCTGATGAATATGGTCATTTTCTCGATGCTGTTTGGCGGGGGCATGATTCCGACGTACCTTGTCATTCGCGGATTGGGACTGCTCGATTCGTACTGGGCCTTGATGCTTCCTGGCGCTATTAGCGCTTTTAATTTAATCGTTGTCAAAAACTTCTTTCAGCAAATGCCGCCCGGGCTGGAGGAAGCCGCCCGGATCGACGGCTGTTCGGACCTGGGGGTACTGTGGCGAATTGTACTGCCGCTGTCCAAGCCGGTCATTGCCACCTTTGCCTTGTTCTATGCCGTAGGCCACTGGAACAACTTTTTTTCGGCACTGCTGTACA
Organism: Paenibacillus sp. TC-CSREp1; assembly: GCF_050171015.1. Taxonomy (NCBI): domain Bacteria; kingdom Bacillati; phylum Bacillota; class Bacilli; order Caryophanales; family Paenibacillaceae; genus Paenibacillus; species Paenibacillus sp. TC-CSREp1. The sequence continues at coordinate 89,347 of NZ_JBNOKM010000008.1, read as the reverse complement.
TCTCGGACAGTGACAAATGGCCCTTACAGGTCATGCTGCGACAGATCGTGCTTTTATCCCAAGCGAGTGTGGGCGATATGGCGAATATGGACCCGAACTTTGTGCAGCCGCCCGAGCAGTCGATCAAAATGGCGGTAATCGTTGTCGGTACCATCCCAATTTTGCTGGTATATCCGTTTTTGCAGAAGCATTTTGCCAAAGGTGTCATGTTGGGTTCAATCAAAGGTTAAAACCAAGGGGGAGAACGTATGGTACACATGAACGCGTTTAAAAAAGGGGCTTGGCTGCTTTCGGCATCACTGGTACTCGGCACGGTTTTAGGGGCATGCTCCACAGAAAGCAAGCAATCAGGAGCATCGGGAGCAGGCGCGAAGCAGCAGCTTACCGTGATGCTTCCGAACTTTGAAGCGGAGAATCCGCCGGCGAACAGTCCCGTGATTCAGAAGCTGGAGGAACTTACTCAAGTGGATGTTGATCTGCAATGGGTGCCAAGCAGCTCATATGAGGATAAATTCAACATTACACTCGCTTCAGGTAAGCTTCCTCAGATTATGGTTGTGCTGGGCAAGTCCCCTAGCTTTATTAATGCGGCCCGGACAGGTGCGTTCTGGGAGCTTGACCCGTACTTGAAGGATTATCCGAACCTGAGCCAGATGAATGAGATCATCAAGAACAATGCTTCTATTGATGGCAAAACATATGGCATCTACCGGGCGAGAGCATTAGGGCGCAACGGGGTGACCATTCGCAAGGACTGGCTGGAGAAGCTGGGGCTGCAGGAGCCCAAGACCATCGAAGAGTTTTACAATGTGCTCAAAGCATTCACGAAGGATGACCCGGATGGAAATGGTAAAGACGACACCTATGGTCTGGTTGCCAGCAAATTTACGGGTCCATGGGATAATATGCAAATTTGGTTTGGCGCCCCGAACAAGTGGGGAGATGACGGTAAGGGCGGCCTGATGCCTGCACATGAGACGCCGGAATATATGGAGGCATTGAAATTTTTCAGACAAATTTACAGTGAAGGTCTGGTCAACAAGGACTTTGCCGTGATGGACCCGACGAAGCTGCCTGATCCGTTTGTGAACGGGAAAGCGGGTGTCATGGTCGATGTAGCGGATAATGCACAGCGCATGGATCAGAAGATTTTGGAGAAGGACCCGAACGCCACAGGGCGTGTAGATGTATTACAGGCGATGGAGGGGCCTAAGGGGCTGCGGGATATGCCGACATCCGGGTATTCGGGTATGATTGCGATCTCCAAAAGCAGTGTCAAAACCGAAGAAGAGCTCAAGAAGGTGCTGCATTTCCTGGATCAATTGAACGAGCCGGAACTGCAGGCTTTGCTGGGGAACGGTATCGAGGGCAAGCAGTATGAGAAAAAAGGAGATTATGTGCTTCCAACGACCGACAAGCTGGCGCTGCGGGATGTACAAGGGCTGAATCAGATACTGATGTTCATTCCTGAGGACAAAACACTTCGCGTCGAGCCAACCCCTGTCCGGGAGAAGGTGGCACAGGTGCAGAAGGCGAATGAGCAGATCGTTGTCGCTAATCCCGGCGAGCCGCTGATCTCGGACGTGTATGCCCAGAAAGGGCCGCAGCTGGACAATATCATTAACGATGCCCGGATCAAATATATTGTAGGGCAGATTGATGAAAAAGGCTTCGCGGATGCGGTGGCTTTATGGAAAAGCAGTGGTGGTGACGAATACGTGAAGGAAATCAACGAGCTGTACGCTGCCCTGAAATAATGGACGGATTTCCGTGTGAAATGATAGGTGAGTGAGCGTATAACCAACAGGGAGGCAGATGGCATGAAGTGGGACCATAATGCATTTGAACATCCCGAAGCGCAGTATCGGGTACATCCCTTCTGGTTTTGGAACGGGGAGATGCAGGAGCAGCAGATCAGGCGGCAGATCGCAGAGATGCATGCGCAGGGTGTGGGTGGATTTTTTATCTGCCCTCGCCAGGGGCTGCAAATTCCATATCTGTCTGAAGCGTGGTTTGACAAGGTGCGTCTCGCTGTCAGTGAAGCTGCTGCTTATGGCATGCAGGTCTGGCTATATGACGAGTATCCGTATCCAAGCGGGATGGCTGGTGGAGAGGTAACGCTCGATTTTCCAGAAGCAAAGCAGCGTGAACTGGTGCATCATCATGCGGTTGTTCGTGGGGGGGAGGTTGTCCAGATCCAGCTCCCATGGGGGCGTATTTTGCTGGCGCAGGCGGTTCGTCGGGATACAGAGGGAAATCGCGAGTGGCATACAGCCGTCAACCTGCGCAGCTGCATCGGTAATATACAGACGGACCAGGTCTATCAGGAGACGGGACTTACATCATATAACCGCAAACGTTTCTTTACGTATCAAACCGCGTTTCGCCTGATATGGGAGGTGTCGGAAGGTGATTGGGAGATCATTGTTTTTCAGGAAAAGGAGATCGATGACTTTAAATATTACGGCAATTTTGTAGACCCGTGTCACAGGGAAGCGATGAGTCATTTTATCCGGCTGACCCATGAACGGTACAAAGCTGCTGTAGGCGAGCATTTTGAAAGTGGCGTGATACAGGGCATGTTCTCGGATGAAATTGCTCCGCTCGGCAGGCTGCCCTGGTCGCCCCAACTGCCCCGTTATTTCCACGAACGGTGCGGATACAGTCTGATTGAGTCCCTGCCTGCACTGCTATACAGGGATGTGCCGAATGCGGCTGTGATTCGATATGACTATTTTCAGTCACTGCATTTGCTCCTGCGGGAGTCGTATCACAAGCAGGTGCATGACTGGTGTGAAGCGGCAGGTATACAGTATGCGGCAGAGGTGCCAGGGGTACGGATGACCACCCAATTATACAGCCATATGCCCGGAGGGGATTCGGCGCATGAAAAAATCGGGCGTCCGTTGTCATGGATACTGGAGCGGTATGGTCAGCGGCTGCGCGATAATCCGAAAATGGTCAGTTCGCTTGCCCGGCAGCTGGGCCGGAGCCGCAATATGATTGAATGCTTCCACAGTGTCGGCTGGTCGATGACCTTGCAGGATGCCAAGTGGATGATTGACCGAATGGCGGCCATGGGCACTAATTTTTATAACTTTCATGCGTTTTTCTATACGATTGGTGGTTTGACCAAGCATGATGCACCGCCCTCTCAATTTCTACAGAATCCGTACTGGAAACATTTCAGGCAGCTGGGTGATTATACAGGCCGCCTGAGTTACCTCATGAGTACAGGGACAGCGATGATCCGTATTGCGGTGCTTGACCCAACGACCACCTTCTGGAGCCTGATGGGCAACCCGCTGCACGGTTTCGAATACAGCGGCGAGCATGAAGCAGAACGGGTGCAGCTGAATCAGCTGATTCAGGACTGGATGCGAATCACGGCCCATCTGCTGCAGCAGCGGCGGGATTATGATCACCTTGACCCGGAATTATTGGTCGAAGGGCATGTTGCAAATGGGGTAATTGAGATCGGTATCGCCCGTTACGATGTATTAATTCTGCCGCCTATGCTCAATCTGGAGGCCGCTGCCTGGAAACAGATCAAACGATTGGTCGCAGCAGGAGGAACCGTGATTTCCATGGGTATGCTGCCTCATATCGCGATACAGCCGGGAAGCCCGGCAGGAGATGAGGCTGCTGATTTTTTCGGAACAGCGGGTCAAAATGGTCAGTCAGGCGAGAAGCGGGGCAACGCCTGTTTTCTTCCGTTCGAGGTGGAAAGCGAAAGCGGGCATGCCCTTCCGTTACGACAGTTATCGCAGCTGCTGCAGGAGGTTGTGCCTGAGGTAGTCAGCTGGGACATGGCAGAGGAGAGTACAGCACTGCTGATGCAGACCCGTCAGTTATCTGCGGGAGAGTTTATGGTTTTCCTGTCTAATCAGGAGGGCGAAGGCTATGAAGGACAGCTGAAGATCAACCGCGAACATCTGCATCTAAGAAGCGGCATGGGGTTATCCAAAGACGAACACAAAGTACTGATTGTTGAACGGCTTAACCTGGAGACTGGCCAGAGGGAGGTACTTCCGTATAAAGCGCTTGAAGGCCGGTGGTGCATTCCGCTTACGTTGGCGCCATATGAAGCACATGCGGTTCGGTTTCTTTTACAAAAGTGGGTTGCGGGTGGGTCACAAGAAGATGAGGTTGCAGGAGCAGAAGCGGAAGCTGCCCATCAAATCGTGCTTTCCTGTGAAGGGCCTTGGCGTATCAAGGCGTTACAGCCGAATAACTTGCGGATTGGACAGTTTCAAGTACAGGCCTCTAATGAGCATGGCGATTTTCTCGACATGGCGCAGGCCAGCGTCAAGCCGTTTATTGATCTGGCCGCAGCCTTTGCAGAGCAGCATCCGCTTCCACTTCAGTTTGATCAGGTATTTGGCACACCGAAAAAGGCTTCAATAGCCTACCCGATCCAGTGTCGATATACTGCGGCGTTTGAGCTGAGGACATCACTGCCGGAATGTCTGCTGTTTATGGACCGTGCTGCCATTTCGGGGGCATGGGTGATGGAAATCAACGGTCATACTCTAACGAGAGATCAGTTCATACCTGCCGAGATTACCGACCATACGAATATCGCCTGTGATGTTGCAAAGCTGCTGCGTAGTGGCCTTAATGAACTGGTTATTACAGTGGATATTACCCAAGATGAGGATGGGATTGTTGATCCGCTGTATTTGCGGGGAGGATTCGGCGTTCAATTTCATCATGAAGGCGCAGCCTCACTTGTACCAGAGCCGTACGTGGCAGAGCGCATCGGACCAGAGCCGCTGCCGCTGTATACCCATTTTGCCGGGGAGATGAGTTATACACGTATGGTCTGGCTGGATCAAGCCGAAACAGAGATGCACCGTTTTGAACTGGAATTCGAGCATTGGTCTGTGCAGGATGTTACGGAGGTGCGGGTCAACGGGCATAGTCTCGGTGTGCGCTGCTGGTCTCCGTATCGCTGGCAGGGCGAGGGGAGCTGGCTGCGACCAGGAGAGAACGAGATTGAAGTGTGTGTGACCAACACGTTGATCGGTCTGCTGGAAGGCATGTATTTTGACGGGAAAGAACATCGGCTGAAGGACGCCGTGCTGCGACAATCGTGAAGAGGACATGAACAGGAAATGAAGCAGAAACAGCAACAAGAAAGAAGGGAAGCGAATGGGGCATCGTATCCAGTATGACCGATATCCGGGTGGAGTAATGAAAGCGTTAACGCTAAGTTACGATGATGGCGTAGTGCACGACAGAAGACTGGTGGACATATGCAATCGTTATGGTCTAAAAGCAACCTTTAATCTCAACTCAGGCTTGCTGGGCAAGGCGGGGCGAATTGAGGCAGAGGAAGTAGCCGCATTGTATGCAGGGCATGAGGTAGCTGTACATACGGTTACCCATCCGACTTTGCCATATGTGCCGAACGAGCTGTTGGTTGAAGAAATCATGCAGGATCGGGCAGCGCTGGAACGGCTTGCAGGTTATCCGGTGCGCGGGATGGCTTATCCGAACGGAGGATACGACCGTGCGCTGAGCACCAAGCTGGCGTGGCTTGGTATCGACTATGCTCGTACCGTTGAATCCCATGGTCGTTTTACCTTACCCGAGCAGCCGCTAGAATGGCATCCGACCTGTCACCATAACGATGTGTCGTTATATACCGAGCGATTTATCCAGCATACCAAAACAGGTACGCCGCTTCTGCTCTACGTCTGGGGTCACAGCTATGAGTTTAACAACAATGATAACTGGGAGATCATCGAACAGTTTGGTCAGCAGATCGGCGGCAGAGATGATATCTGGTATGCCACCAATCGTGAAATTATCGCCTACTGGACAGCGGTGCAGCGGCTGGAATGCTCGGCAGACAGGTCGATCATTCATAATCCGTCTGCCATTTCGGTATGGTTTACCGCAGATCAGCAGGTGCTTGAGGTCAGAGGCGGGGAGACCCTGCGGCTTGGCGAGCGGGTTCAGGTATAGAACGGGAAAGGAGCTGACGATCATTCGATATTTTCATGAAAACGAGGCGATTGCGAACAAGGTCTATGATGATGATTCCATCCCGGATGTGCTGACAACAGTGGCCCAGCGTTATATTGGCGATCATCCGCAGCACTCCTTCACATTCAGAGCCTGCCATCAGGAAGGCTTTCGCAGACTGGGAGATTACAGATACGATCTCGATCTGGCAGATCGCTGCAAGGAAGCACGAAGTGGTCAGTATGTGTATGTATGGGGCAAGCTTTGGAGTGATGGGCAGACCGCATTGAATACAAGTCTCAACTGTTATAGTCCTGTGACGATCTATGTGAACGGGGAACAGATATTTAAGTCGGAGCTGCTTCAGGAGCTGTTCCCCGAACGAAGAACGCCGATCCCCTTGCAGGTGAGGGAGGGATGGAATGATGTGCTGCTCTGTTTTGTGAAAACAGATGCTGGCTTTGGCGGTATCTTTGGTACAGGTTCATTCAAAAATTTCCCGCTTCACTTCCTCACACCCGGGGTGGATCGCAAAGGTCAGGAAGGCTGGCTCTACTCCGAGCCTGTAGATGAACCCATATCAAATCTGCCGTGTAACGGGATGACGGAGGAAGAAACGGGGCTCATCTGGTATCCACGCAAGTCATGGAGTGATGAGGAGCGAAGCAGGGGAGCGTTTGCCCGAATATTCGGCACCTCCCGGCCTGCGGTTGCCTATGCATGGTGCAAGCTTGATGTTACACAGCCAGGGCCAGAGCCTGTTATGTTGCAGGGCCATCATGAAGGCGCGCTTACGCTTTATCTGGACGGAACAGAAATGTATACGGCATTGGGCAGTGGGCATTTTCGGGTGCAGCTTCCGAGACAATATGGTACGTGTGATTTGGTCGTGAAGGGACAGCTGGATCGAGCGGGCGAGCCGAACTGGGGTTTTACACTAGGGAAGGCGGGGGTTGAGGAAGCTGCTATTGATTCATTGGTTAATGCAGGCTGGAGGCTAATGCCGCCGCGTCCTGTAGCTGGATGTGCCGATGTGTGGCTTTACACCGGGTCTTTCGTTCCGGGCACCGAGCCTTCTCCGGCAGACATTGCCGTAACGGATACCGTATTTGAGGATGGGGCTCAGGGGGTCTATTGGCGTGTTGATCTGCCAGCGACGCATGTTCGTCCGTTCCTGGAGAATACCCATTATGGGAAATGGAACTATCCGCTTGGTGTTACTCTGATGGGATTGCTCCAGACAGGTCAGCAGCTTGGGCGCAAAGATTACATCCAGTATGTGCGCGAGCATATCGGGCTTAGTACGGCTTTTGATCAATACGCATTATGGGACAGGGCAGCCTATGGTGCAGCAGGTATTAACAATCAGTTGTCCGCCATAGACAGTCTGGATGACTGCGGCTCATTCGCTTCAACGCTGCTGGCAGCGATGGAGCTTGGCGAGATTCGCGGAGGCAGAGAGACGGCAGACCGGATTGCCAATTATATGGCTCATGAGCAGGAACGTCTCCCGGATGGTGCATTCTACCGTGTTCGCGGCAGCGGAGAGATGCGGCAGGAGACGATGTGGTGCGATGATCTGTATATGAGCACGCCGTTTCTGATGCGCTATGGTCAGTTGACGGGGGATACGTCCTGTTGGGACGATGCAGTGAATCAGTTTCTGATGTTCCAAAAGTATCTTTACCTGCCTGATCAGCAGATCATGTCCCATGTCTATGATTTTGTGCGGGGGAAGGCAACGGGCATTCCGTGGGGACGCGGGAACGGCTGGGTGCTCTTTTCCTTGACCGAGCTGTTATCCATTCTCCCCCGGGATCATCCGAAGCGGCCTGAACTGCTAACCTTCTATCGGGAAATGTGTGCCGGGGTTCTGACGCTGCAAGGAGAGAACGGGCTGTGGCATCAGGTGCTGAACTGTTTCGATTCTTATGAGGAAACCTCCTGCACCTCCATGTTTATCTACGCTTATGCCCGCGGCATTCGTGAAGGCTGGCTGGAGAAGCCGGGAGCCTATCTGAACGCAGTACGAAAGGGCTGGGAGGGCTTAACCCGGATATCGATTGATCACAAAGGCAACATCTACGGTGTCTGCCGGGGTTCGGGATATTCTTTTACCGCTCTCTATTACCGCGATGATCTCGGCTGGAATCTCAATGATACCCATGGCATCGGCATAGTGCTGCTGGCAGGAGTGGAAGTATATAAGATGCATCAGCAGCTGAGGGAGAAATCGGCTCAATTCACGTATAGTAATAATAGATAAGTTCAAAGAAAAAGAGGCAGCCCCCGGGCTTGCCTCTTCTGTATTATTTTGTTAGAATCCAATCCTAAAATAACTCCAGCTGCTCCGGGCCTTCTTCCTTCTCCGGCTCCGTGCGGTCAGGGAAAGGCTTGACAGGTTGACCTAGCAGTTCCATCATCATCTGGGCATTGGCAGCGGCATCTCCGGCAGAATTGTTGTTGAAAATGACAAAAACATCTTCGCTCTGCGCCTGCAGCTGCTCCAGATAACCTTTCCATTCCAGCAGCTCCTGCTCATTGTACCGATACAGATACCGTGTCTCGCGCCAGTTGGGTGCCCCGTTCTGATGCCAGCCCGACACATTGCGACCATGCATGCGCACCAGCGTCATGTTTGGATCGGTGGCAATCGGTACGATGGGAATCGAACCCGGCCCAGCCTGGGGTTCGTCACAGACGCTGTGAATCCAGCCCTGCTCCTTCAGAAAAGCAAGCGTGCGTTCACGGAAGCTGTCCTCGTACCAGCTGCGATGCCGGAATTCAATCGCACACGGAATGCCCTCCATGCGCAGCTTCACTTCCCGCAGTTCATTCACATTGTCCCGGTTGCATTCAAACCATGGCGGATATTGAAACAAGGCCGCTTGCATTTTACCAGCCTCGATGACGGGCTCCAGTGATTCCCGAAATGCTTTGTACATCTCGGATGTGCTGTTGAAATACGGCTTGCCGCGCAGATGTCCGGTCATTCCCTGATAAGCCTTCACGATAAATGAGAACGACTCGGGTGTCTCCGCCGCCCAGCGGGCCATCCGGTCCCGAGGCTGTACGGCATAGAAGGAGCTGTCCACCTCCACTGTAGAGAAAAATTGGCTGTACAGCTGCAGCTTGTCCTTCGCTTTGGTGCGGTTCGGGTAGAGGTCATCATGATCGCCCCATCCCGTGAGTCCGATACGAATCATAGGAACACCTCCTGTTATTTATATTTAACCGATTCGCAGGAGTATGACATGTGTAACATTATATCGTGCGTTATGGGGGCATTCAATGAGACGAGGGACGATCATTTTGAGTTTGGGACATAAACGGTTACAATAATTTGAAATGATGCATCACAGACGTGGAGGTCGAAGGTCTACATGACGGAATGGTACGAAAAGAGCTTTGGAGAAGATTATCTGCTCGTATACAAACACCGGGATGTGCATGGTGCCTATGAGGAAGTACATAAAATGATTAACTGGCTCAAGCTCCACCCGGGTGCAGAAGTACTTGACCTTTGCTGCGGCATGGGCAGGCATTCTCTTGCCCTGGCGGACGCCGGATTACAGGTGACAGGAGTCGACTTGTCGGATGTTCTGTTACAGGAGGCACGTGAGCTGGATACAGAGCATCGGGTCAGATGGGTTCATGCCGACATGCGCAGCGTTCCACTCGAAGGTGGATTTGACGCGGTGGTTAACCTGTTCACTTCGTTCGGATATTTTCCCGAGGATATGGAGCAGCTCAAGGTGCTGTATGCCATCCATCATATGTTACGGCCGGGAGGCCGCTTTATTATTGATTTTATCAATACTGCTTACGTGAAGGAACATCTGGTTCCACATTCGGTTCGTGAAGACGAAGGGCAGCGGATCGAGGAACTTCGCAGAATACAGGACGGTTTTGTGCAAAAGGAAATTCGAATCACGGACATCGCAGCCGGAGCTGAACCGCGCATTTATAAAGAAAGTGTCAAGCTCTATTCATGTGAGGAGCTCAGCGATTTGATTCATGAAGCAGGTCTCAAGGTGGATCAGGTGCATGGCGGCTACGATGAAGAGCAATACGAAGAGCAGACTTCGCCACGGATGATTTTTGTTGGACATCGACCTGCGGAGTAATTAATCTTTACACGTTAACGAAGAGGACAGGGGATAACGATGAAACGTACACGTAATGAAACCATATCAATGCCAGGAGGCATGCATCGTATTCAGATCACAATGTCTTTTCCGCTGCGCTGGGTGAACAGCTATATTTTAACCGAGCCGGATGGCAAGGTGAGCATTATTGATCCGGGACCGCGTACAGCGGAGACCGAGCAGGAGTGGCATGACGCATTAGGGGAACTAGGCTTGACCTTTCAGGACATTCATCAGATTGTACTGACTCATCATCACCCGGACCATCTCGGCTTGTCCGGCTGGATGCAGCAGATGACCGGTGTGCCCGTGCTGATGTCGGCGCGCTCCGCCCAGGAAGCGGATTATATGTGGGGACCTGAAGCGAGCATAGATGAGAGGCTGCCTGAGTATTATCGCATCCACGGTATGCCAGAATGTAAAACAGTTGAAATCAAAGCGCACATGAGAACATTCATCTCACAGATTACCCCGCTTCCCGAGGTGACACGCATTGCAGATGGGGAGATGCTGCATATGGGAGGTAAAACGTGGATTGCCGTGGAGACGGGGGGACATGCACCGGGACATCTGTCGTTCTATGCGCCTGAATCGAGGGAAATATTGTGCGGGGATGCCGTGCTGCCACAGATTTCGCCCAATATCAGTCTGCAGCCGGGCAGTGACCCGGAGCCATTACAGTCCTACATGCAAGGTTTGATTCGTTTGAATGCATTGACGGTGGAGCGAGCCTACCCGGGGCACCGCAATCCGTTTACCCGTTTTACGGAACGTACAACAGAACTGCTTGCACATCATGAAGAACGCCTGGCGAAGCTGTCGGAACGTTTGCAGGAGAGCCCGGCCCACGCATACGATATTTGTTTGCATCTGTTTGGCGATCGGCTGGGAACACACCAGCTGCGTTTTGCGATGAGTGAGACGCTGGCCCACTTGCAAGAGCTAATCCGGCGTGGCCTGGCAAGAGAGGCACAGGAGCCGGACGGCATCATTTATTTCGAATATCATCAGTAGAACGGAGTGGATTGTGCAAAATCTTCAATTCAACATATACAGATCGAAGTGAACAGTGGCACTTATTTTTCATATAAAATACGGTTATAACCCGGAGTGGGGATGTTAACGCATCCTCGCTCTTTTTTTGTAATCATGCTTTAGAAAAAAGCTTTAGCCGCTCTTAACCGTTTATTCAGATTATTTTAAGCCAGCGACTTTATCATACAACTATGAACTTCGCTATAGAAAGCAGGGATGAGCATGGCAAGGCGTAAACAAAACAAATGGCGGAAATGGCAGGCCTCGGCGGCGGCTACGTTGACTGTAGCTGCAATCTTTCAATATGTAAGAACTTCGGATGCTTTTGATACTGCATATGCGGCAGCTAATGGTACAGATACAGGTGTGATGACGTCTACGCAAACGGACTCACGGGACGATGTTATGGATGAGTGGTCCCCGGATTCGACAGATTCATATAGCTGGAATACAGATGGATATACGGGTGATTCCAATCAGGAACAGACGGATCAATCCGGGACAATGCAGGATAATCGCATGGATCGTGGAAGCTTGGGTTCACGAAGCAGCGACTCCGGTAGCAGCAGCAGTGGAAATTATCGTTCACGCACAGGTGCATCATGAGCCGCACAGAGCAGGTGTATCGTGCCCTCCGTTTTCGATTTCAGGCGATGAACACAAGCGTTGAGGTGCAGCTCTGTGCAGACCGCGAGCAGGCCGAACATGCGGCATCTCTGGTGAAAAACTGGTTTGAAACACAGGAGCAGCGCTTCAGCCGCTTTGTAGCTGGCAGTGAGCTGAATCGTCTCAATAACAGCAGCGGGTGGATGCCCGTATCGGCAGCGATGGATGAAGTGCTTAGTCTGGCTTACGGATATATCGGGCAGACAGAAGGCATTTTTCAGCCAGGCATCTCACATGCTCTTCGTTTGTCAGGATATGATGCAAGCTTTGAGAAAATACATGAAAGAGCATCTTATCAGTCTTTGACGGAACGGAATCATCTGATCCATGGAAGAGTAACGAAAGCGGTCAGCAGAGAACAAGATCCGTTTGACTATAGTCGTCCCACCTGGATACAGCGTGAAGGCAGTCGAATGGTGCATCTGGACCCGGGAACAGAGCTTGACCTCGGTGGAATCGTGAAAGGCTGGGCTGTAGAACGTATTGCAGACTGGCTGCAGAAAAAGATGAAGATTGCTGCGGGGATGATTAATGCAGGCGGTGATGTTCAGGTATGGGGAACCTTTGATCATTCCCTATGGATTCTTGAGGTATCCAGTCCGTTTACACAGGAGCAAGGCATATCCGGGGAGGTTCGGCTTCGGAACGGAGCTGTAGCTACATCCGGCATAACCCGGAGACAGTGGCAGGATAACAACGGACGTTCAGCGCATCATTTAATTGATCCCCGTACGATGAAGCCAGCGGACACAGACATTCTGCAATGCACCGTTGTCGGAAAGCATACATCACAGTGTGAGATTATTGCCAAAACGGTATGTATCCTGGGCAGCGGAGAGGCGGTAAAATGGCTCAATCGTCATTATGACCGACACGATGTACTTTGGATGACAAGAGATGGTTCTGTTTATTTTAGAGGCAATACAGCAGCACTTGCGGAATGTTGGCCCGGTTTTGATCCGGATCACCGTTTCAGCCTGATATAGAGGATTACAAGTCTAATAGATATGGGGGAGCCGGTTATGGCACAGTGGATCGTAGATTACCTGCCGACGTGGAGTATCATTCGGATTAGCGGCATTGCGGCATATTTGTTTCTTTTTGTGGGTGTATTTCTAGGTATTGCTCAAGGCATGCCTATGGCAAAGGGCAAGCCCAAAGCCGTGATGTTCCAGTGGCACACACGGACAACCTGGCTTGCCTTCGGGCTTGGCATCCTACACGCACTTACATTAGTTATTGATCATTATAGTCCGTTCATCTGGAGCGAGCTATTGATTCCTTTTACCGCCTCGGTTCACCCGGTGGGCAGCGGACTCGGCACGTTAGCTTTCTACGGCCTGTTAGTCGTATTGTTATCCAGTGATCTGCGCAACAAGCTGGGGCGCAAATGGTGGTTCATGTTCCATATGTTATCCTATCCGGTGTTCGCAGGTTTATTGATTCATGGCCTGGTGACGGGAAGTGATTCGGAGAACATCATCATTCGTTTGATGTATGTATTTACCGGGCTCAGCATTGTGGGCATCACGGTATTGCGCGGCTTGCTGCGGAAGCGGAAAGGACCGGAGATCACGATCGGACCGAAACAGACAACATCCGAATTGATCACGGAGCGTAAATGGGCAGAAGCCCGTGCACTGGCTGTACCTGCTGGACAGGAGCAGTTTAAATAGCTCCATGCGTTGTCCATGATCAGAATGTTCATTCGAAATATGTTTAATGGAATACTATAGTCACAGATTCAGTGATTCAATGGTTCAGTGGATAATTCATGAAAATGATATTGAGAAAGCGGCCGAGTTGGGCCGCTTTTTTGACTGTTTTTTTATCTTAAACACAGATAAGGCTGATATGTATGGATGCGAAATGCAATCGATCCATGTAACCCGAAGCTATCCATGTTCATGTTATATTTTATCGTCGCTGACAGGCTTCTCTCCCATGGCCTCTTCCATCTCGGACTGCTTGCGGTGGGCAATTCGGCTGCTGGCAGCTGATGCGATAGCACCCACAATATCATCGAGGAATGTATGCACAGGTCCAAGACTTTTGTCATTTAACCGTTCCAGCACGCCAGGCTTCAGCTTGTCCACATATCCGTAATTCGTGAAGCCGATGCTGCCGTATACATTCACAATCGAAAAGGCCAGAATTTCATCCACACCGTACAAACCTTCATCATTCTCAATCATCTCTTGCAACGGAGAGATCAGTTGTCCCTGCTCTGCCAGCAGATCAAGCTGAATGCCTGTGAGCACAGCGTTCTGTACCTCACGTTTCTTCAGGACCATCTCCACATTCTCGATGCATTCTTCCATCGTCAGTCCAGGGTAATACTTTTTCTGCAGTAGCATAACCAGTTCTGCGATCTCCAGGATCGTGACGCCCCGCTTGTGTAGCCACTCCCTTGTCGCTTCTGCAACCTTGCGGCTGTTGAGACTGTAAGGGATTTTTTCCTGCTCCGGATGTTCCATGGGCGAATCCTCCTCTGATGTTAATATAAATTGAACGAAGAGGTTTACACGGGAACACTCCGATGACAGAATAACCTGGAGAGTAGCGGTTATCTCCAGATTTTTTGGATTCCCTTTTTTGAAAGGGAAAATCCGGTTATAAGCGTATGCTTCCGATGTAGCTTTCTTGCAGAAAGCTTTCAGGCGACCGCTCCGCTTTTCCAGGTTTTTTCTGTCCTCTCCGTTAACGTGTAAAAAAATCGTTCAATTTATATAGAAATACGTTTATTACCTACATACGTCATTAACCAGATTGCGTTGCTTTTATGTTTGTATCATATGCAGATCGTCAGGTCCAGCAGGGCTTGTGCAAAAAGTAGTTATTTTTTGACCAAAGGCTCGTATACATGGTAGTACAAACTGTAAAAATGATGAGGGGGAACGTGATCATGAGAAAGATCCCGTCTTTGCGTAAGGCATCCGCAGCAGCATTGTTAAGTATTCCTGTTGTATTAAGTGGCTGCGGGATGTTTGGTGCCCAGTCTTCGGAAGCGATTGATCCGCCGCCGCGCATTCAGGAGGCCGCCATGATTCAGGCTGCGGAAGGGAATGGCAAGCTCGCCACGCTTCCGCTGACGACGGTTTATTTGCAGGATCAGCAGGGACTTCTTGCGCCCGTTTCCTTAACACTTCCGTCTGGAACGGATGTAAGCAGTCCGAAGACTGCACTGGATACGCTGGTTACGGGCGGAGCCTACGCTGGAATGCTTCCTGAAGGCTTCAAGGGAGTGCTGCCACAAGGTACAGTTGTACAGAATGTAACACTACATGCGGACGACAAGCTCGCTGTTGTGGAGTTCTCGGGTAACTTTGCCAAATATGACGCCAAAGATGAACGTAAAATGCTGGAAGCTATCACATGGACGCTGACCGGCATCCCGGATGTCAACAACGTGCAGATCTGGGTCGATGGCAAAAAGCTGAGCCAGATGCCCGTGAACAGCACACCGCTGCCAGAGCCGCTGAACCGTGCAGTCGGCATCAACCTCGATCTGGGGGATACCTTTACAACGAACAGCAGTCCGGTGACGGTTTATTTTTCAGCCGCTTCCCCTGCGGGTGTGCAATATTATGTTCCTGTTACACGTCTCGTAGCGCCAGGTGGGGACCGTGTGCAGGCTGCTCTGAACGAGCTGATCAAAGGACCAGCCAAGGGCGGAGAGCTGGAGGAAGTGATGACAGGCGGCACCGAGCTCCAATCCGTAAAAACGTCTGAGGATGGTACGGTGACGGTTGCGCTCAAGGATGATATGTTTACCGAAGGGGATATCGTGCCAAGTGAACTGCTGCAGTCCGTTGTCCTGACAACGACAGAGAATACCGCAAGCAAAGACGCCAAGGTACAGATTGAGTGGAACGGACAGAAAACAGTCAAGGGCGATGATAACCGGGACTACAGTGCGCCTGTGTCCAAGCCGGAATATATTAACGAAATCCCGATTTAACGGATATGAGCGGCACAAGGGTGCTTTTAAACGAACTCTTTGGTAAAATATAAAGGATTGTTGTTAGAGAGAAGAAATTCAACATTACAGGATGCTTAAGTCGTAGGAGGCAGAAAATATGAGATCTAACGGACGAACTAGCGAGCAGCTGCGCCCGATGAATTTAACAATTAACACGAATAAATACGCTGAGGGCTCTGTATTGATTGAAGTCGGTGATACAAAGGTAATCTGCACAGCAACCGTGGAGGAGCGGGTTCCTCCCTTCATGAAGGGTCAAGGAAAGGGCTGGGTCACAGCAGAATATTCGATGCTTCCTCGGGCTACACATACCCGAAACCAGCGTGAAGCCAATCGGGGGAAATTGACAGGGCGTACGATGGAAATTCAGCGTCTGATCGGTCGCGCTCTGCGATCTGTAGTGAATTTGCAGGCACTCGGTGAGCGTACCATTACGCTGGACTGTGATGTTATTCAGGCGGATGGAGGCACTCGTACAACGTCAATTACGGGGTCCTTTGTCGCCTTGGCGCTGGCGGTGAACAAAATTGCGCAGCAGCACAAGCTGCAGGTGTTCCCGATTACGGACTTCCTGGCTTCCGTGAGTGTAGGCGTTGTGGGCGAACAGCCGGTGCTGGACCTGAACTATGATGAGGACTCGAAAGCCAAGGTCGATATGAACCTGGTAATGACGGGCAGCGGCAAGTACGTGGAGCTTCAGGGCACAGGTGAGGAAGCGCCATTTGACCGCCGTGAATTGAATGCGATGCTGGAGCTTGGTGAGCAGGGAATATTGGAGATGATCGAGCGTCAAAAGGAAGTGCTTGGACCGATTGCGCTCAAAATCGGCTCCCGCGGATTAGGAGAGGCATAAGATGAACCTGGATAGCCCGGTTATCGTTGTTGCCACTCGAAATGCAGGGAAAGTGCGTGAATTTGCACATGCCTTTGCGCCGCTGGGAAAAGAGGTCAAAAGCATGTTCGACTATCCGGAGCTGCCGGATGTTGTGGAAGACGGTGTGACATTTGCCGAGAACGCGTGGAAAAAAGCAAAAGCGGTTGGTGATGCTCTTGGGCTGCCTGTTCTGGCAGACGATTCAGGGCTTTGCGTTGATCTGCTCAACGGGGAGCCAGGGGTGTATTCGGCACGTTATGCGGGTGAAGGCGCAACCGACGCACAGAACAACGCCAAGCTGCTTGATGCTCTTGCCAAGCTGAAAGCAGGCGAGGATACACAACCGCCGCTGCTGAGCACAGCACGATTTGTGTGTGCACTTGTGTTGTATGATCCCGCAACCGGCGACAAGGTTGAAGCGGAAGGCACGGCTGAAGGCTGGATTACGGCTGACGCAGCGGGTGAAGGCGGCTTCGGTTATGATCCGCTCTTCTATGTGCCGGAATATGAGATGACGATGGCCGAGCTTACGCTGGAGCAAAAACAGGCGATCAGTCATCGGGGCCATGCGCTGCGAGCGCTTGTTTCCCGTTTGGAAGCATAACAGGCATAACAGCAACTTCATAATTCTAATGAGACGTTGACGAAAAGCATTTTCATTCATGGAGATTGAGCCGTGGCTGAGCTGCTTTTCGTTGGCGTCTTTTTTGTGCTTTATCCTGTTGTTGGTATTCATTCATTGTAACGAAATGTGTGATGTCATGCTTCAATATACCTAAATGAAAGGACTTATTCAGGAAGGAGAGAGATGAGAACATGTGTTCTTTTTCCTATGTGAAGAATAGGGTCCTTTGCATGATTGAGAAGCGCACTGGGACTGGGGTTGGAAGAAGTTGCAAGTCAGGCCGGGTATGGGTTAACATTCAGAATAGCAAATGATTATGGAACCATAAACGGGAGGGATTTGGCATGCAGGAAGTGAAGCTGGTGGTGTCTTACGATGATTATGAAGAAGGGAAGCGAATGGAGACGTTGATTCGCGAATTGGCGTCGAAACCGGAAGCGGCATCGCTGGAGAGTCTGATCATTGGAGATTGGGGACAAGCTTATGAAAATTCACCGATGGAATTCCAGGATACGCTGATTGAGCTTGCCCCGAGCTTTCCTGCTTTGAAGAAACTGTTCATCGGTGATATGGAATCCGAGGAGTGTGAGATTTCATGGATTGTGCAGACGAATCTTGCGCCCTTTGTACAGGCTTTCCCGAATCTGACCTCCTTTGTTATCCAGGGAAGCAGCGGTTTGGAACTGGAACCCCTGAAGCATGGCAAGCTTGAAGAGTTGATTATTATCTGCGGAGGACTGCCGAAGGCTGTATTAAACTCCATTGCTGCAGCCGAGCTGCCTGAACTGCGCAAGCTTGAACTGTATCTGGGCGTTGAGGATTACGGATTCAATGGTTCGATTGACGATGTGCTGCCATTGCTGGAAAAGGGGCGTTTCCCCAAGCTGGAGTACCTCGGATTAAAGAACAGCGAGATTCAGGATGAGATTGCCAAGGCGGCTGCAAATGCACCGGTTCTCGACCAGATTCAGGTGCTTGATCTCTCCGAGGGAACCTTATCCGACGAAGGTGCAGAGGCACTGCTAGCCAGTGAGAAGATTAAACAGCTGAAGCACCTCAACCTGAGTTATCACTATATGTCGGATGAAATGATGGCTCGTTGGGAGCAGTCCGGCATCCCGGTGAATGTCAGTGATCAGCAGGAAAGTGATGAGGATGACTGGCGCTTCCCGATGATTACGGAATAATTCATGTCTGGTGAACAGCCTTTGTTATTGATCGGCAATCCGGACAATCGGCGGACGGCGGGGCTGCAGGAGGCCAGGAAACGAATGGACATGAGCCCTGCTGTGGTGTTGTCGTATGAGCAGCTGCTTCGGACCTGGAGACAGGGCGGAACGCTGGCCGAGCTTGTGAAGTCGGTCCCCATCGCTGCTTCTCCGTTGATTCGACTGGATGCTCCGGGCGAAGACTGGCAGGTGGAGCGTGGGCTTTTACATCTGGGGGCCATGGACAATAAGATATGGCGTGATGAGCCTTTTGGGGAGAGTTTATCTGCCGAAGCCTGTCTTGCATTGGAGCAGCAGTGGGGCAGAATTTATGCCCCTGCTCAATGGTTTCGCGGCTGGAAGGTTTGTCTGGAGCGGATCAGGCTGGAGGCGCGGGAACTGTGGCCGGAGGTGCGTTTCTGGAATGACCCGGAAGAAATTGGTTTGATGTTTGACAAAAGAGCATGTCAGCGGCATCTGGCACAACACGAGATTTCAGTACCGCCGTTATTGCCGTCCTCACAGCCTGTCACATGCTCGGAAACGCTGCGTGCGGCGATGGATGACTCGCGGATGCATCGGGTTTTTGTCAAGCTTGCCTACGGCTCGGGTGCTTCCGGGGTTGTTGCTTACCAGCTGAATCCGCGGACGGGGGCGGAGATCGCAACAACTACGGTGGGCATGGAGACCGTTCAGGGCCGGACTGTTTTTTACAATGAAGGGAAACTCCAGAAGTATACCAGCCATAACGAAATTCGGATTCTCATGGACTGGCTTTGTGCTGAAGGCGCCCAGATCGAACGATGGATGCCGAAAGCAACACTGGATCAACGGGTGTATGACATTCGGCAGCTTGTCGTGGCAGGGCAGGCCGGTCATGCCGTCATGCGTCTGAGTCGCACGCCAATAACCAATTTGCATTTACGCAACGAGCGGATGCTGCCAGCCGATGCTGGTCTGAGCGAGCAGTACATGTCGATGATTCAGCAGGCTGCACAACGTGCGATGATGACCTTTCCTGATTCATGGTCGGCTGGAATTGACGTGATGCTTACAGGGGGAATGAATCCCCGAGCCTATGTGCTGGATGTGAATCCGTTCGGAGATTTGCTGTACCGGGTTCAGCATCAAGGCTTGAATGCTTATGAATGGGAAATGATGCTTTTGCGAAAGGAGCCTGTAACACATGCCTGATATGAACACCATTGTGGGCTCCCACGATATATTAATGATTACACTGGATACGCTGCGTTATGATGTCGCCAAGCTGGAGGAGCAGCATTGCCCTAATCTGTGTGGCTCTGGTTCCTGGGAGAAGAGGCATACCCCCGGGAGCTTTACGTACGCTGCACATCATGCTTTCTTTGGCGGTTTTATGCCTACACCTGCCAATACAGACAAGGCATCTCATATCCGGCTGTTCCATTCACGGAACACGGGACTGAAGACGCACCCTCATACGTGGCTGTTTGATACACCGGATATCGTTTCCGGTTTTGCCGGTGAAGGGTATCGTACGATTTGTATTGGCGGGGTTATTTTTTTCACGAAAAAGAATGCTCTTGCCAAGGTGTTGCCTGGTTATTTCCAGCAAAGTTACTGGCGAATGAATTTCGGTGTAACCAATCCAAGGTCCACAGAGAACCAGGTGAACCATGCCTTAAAACTGCTTGATCAGACAGCACCGGATGAGAAGCTGTTTCTGTTTATGAATGTGTCCGCTATACACGGGCCTAATCATTATTATGTTGAAGGAGCAAGAGAGGACTCGGTAGAGACCCAGCGAGCTGCTTTGCGATATGTGGACAAGGCATTAGGGCCTTTGTTTGAAGCGATGAGAGAGCGTGAGCGGCCGACGTTTTGTCTGGCTTTTTCGGATCATGGTACAGCTTATGGCGAAGACGGGTACCACGGACATCGGCTTGCACATGATGTGGTCTGGACCGTTCCGTACCGTGAATTTATTTTATAAGGAGGAAGCCGGGTGAGTGATTATTCCGAGCGAATGGCAACAAGAGCTGCACAGTCTGGTACTGATCCGGCGTCAAGTCTGCGTGACGTGCTGACATTCCCTTATCGTTCCTATCTTTACTCCTATCCACACAAGACCGCATATCGGGAGCTGCAGCCGCCAATCCCGCTGCAGTCATTGTGGGAGAAGGAAGATACCGAAACCTATTTTTTGTACATGCATATTCCCTTTTGTGCCGCTCGCTGCGGGTTCTGCAATCTGTTCACTTTGCCGGACAAGCGGCAGGACAGCCACGAGCAATATGTGGACGCACTTGAACGTCAAGCAAAGCAGTGGGCACCCATTACATCGCGCAGACCTTATTCACGATTTGCTATTGGTGGAGGAACACCAACATTACTGAATGAGGTACAGCTTAGCCGTCTATTTGATATTGCTGAACAGATTATGGGGCTCGACCCGGAGCAGGCGTCGATCTCGGTGGAGACATCACCAGACACGGTAACGGACGGCAAGTTAAGTATTTTGAAGGAGCGGCGAGTGGATCGGGTCAGCATGGGCATTCAGAGCTTTATTGAGGCAGAGGCATCTGCGATCTATCGTCCGCAAAAACCGCAGGAGGTAGAACGGGCGCTGGAGAAGCTGGCTCGTCACGATTTTCCACTGTTAAATCTGGATCTGATCTACGGGCTGCCTGGTCAAACGGTGGAGTCATGGACGTATTCACTTGAACGAGTGCTGGCTTACGAGCCGGGTGAGATTTTTATTTATCCTTTGTACACAAGAGAAAATACGATTGTAAAGCCTGAAGATATTCAGCGTCAGGGACCTGATATTCGTATGGAGCTGTACAAGGCCGCGCGTAAGCTGTTAAAAAGCAAAGGTTATACGCAGTATTCCATGCGGCGATTTGCCAAACAGAAGTCTTCTGTCAAAACATTGCTGCCTTACAGCTGTCAGGAAGAGGGCATGGTCGGTCTTGGATGTGGCGCACGCTCCTATACAAGCGAGGTGCACTATGCTTCCAAGTATGGCGTAACCTACAAAGCAACACAGAGCATTATTGCCGATTATGTTAACTCGGAACGTTACGATGCAGCGGATTATGGCATTGTGTTAAGCCTCGAAGAGCGGAGACGCCGTTTTATTTTAAAAGCGCTGCTTCACCGGGAGGGACTGATGCTGTCTGCTTACCAGGAACGCTTTGGGACAGATGTAATGTCTGACTACCCGTGGTTGATGGAACTGCTCGAAGAGAATATGGCTTGTTTGGAGATGGATGCTGGTGAGCGAGTGCTTCGTTTGACAGAGGACGGACTTGGTTACTCCGATGCCATCGGGGATTGGCTGATTTCTGCGGACGTTCGGGAGCAGATGGAAGGATTTGTTTTCTCATGAGAGCGACGTTGTATTATCGGGGAAAGTTGTCTTCCTGCAATTATGATTGTCCTTATTGTCCGTTCAGCAAAACGGTGGATTCCAAAGAAACGTTAGCTATAGATCAGCAGCAGCTCAGGCAGTTTGTAGACTGGGTGAGAGAACAGGAGCGAGAGGGTCATCGTTTCTCGATCTTTTTTAATCCATACGGAGAGGCTTTGGTACGTCGATGGTACCGGGAAGCGATGGTCGAATTATCCCATATGCCCCATGTGGAGAAGGTGGCTGTTCAAACGAATCTGTCGGTCAAACTGGATTGGGCACGTGAGCTGCATGTAGATAAAGCGGCATTCTGGGCAACCTATCATCCCAGAGAGACGAAGGAGCGTTCTTTTGTCAATCAATGCATGGCTTTACGGGAGATGGGCTTGTCTTTTAGTGTAGGTACGGTAGGGTTGCGTAGTGCGTTTCCGGCGATCGAATCCATGAGAAAGGCTTTGCCGGATGATGTGTATATGTGGATCAATGCATTTAAGGATCGGCCCAAGTATTATACTCCGGACGAAGTTCAGTTTCTGCGCGGAATTGACCCGCTGTTTGAAGGTAATTTGCAAGACTATGACAGCTTGGGCAAGCGATGTGCCGCAGGCTCGGACGTTTTTTATGTTCAGGGCTCGGGACATGTAAAAAGATGCTACAAGGATCGCCGCATTATTGGTCATCTCTATCGTGATGGCCTGCAGGCCCTGTCAGCAGAACGACCTTGCGGTATGAAAAAATGCGGGTGTTATATCGGTTATATTCATATGCAGGATTCCCCGTTCAGAGAGACATTTGGCACAGGGCTGCTTGAACGTAACCCGGATTTTATTTATCAATAAATTCATCTTTCAGCAATGCTTGTTGCAAACCGAAAGGTTTGTGTACAAGCTCTTACTGAAAGGTGTTTTTTTATTTTTACATAAGAGATTATCTGGATTTCAAATACAATTAAATAGGTCTTGACATGTTTTTAGTGCAAATTATTTATTTTTATGTTTCAAATTTAGTTCTTTTTGGGTTAGTATTAATTAGTAATAAAGACCTGTTTTAGAGATGTTATGCATGTATATTATATAGATCATATCTTTTTATAGGTCTTTGTACTCAAATCAAGGAGGGTTGGATACGCAAACGTATAATTTGCAAACTTTTATTGAACCTCGGGAGGAATCAACGTGAAAAGGGTATCCATTAGTCAAAAATTGCTGATCGGATTTTCATCTGTACTTTTGCTATTAGTAGCGGTTACGGCTATATCCTATTTTCAATTTGTAAGTTTGGAGAGAACGTATACCAATTTAATCAATGACCGAACAAGCAAGCTGCTGAAGATCAAAAACATGTCGATTGACCTGAAATCACAACAAGTTGCTTTGAGAAACTACATTTTGCAGCCTGGTCAGGAAAATGAGGATACTTTTCAAAAGGCTTATGAAGATTACATAAAGTTGAGTGAAGAATTGAAATCAACTGTTACAACCTCGACGATGAAAGATTATATAGCTAAATCCGACGAGATGATGGGCAAGTATTATGATTTTACTAAAAATATCATGTCTTTGACCAAGCAAGGCAATACAGAGGAGCTTTCACGCTTAATGGAAGGAACCGGGCCGCAGATTGTTAATGAATTGGAAGCCATTGTTCAATCTATGGAGAGTCATCAGCAGAAAGCAATGGATGAAGGCATTGCTGCGGCCAATGTGCAAACCGCCAATGTGCTGCGTTTGATCTGCGTTATAGGCATCATTGCGATCCTCATTGGTTTAGCCATTGCCCTCATTATTGGCAGAATCATCTCCAAACCGGTTCAGTCTGTTGCCCGTGCGGCAAGTCGAATTGCAGACGGGGATCTGACAGGAGAGCCGCTTGTTGTCCGTAACAAGGACGAGATTGGCGAAATGGCGCTGGCATTTAATACGATGTCCAGTAATTTGCGTATGCTTATTCATCAGGTTGGTGATGGTGCGGAGCGTGTGGCGGCTTCTTCGGAGGAACTGACGGCAAGTACAGAGCAAACGGCCACTGCTACGGAGCAGGTAGCCAAGACGATGGAAGAAATTGCAACAGGCATGGATGCGCAGGTTCGTATGGTCAGCGAAGGCTTCCAGACGATGAATGAACTCGCAATCGGATTTCAGCAGGTAGCCGAGAGTACAAACCTTGTGTCCGATAAAGCTTCAGAGGCTTCCGCTCAAACGATCTCTGGCAGTGAGTCCATACGTTCAGCGGTTGGACAGATGAACTCCATTCAAACGACAGTATCTGGTCTTGCTGCAGTTATTGAGGAACTGAGTAAACATTCCGCTGATATTGTGAAAATGGTCGATACCATCTCTGAAATTTCGGCGCAAACCAATCTGTTATCGCTGAATGCAGCTATCGAAGCAGCAAGAGCAGGCGAACACGGGCGAGGATTCCAGGTTGTTGCGACAGAAGTTCGCAAACTGTCAGAGCAATCGGCGCAATCTGCCGGGGAAATTGTGACGCTGGTCTCCTCCATTGAGACGGGTATGAGAAATGCTGCGCAATCCATGAGCGTGGTGTCATCCGAGGTTGCGGAAGGTATCCAGTTGGTGCATCAAGCAGGTGGCACTTTCGAAGATATTCGCAACGCGGTTAGCGGTGTGGCCGGGCAGACTCAGGAGGTCTCCGCTTCAATTGAGCAGATGAATGCAGGTGTGGAGCAGATCAATGCATCAATGAAATCGATCATGGAAGTAACGGAGAGTGCGGCAGCAGGCACGGAGGAAGTAAGTGCGACGAGTGAGGAGCAGTTATCCGCAATGCAGGAGATTGCTTCGGCTGCTAATGATCTTTCATCAATGGCTGAGATCTTACAGCAGTCGGTTGCTCGTTTTAAAGTCTCGTAAAGTCTTCTAAAGTTCTCCTAAAGTCTCATCATTCAAGTATGTACAGGAATGCCCCTACACCGTGTTGATGGTGTAAGGGCATCTTTGCTTTATACCCGTTCAAGATGTAAAAGATGCATGATGCGATGATTGAAAAGTAGATATGCGCTTCAGTGAAATTAACGAATAGCTACGTTATATGTTTTTAACCATCCATTGATCTGGGTCAAATAAGCAAATAGCTGTGGTCCTGACATCAATTGTCCAAACCATGGCAGATTAGAAGAGGCTTCAGGTGAAGAGGCCAGATTTCGAATCTGTACTTTGTCGATTAACGGCAAAATAGGGGATGCTGGATCATCCAGAATATCAAGTACCTGCTGTTTAACTGCTGCAAGATACTGAGGATTATGAGTTTTGGGATATGGACTCTTTTTACGATATAACACATCATCAGGCAGCACGCCTTCAAGTGCTTTTCGCAAAATACCTTTCTCTCGTCCACCCGTAATTTTCATTTCCCAGGGAATGTTAAATACGTACTGGATCAGCCGATGGTCACAGTAAGGGACACGCACTTCCAGACCTGCCCCCATACTCATTCGGTCTTTGCGATCGAGCAATGTCGGCATAAAACGCGTAATATTTAAATAAGACATCACACGCATCTGTGCTGTTTTGCCTGTTTCTCCATCCAGTAAAGGAACTTCGGCAACAGCATCTGAATACCGGTCAGCCAGATAGTCCAGTGGTTTAATCCAGTCGCGAATTTCGGGAGATAATAATCCGGCCCTCATATCAGGTGCGACTGACCAAGGGAATGTGCCGGAGTTCAGCATCTCATCCCGGTGAAACCATGGATAACCGCCAAATACCTCATCTGCGGCCTCGCCGGAAATGGCGACGGTTGCTCCCTTTTTAATCTCCTTGCAGAATAAATAAAGTGATGAATCCACGTCTGCCATACCCGGCAAATCTCGTACCAGCATAGCCTGATTCAGGGCATGAACAAGCTCCCCGTTCTCAATCTCGATCCAGTGATGGTCGGTTTTGAGCTCATCCACCATCCGTTGAATCCATGGACCGTCTGCACCTGGTTGAAAGGAATGCGCTTGGAAGTGCTTGGCGTTATCAACATAATCGACGGAATATGTGCTGACTTGACCTTGCCCTGTCCGGTTATAATAATCCACTGCCAATGCAGACAGAGCGCTGGAATCAAGGCCGCCGGATAAAAGAGAGCATACCGGAACATCGGAAGCCAACTGGCGCTCCAGCGTATCCTGTAACAAGCGGCGTACTTCAGCGGCAGTCTCCTCCAGGTTGTGTTCATGGTTGACGGATTCGAGCTTCCAATAGGCATACGTTTTGATGCCATTACGGCTGTAAATCATCGCGTGAGCGGGTTTTAACTCATGAAGTGAGGAATATACACCGTGTCCCGGTGTTCGTGCAGGACCAACGATAAATACCTCTGCGAGCCCTTCCGGGCCGACTGCGGCCTCTACATCCGGATGAAGGAGCAGAGCTTTGGGCTCGGAACCGAAAATAAGGGCTTCCTTTCCATGGCTGTAAAATAGAGGTTTGACCCCTAGGCGGTCTCGAGCTATGAAAACCTGCTCGCGCCCGCCATCCCATATGGCAAAAGCAAAAATTCCGTTAAACTTTTCAACGCACACAGGTCCCCATTCGATATATGAGGCAAGAAGCACTTCGGTGTCACACTGGGTACGAAAGTGATGCCCACGCTGAAGAAGCTCCTTCTTCAACTCGGGTGCATTGTATAGTTCTCCGTTATACACAACGGTATAGGAGGCATCTCCTTGTAATGCATGCATGGGCTGTGCCCCGTTCTCCGGGTCCATTACGCTGAGGCGGCGGTGTCCAAAAGCACAAGGGTTGGAAATCCACGTACCTGAAGCATCGGGCCCGCGGTTCGATAAGCTATCCGTCATCCGGACCAGCAGCTCCGATTCCTGTGTCAAATCCCGATTCCATTGCACGAAGCCGGTTATACCGCACATGGTTAGTTCATCCTTTCTTGGTCGAGTCGTTCATCCGTATGCTGCCAAGCGTCGAGAGCAGCTAGCAAATGTTGTATTTTTCGTCAGAAGTCGTAACAAATATATGCCGAATGCAGGCATAAAATGTCTGTCCTCTTCGGAAACTACATCTAGGGATATCAGCCTCAAGCTGCCTGTGAAGGAGAGAGCATGCAATGGACAGGATCAATTATTACGTGTCTGTCATAGGCCGCTCGGTTATACCGGATTCATCTGCATCATCCTATGAATGGGTGATTCAAGCCACACCGCAGGAAGCGGAGCATTTACTGGGATTGCTTTATCTTATGCAGGAAAAGGAAGAAGAAGCCTTTCCAGGGATGGTATTTCCGTGGCCCGACACGCCAGAACATGATGTGAACCGTGCGTATGAAGCGGTTTTGCAGCAGGTATATCGAGAAATTTACCGGCTAGGCACACCGGAGACCAGGCAACAAATTGAACAAACGACATGAACAGAGCGGGCAACATGACTGGAACTGGAACGAAGCCAATGATCAGAACAAAAGGAGAGAGATGACGATGTACGCCATTCAGGATGCTAAAATACGCAGATTAACAGAAGTGGATGGATTATCTTGTGCAGAGGTGGAAGTACAGCCTGGCAACGCGGGAGATCCGTCATTACTTGTATACGTTGCTTCAACCCAGCCGGGAAACGAGCTTCAGGTGGTGCGCATTGTACGCAATCACTCGGATGCAGCGATTGACTGGTATAACAACAACATGCATACGGCTTTTGAAGATGCGACAGATACAGCGTTTGAAAATAGTGAGGGCGTCACAGCCGAGGAGGACAAGGCGCAGTTTCAAAGCAACCTGTTTGCCTTTGGTTTGCTTGGCCCCACACTTCAGCGGTATTTGATCGGTAAAGCGTGAGGGGAAAAGATCAAAGTTATTGTTAGTGAGTGAATTAGAGGTATCGTTAGGGTGGGCCAAACCAGCTTAGATCAGGGCGCGTCTGAAAACGATGAAGGGAGCAGATTTTTTGTAGAATTTTCGTTCCGGGCGAGGGGATTTACTGCAGGTGTGCCGGGGCACGTCAAGGAAAAGTGACGCAGAAGGGGACGAAGAGGTGGCAGAAGGTGCACTTCAGCGGGTTTCGTGATACGCCCTATATAGGGTGGTTTTTATTGTAGTATGCGCGTAAACAGACACAACCCCGCCGGGTACGGCGGGGCTGTTGTCATTTTGTCAGCATTCGGATCACATGGGAGTGAATTGCTGAGCAGATGAAATGAGATGTGATATTCACTGCTGCAGAATCAATAGCAGATCAATAGTATTCGCGCAGAACCTGAATGCCTTTTACGATATTGTACACAAAGCTCAGGCCATAGATGACAAAGAACAAAACAACAAAACCGACAGCTGATCCCACGCTTTGGGAGGTCACGAAGAAATATAATAACGGAATCGCAGCAAGAAATGGGAATACATGGGAGAAAAGTGCGCGCTTTGCATGTCCTGCGATGTATTCATCCCGCGCAACAATCCAAACAATGATGGGAAATAGAAAAGGTGCAAAGAAAATGCTGAAATAGGATAATGATGATAAAAGTTGTCTCATTCACAAATCTCTCCTTCAATCAATCTCTGAAATGTATGTATGCAAACCAATTACCCTGCAAGTGGTAAGTTGAATAAGTGGGAGTGGTGCCGGTATCCTACTGATGATGGTGAATTTGGGTGAGAGGTGTTTTGGCTAAGAATGTTATTACTATTACCTCAAAACCAATAGCCTATTCGGCTTTAGATAGCAGTATGCATACTATACGGCGCAGGGTGTTTAGTGGATGCATTATTAATTTTTAATAAAACTATTGAAAAATATAGAAATCGGAGTATAATAGAGAACGTTCCGCATTTTTGTTATACATATTTGTCTCAGTAGCTCAGCAGGATAGAGCAACGGCCTTCTAAGCCGTCGGTCGGGGGTTCGAATCCCTCCTGGGACGTTAGTGAAAAAAGCTTCCTTTGGGAAGCTTTTTTTGCGTTCAAGGGATGAGAACCCCAAGGGTTCGTCGAAGCATCGGCTTCATGAGAAAAGGCATCGCAGTCTCGCCTGGAAGGCGAGTATCCCTCCTGCGAAGTGAGACCGCGTAGACTGGCATTGATTGTGTGAGGAGCGCGCAGTGAGTTCAGCGTCACCTTTAGCGCAACCAGTACCGCCAACACAAACATCACCATCATCATATCACAACCATTACAACCGTCATCATCAGCATCACCAGCATCACAACCATTGCACCATCGCAACCATCATCATCACTACAAACGTCACATCAAAATTTTAACGATTCAGAGAAGCGTTATTTGCCTCATTTATTGCATTCTACAAATCTAACGAATCGTAGAAAGCTTATTTCGTCTATTTCACGAGTTTTGTGCCCGTTTTCGTGCCAATTAGCCTAAATAGCGTTTCCTCGAATCGTTAGAATTGGAACATGCTCAAATTCATTATAATAAGGTTGTTTCGATTCGTTAGAATTACAAATGCGAACGGAGAGGGGCTTGGGGGCGAGTGATGCCTAAGAAACAGGATAAGAACTAACATTAGTAGCTACAAAGTAAGTTGAATGAGCACAAGTGTCAGAAATTACGTCACACCGGGTCCCCATCACTCGCAGAAGGAAGTGCGTTCGCGCCAAGTCACCATCACTCGTAGAAGGAAGTGCGTTCGCCCTAGGTCCCCATCACTCGTAGAAGGAAGTGCAATCGCCCCAGGTCACCATCACTCGTAGAAGGAAGTGCGTTCGCCCTAGGTCACCATCCCCCGCAGAAGGAAGTGCAACCGAGCCAGATCGCCATCCCCCGCAGAAGGAAAGGTGTCCGCCCACCCCGGTGTCACTCTTCCATAAAAAAATCATGTAGCAAGATAATGCCTGCTCTAACTACCTCAGCGACGGGCTTTAACGGAAGAACAATTCCAGGCTAGTCACCCGAAATAGCTGCCAAATAGCTGACTAACCGTGACATCCAGTTTCTAGCATGCATTCGGAAGAAGAGATGCCCGCCCTCTCCTTGATTGTTTTTACCTATAAGACAGATAGATTATATATATTTAAACAATAAGGTAAATTGTGCCACAATATATCTATCAACAGCGAAAGCGACGGTGGAGCAGATGAAATCAATTAATCAGTGGCAGGCGGAGGACTACGACAATCAACTGGCTTTTGTATCGGAGTATGGAAAAAGTCTGATTTCCTGGCTGCGTCCCCAAGCGGGTGAGTACATTCTCGATCTCGGTTGCGGAACCGGAGATTTAACGCATGAGATTTCTCTTTTGGGAGCAGAGGTGACGGGTATGGATGCTTCCTCGGATATGATTGCCCGGGCAAAGCAAAAGTTCCCGCAACTGGAGTTTATGGAGGCAGATGGCGAGCATTTTCATACAGAACGGGCTTATGATGCCGTGTTTTCCAATGCGGCTCTACACTGGATGCGTAATTCCCGTAATGTTGTAGACTGTGTATGGCACGCCTTGAAGCCGGGAGGACGATTTGTAGCCGAATTTGGCGGTCAGGGGAACGTGCAGATCATTGTGAATGCAGTGGAAGAGGTGCTGGAGCGACATACAGGCATTAACGCAGCGGAACGTAATCCTTGGTATTTTCCGACCATTGGGCAGTACAGCCGTATTTTAGAGGACAGGGGATTTATGGTTCGTCAGGCCTATCACTACGATCGTCCTACTAAACTAACAGATGGGGAGGATGGAATTGCAGGCTGGCTGACTCATTTTGGAGATGATTTTTTTAAGGGGTTTAACCCCGAACAGGTGAAGGAATGGTGTCAGGAAATTAGCGAAATCGTCAGACCTCAGCTGTGGAAAAATGATGCGATTTATGCAGATTACAAACGACTGCGTATTGAAGCATTCAAGCCAGAAAATCAAGTTTAAATAATTTAAAAACTTTGTTATATGAATTTTAAACTATAGAAAAAGGAATGCTGTACCACTTCTCACCCTACCGTAAGAATGTTTTAAATTGAATAAAACCCACTCAAGACCATGCGTTTATCTCGTTCAGATAAAGCATGGTTTTTCCTTGTCCTCACCCCATATTTTGAATTTTAATATTCAAACGACAGGAATATACAAATGCGAATATTTAACCTACCAAAGACCCATATAAGTAATTTCTATATCATAATGTAAGTAATTAGAAGGAAAATGAGATATTTTGGTAGAATAATTTACCAAGGGTCAAACATCTTGCAGATAGGCGGTGAATGTAGTCGAAAGAATTGCAGTGCTTAGCAGTGAGCAAGAACCCATTTTGGTGAGGTTTACACGATGAAGGAGGGCATAACCTTGAATAAACGATTGATATCCATGTTATTGAGTGTCCTTATGGTTTTTTCACTTATCCTGCCAGCTGCCGGAGCTGCTCCTGCAGATTCCGCAATTCAACTGGATAATACGTTAAACAGCACCGAAGCAAAGCAGATGAGAGAAGTGCTTGCTAATCGGGAGGCACGAATTGCTGCAGATCCATTTTTGGATAAAAGTCTGGAAGGTCTCGGCGGAGAGAATATTCGCGTTATCGTCGAGCTGTCCAATAAACCTGTTGCTGTAGCACAAGGTGAAACAACCCTCTCTGGAAGATCATTTACCTCCTCTATGGAAACAAAGGCTGTGACTCAAGTTGAAGAGCAACAACAGTCATTTGTACATAGCCTCACTCAGAAAAAAATCAAACACGAAGTGCTGGACAATTATGCATATGCCCTTAACGGTGTAGCCCTTGAAGTGAAGGGGAATCAATTGGGACAATTGCTTCAAATACCAGGAGTGGTCAGTGTATATCCTGACCTTGAAGTAACCCTGGCACCAGACACAGGTGAAGTCAATCCGCATATGAAAGATACCGCACCTTTTATCGGAGCGCCTGAAGTATGGGACTTGGGATATAAAGGTAAAGGTGTGAAGGTGGGAGTCATTGATACCGGGATTGACTACGATCACCCGAATCTGCGTGACGCTTATAAAGGCGGATGGGATTTTGTAGATAATGATAATGATCCATATGAAGCGACTTATGAAGAGTGGAAAGCATCAGGCCAGCCGGAGTTTGATGATAGAAACAGCTCTTATTATACTTCTCACGGCACACATGTCTCCGGCACGGTAGCTGCCCGTGAAGCAGGAGACTATGGCATTGTTGGGATTGCCCCTGAAGCGGACATCTATGCTTATCGTGTTCTTGGGCCATACGGAAACGGACAGACATCCTGGGTGCTGGGAGGAATTGACCGCTCAGTATCAGATGGCATGGATGTTATCAATCTGTCGCTTGGTGCTGCGAACAATGATCCAAGCTACGTGACGTCGGTTGCATTGAATAACGCTATGCTGTCTGGTGTAACTGCGGTGGTGTCCAGCGGTAATAGCGGCCCTAACCGTTATACGCTCGGTTCACCGGGTGCATCCGCGATGGCGATTACGGTGGGGAACTCTACAGGTCCTAGCCAGTTGATTACGGCTAATACACATTTCTGGATTGGCGAAGAGGGCCAGGAAGAAACACCTGAGCAGCAGCCGGTTCCAGAGAATGAGCAAACGCCTGAACTGGGCAGTGCTCCCGAAACGCAATCTCCTGAATCGGCACCGGTAAACGCACCGGAAGGTAAAACTGGAGTGACTGCGCCAGAAGGCGATACAGGAGAAACTGCAGCACCAGCACAAAATAACGGAAATGCTTCTAATGCTGCAGTCTCCGATGAGGCGCAGCAAGCTTCCCGGCGTGATCAGACTGAGTCTGCACAAGCTGCAGACCCGGCAGCGACTAATGATGAAACATCGGAAGTACCTGCTCCTGCGGCAGAAGGAACAGACGGAGTTTCACTATCTGAGACTCAAGATGGAATTGAGACAACACCTGCGCCGGCACAGTCGGAGCAAACGCCACTGGCTGTCACCGAATCGGTCTATCGTTTGGATGTGATGGGCTGGAGTCTTGCGGCTGATCCTGAATCTGTTTTGACCGACAAGTATGCTGTTGAATTTGCAGCTTTGGGTAAACCGGCTGATTTTGAAGGTAAGGATTTCACAGGTAAAGTGGCTTTGATTCAGCGTGGCGAGCTTGCATTTGTAGAGAAAATTGCGAATGCCAAAGCCGCTGGAGCTGTAGGTGTTATCGTATTTAACAATATTCCGGGGCCAATTGGCGTTAGTCTAGGTGACAGCTTCGATCTGATCCCGACACTAAGCATGTCCAAGGAAGATGGCGAAGTGATCAAGGCTGAGCTGGATGCAGGCCAACCCGTTGAAGTGAGCTTCAGTGATTTTGAGCGCAGTCAGACACCTGGGGACGAGATGAGTTCATCCAGCTCCCGCGGGCCTGCCAAAGTAACGCTTGATATCAAACCGGATGTCGTTGCGCCGGGCTCCAACATTCTTTCAACAGTTCCTGCCTATGGCAAAGATGAACCAGATGCTGATTATTCACAAGCATATGATCGCAAAAGTGGAACCAGTATGGCTGCTCCTCACGTATCAGGTCTGGCTGCACTGCTGCTAGAAAAGCATCCGGACTGGACGCCTTTTGATGTCAAGGCTGCTCTGATGAATAACGCTAAAATTATTGATACAGCGAAATATGATGTATTTGATCAAGGTGCAGGCCGCATCCAGGCGGTAAAATCCATTGATCCTGCTGCCTTTGTCAAAGTCATGGATGTAACCCGGTATACCGAGAACGGCTCGGTTGTTGAAAAAGAAAACATAACGGGCAGCATCAACTATGGCAACTTTATGAGCACGGATGAAAAAACAGTGACCAAAACGATCAAGGTTCAGGCCTTGAACGGAAATGGTGGCGAGTATACGGTCAATGTGAATCCGACACGTACGGTGCCAGGGGTGTCTGTTGCGGTAGATAAAACTTCATTCACTTTGAATGGGGAGGAAGAATTGGCAGTAACCGTTACCGTACCTCGCGGGGTTACAGCGGTAACAGAGGCACAGGGGTACATTGAAATTACGAATGGAACAAATACATTTACAGTGCCTTATGTGGCTCACTTTAACGTGACCTCCAGTGGAGTGAAATACATTGAGACAGTCAAAGGAACTGAGAAAAATCCGTTCTACTATCCGTTGAAGGCAGACGGTTCTCTGGATACATTGAACGTTGCAATGGAGTTCCATAATCCAATGACGTTTGCGCTTATCGAAATCTATAACGGCCTTGATCCGGACGGTGGTTATTATCAAGATGGATACATTGGCTCGATTTTCGGCAATTATTATAATTTTAATGCGAATACAAGGTACAACCTGGCCTGGGATGGTCAGTATGCTGATTATACGACAGATGAAGTCGCTGAACTGCCGGATGGCTTGTATACAGTCGATATTACAACTATTGGCGCGGACAGCAAAACCTACAAGGAAGATACACCTCCGTTTCTGGTTAAAAAGACAGCACCAGCAGTAACAGCTCCGCAAAACCTGGAGTTTAAAGCTGATGATGCCGTTGTGATTAACGGTTCGGTAGATGATCTGTATTTCCGTGCAGCTCCTGCACTGGCCAAAGGCTGGAGTATCACGTTTGATCCAACCGCCGCACTGAAAGCATCCTACGTGGTGAAAAAAGAAGATGGATCAACGTTGAAAGAAGGCACATTTACAGTACAGGCAGATGGCGGCTTCAATTATGCGTTGGAGGGTATTGAGGGTGGCACATATACTGTAGAAACAACAGTGAAAGACGAACAGGGTCTTGCAGGCACAACGAGCACCACCATCAAGGTGGAGTCTGCACAGACGGAGCCAGAAACACCAGCGACCAAAGCACCCGGAACGCCATCTTTGTCCCATAATAACGGCTTTGTAAATGGTCTGTTAGGGGGCGACTATACCGTAACGATGAACATGTGGTGGGGTGAAAATGCGACCAGCTACAAGCTGTATGAGGATGGCGTGCTGGTGGATTCGCAAAAGCTGACTTATAATGCGCCTTGGGCACAGTTTGCTCATACGAAAATTACAGGCAAAACCAATGGCACTTACACTTATGTTGCCGAGCTTGCTAATGACAAAGGAGTTACACGCAGTCAGACACTGACTGTACGGGTAACCGATGCACTGCCTGGCAAAGCGACCCTCTCTCATGACAACTGGGATGTGGACGGCAACTACAAAGTGATGATGAACCTCTGGTGGGGAACCAATGCAACCGAGTATCGTCTTTACGAGAACGATGAGCTGATTGATACGCAGTCGCTCAAAGCAACAACCCCGCTGCCGCAATTCGCCGTGACTTCGGTGAAAGGCAAGGCATCCGGCACGTATACGTACCGGGCCGAGCTGATTAATGCTGCGGGAGCAACAAGCACCAATACCATTCAGGTGAAGGTGAAGTAAACGCGGTAAGAGCATGTTGTCTGGAAAAGTAAAGCGCTCGTCCATCCCGGCATAAAGCCGGTGACCAGGACGACAGCAAGATATGAGAAACGGCCTCCCCTGTTGAGTGTATACAGGGTGAGGCCGTTTCTTGTTGTTTGCTTACAGGGAAGGATCGTGATACCGTCCCTGGGGGTGTTTTTTTATCAAACTAAGAAATGGTTCGATCTTTGCTTGCCTGAATCCCGGTCATAAGCAGCACAATCCCAAGGAGGACCTGAATGAGTAGCGGGAGTGTCCAGCTGTGGGTCCAGTCGTGCAGCAGGCCAAAGAGCAAGGGGCCACCCGCCGCAAGCAGATATCCGAAGGATTGAGCCATTCCCGACAAACGTGCAGCCTCCCGCGCGTGAGTGGTGCGAAGCACAAAAAACATGGTGACCAGACCAAAGGAAGCTCCTGCACCAACACCGGCTAACGCAACTCCAGTGGTTACAAGTACAGGCACACCGGTAAATAACAAGGCATACCCGAAGATAAGTGATGTACATGTGATGGTGGTCAGCAGTCGTTGATCTTTTGTTCTTCCAGCAAGAATCGGCACAACGAAAGTGACAGGAACACTCACCAGCTGCATCAGTGAAAGCATCCAGCCTGCCGAGGTGGCACTGAAGCCTTGGTCCGTCAGAATCTCGGGAAGCCAGGTGATGGTAGTATAGAAGATTAGCGACTGTAACCCCATAAACAGCGTCACAAACCAGGCCAGAGAAGACGTAAAAAGTCGTGTAGGGGTGCCTTCATTCCGGGAGGTCACATATAACATCTGTTGTCGGCCTTTCCGCGCTTGGGGCAGCCATAGCAAAACGGCGAGTATAGAGAAGATGACCCACATCCCCAATGAGGCTCTCCATCCAAGTGAAGAGGCTTCTGCCACGGGTACACTGATGCCTGACGAGATCGAAGCAAACATATTCATGGAAACCGAGTACAGCCCTGTGACCATACCGACACGTAACGGGAAATCACGTTTAATTAAACTTGGCAAGAGTACGTTGCTGAGGGCAATCCCGCATCCCAGAAGAGCTGTCCCTGCATATAAAGCGACAACAGAGGGAAGAAGGCGTAAAGTTATACCGCCAGTAACAATGATTACTGCAAGCAGTAGAGCGGTCTCCAGCCCAAAACGTCTGGCAAGGCGCGGGGCAAAAGGTGAGACAGCTGCAAAAGCAATCAAAGGCAGTGATGTTAGCAATCCAGCCATCGTATGGCCGATGCCAGTGTCTGAACGAATCAATTCCACGACGGGACCTGTGGCTGTAATGGGTGAACGCATCGTAGACGCTAGCACGATAATTCCGGCAAGCAGCAACGTATAATTTCTAGATGTGTGCTGTAGTTGTTCTGTCCCGTGCGGGGACTGTTCTTTTTCCGTCAAAGGAAGGGAGTGCTGATGCTGTTGGGTATGTGATGACATAATTAATCTCCTGTTTATCATAGGTCTAATTAAACAAGCATAACATTCCATGTCAACATGGGGCAATGTAATGAAAAACTTTACAGCAGACGTGTGCGTGGTTATTACATGCATCACCTGGTACGCCTAGCCGGGTTTCATGACAAGGGTGGTTAACATTTTCTGGTGGTGTTCATGCTGTTTTTTATGGCACAGACAGAGAACTTGTTTATTTTCGAAAAGTATAAGGGTAGGGAGTTGGAGTATGAGTGTAAGTGTAAGTGTAAGTGTAGGGAGCGGGGCTACTTTAAAATAAAGGGTTGTCTACATAATGAAAATGAAAGGTAAATTGGACAGGGTTACTGGGATACAAGTAAGGACAAAGGGAAAAGGGTATAGGAGTATGAGAATATAGAATGAGAAAGCTACATTTGTTTAATCCAACTTCATATAGCTCAAACTTGATTAAACCTAAACTTCTATCCGACAAAACCAACCTAACCAACCATCTAACGAACCCAACCCAACCCAACCCAACCCAACCCAAAACCATCCAAACTTCGTCCAATTCATCCTACCCATTCAACTCTTCAAACGCTAACGAATCTGAGGAACCTTATTTAGCGTATATGGGGACTTTTCAAACTCTAACGATCCCCACAAACGCTATTTAGTCAAATTGGCACGAAAAAGTGTATAAATTAAGCGAATGTGAATAAATAAGGTCTGTAGGAATCGTTACGTTTGTGAGATGCCTAAAACAAGCCAAATAGCGTCTCCTGGATTCGTTAGAAATTTTGATGTACGGATAAGGGGGGAGAGCCTCTGTGGTACTGCCTTTTCAATTGCCTCGGGCCCCCATTTTCTTAAACATGGAGGTGAAGTATAAGCTCCCGGAGCAAATGCTCCGACGAACCCATGGGGTTCTCACCCCCGGAACGCAAAAAAAGCTTCCCAAAGGAAGCTTTTCTTTGAACGTCCCAGGAGGGATACTCTCCTTGCAGTCGAGACTGCGAAGTGTAAGCTCCCGGAGCAAATGCTCCGACGAACCCGTGGGGTTCTTATCCCCAGAACGCAAAAAAAGCTTCCCAAAGGAAGCTTTTCTTTGAACGTCCCAGGAGGATACTCTCCTTGCAGTCGAGACTGCGAAGCGTAAGCTCCCGAAGCCGATGCTCCGACGAACCCGTGGGGTTCTCATCCCCAGAACGCAAGAAAAAGCCTCCCGAAGGAAACTTTTCTTTGAACGTCCCAGGAGGGATTCGAACCCCCGACCGACGGCTTAGAAGGCCGTTGCTCTATCCTGCTGAGCTACTGAGACATGAAATTTTTCAAGCAAAAATGATTTTATCATAAATAAAAAATAATATCAAATGTTTTATTTTCGATCCAATTTCGTATATGATATTTGGCGGCCGCAACGTTTTTTTCATTCTAATTAAGGTTATGTTAAAATATCAGAAGAATGCGGAAAATAGATCAATATTCGTTGATATATATCTATTCACGGTTGATTCCAAATGGAGATTCAGGAACAGAGGAGGTGCTCCCATCAAGGAATCTACACCCCCGGAAACTTCGCACAATAACAAGATCGTGCTGTTTCCAAAAACGCTGGACTACTATCAGATACAACTGACGGTAATGCTTGAAAATGAACGATATGGTGAAGCAATGGACTTGCTTCGCTTTTTGCTGCAATGCCAGGGGCAGGAAGAGCGTCATTATGATGAATGGCGTGCCCTGCTGGAGTGGCTTCAGGCAGCCTTTCCTCAATATGAAGACATGGAAATGCCATCAAGTCGCACAGTCGAGCCAGAGCAGGAGGACGAGGAAGAGGTCAGCGAGGAAGAGATGGCTCGGCAGCATGCCAAGTTAAAGCTTGCACAGGATGACGGTTACGCCGACAAGCTTCTTCGTACAGTTATGGAAGGACCGTTGTCTGAACAGACGATGCTGGCGCTGGAGCAGCTGGCCTTTCTGGACGTTTCCAAGGTAGATGAGGAACTTGTTCACTGGCTGCAAACGAAGCCGCTTCATCCCCTGTTACAGTTCAGAGTGCTGCAAACCTTGCGCCGCAGAGGACTCCAGGAGATCATTCAATTTACCAGGGGCGAAGAACAGGTAGAAATTGATGTGGCGGCCGTACCGCTCAAGCCGGAGGAGTTCCCGCTGCAGATCGTGCAGATTCTGGAACGGGTGGCGGATCAGACGGAGGTTCATGAGCCTACGCTCTTTTATTTTGCCCAGGAACTGTGGATACAATATGTAATGGCGGTCTACGGAACGCGGGATTACCAGTCCATGCTTGAGGATAATGATGCGATGGCAGACATATGGGCCGCTGCACTACATATGACGGTGGCGGACAGTCTCGGCGGTTCGCATGATGAAGAGAATACGCGCTCAATGTACGCTGTAACTGGTGCAATGAGGTTCCGGCTGGAGCAGGCATATCGCTCTATGAAACAGTTTGTTTCTGCCGGTTTGGATAGCAAATAAAGGACGGAAACGTTTACCTTAAACCGTATCAAGGGATTCCCCTTGAAAAAGAATGTAAACTTGTTTATACTAAAATGGTTATTTTGTGCGTGATCGCCTACGTGAACATGTGAATTTTGGAGGGGAAAGTATACAATGAAAGCAACTTGGGAAAAGATAGAGAAGAACCTTGGGGTTCTTGAGGTTGAAGTCAGTGCAGATCGTGTAACTGCAGCACTTGACAAAGCTTTTAATAAAGTAGTTAAACAAGCAAACGTGCCTGGATTCCGTAAAGGTAAAGTGCCACGTTCCATCTTCGAAGCTCGTTTCGGGGTAGAGAGCCTTTATCAAGACGCAATCGACATTTTGCTTCCTGAAGCTTACACAGAAGCGATTGACCAAACGGATATCTTCCCGGTAGATCGTCCTGATGTTGACATCGAGCAATTTGCTAAAGGACAATCTTTCAAATTTAAAGCTAAAGTAACAGTGAAACCTGAAGTTACTCTGGGTGACTACAAAGGAATCGAAGTTGCTGTAGCTAAATCTGAAGTAACGGATGCAGAAGTAACAGAAGAGCTGGAGCGTCTGCAACAGCGTCATGCTGAACTGGTTGTAGTTGACGAAGGCGCTGCAGCGAACGGCGATGTTGCTGTAATCGACTTCGACGGTTCTGTTGATGGTGTACCTTTCGAAGGTGGTAAAGCAGAGCGTTACTCCCTGGAACTGGGTTCCAACACATTCATTCCTGGCTTTGAAGAGCAAGTTGTAGGTCTGTCCACTGGCGACTTCAAAGATGTGGAAGTAACTTTCCCGGAGAGCTACCATGCAGCTGAACTGGCTGGCAAACAAGCGGTATTCAAAGTGAAAGTTCATGAAATCAAACGCAAACAGCTTCCGGAACTGGATGATGAGTTTGCTAAAGACGTTAGTGAATTTGATACTCTTGAAGAGTACAAAGCTGACCTCAAAACACAACTGGAATCCCGTAAAGCTGACGAGTTCAAAGCTGCACAGGAAAATGCAGTTGTAGAAAAAGTAGCTGAGAACGCTGAAGTGGATATCCCTTCTGCAATGGTTGAGAGCGAAGTACAGAACATGATGCGTGATTTCGACAACCGTCTTCGCAACCAAGGTATGAACCTTGAAATGTTCCTGAGCTTCTCCGGTCAGACTCAAGCTGATCTGAGAGCACAAATGCAAGATGATGCTGCGAAGCGTGTACGCAACAACCTGGTGCTTGAAGCAGTAGGCAAAGCGGAAAACATCGAAGTATCCGACGAAGAAGTGAACCAAGAGCTCGAGAAAATGGCTGAATCCTACAAGCGTCCTGCTGAAGAGATTCGTGGCATCCTCGAAGGCAACGGTTCCCTGGAGAGCCTTCGTGATGAAGTTAAACTGCGCAAAACAATCGACGTTCTCGTAGAGAACAGCAAAGTTGTTGAGCCGGTTGAAGCTCCAGCCGAAGAAGCTGCTGCAGAAGCTGGCGAAAAATAAGACAAGCTGTCTGAGTATGACGGCTTTATAAATGATAAGGCACGTGAGTTCATTACGTGCCTTATTTTTAAATTAACACATCCATTTTATAGCAATATGAGTGATGATTTGGATGTTATTAACTTTTGTTGCACTGTGCCCTTTCCAAATAACTTTCATTCTTTTGCACTTCAGGTGAAATAAAAAAAGGCAAGGCGGCATAGGATGGTTGTAATTTGCACATACATAGAAAACATGGTTAAATATGATCAGGCTAAATCGTAAACAACCGCAAGATGACATGATTTCTGAAAAATGACATTGTCACAGGAACATGTTAAAATGATTTTGGGTTTGCTTTACAGTCAGCCTATGTCTAATTACATGTAGAAAAGAGGTTGGTCTCATGAGTCTGGTGCCAATGGTTGTTGAACAAACCAATCGAGGCGAGCGTTCTTACGATATATATTCACGTTTGCTGAAGGATCGCATTATTTTTCTAACCAGTGCGATTGATGACGATGTAGCCAATCTTGTCATAGCTCAGCTTTTGTTTTTGGCAGCCGATGATCCGGAGAAGGATATCAGCTTGTACATTAATTCACCTGGTGGTTCTGTTACTGCAGGGATGGGTATATACGATACGATGCAATTTATCAAGCCTGATGTATCGACCATTTGCGTAGGTATGGCAGCAAGCATGGGTTCTTTATTGCTGACCGCAGGTGCTCCTGGCAAAAGATACGCGCTTACGAACAGTGAAGTCATGATTCATCAGCCGCTTGGCGGCGTACAGGGACAGGCTGCGGATATTAAAATTCACGCGGAATGGATCATTAAAACTCGTCAGAAACTGAATCAAATATATGTTGATCGTACAGGTCAGCCCCTTGATAAAATTGAGCGGGACACAGACCGTGACTTTTTCATGAGCGCTGAAGAAGCGAAAACGTACGGCATTATTGACCAGGTGCTCAGCAGACCGATCAATTCCTAAAGGGGTGGTTTCATGTTTAAATTTAACGACGAGAAAGGGCAGCTGAAATGCTCTTTTTGCGGTAAATCTCAAGAACAGGTACGTAAGCTGGTTGCAGGACCAGGCGTGTACATCTGTGATGAATGTATTGAACTTTGCACCGAGATTGTAGAGGAAGAACTTGGTCATGATGAAGAATTGGACCTGAAAGATATTCCGAAACCAAAAGAAATTCGTGATATTCTGGATCAATATGTTATTGGTCAGGAACAAGCGAAAAAATCATTGTCTGTTGCGGTGTACAACCACTACAAGCGGATTAATACACAAAGTAAAATTGAGGATGTCGAGCTGTCCAAAAGTAACATTTTGCTGTTAGGACCTACGGGTTCCGGTAAAACGCTGCTTGCACAAACGATGGCAAAAATTCTGAACGTTCCTTTTGCTATTGCGGACGCAACTTCATTGACAGAAGCGGGATACGTGGGTGAGGATGTGGAGAACATTCTGCTCAAGCTGATCCAGGCGGCTGACTATGATGTGGAAAAAGCAGAACGCGGCATTATCTATATTGATGAGATTGATAAAGTGGCACGTAAATCGGAGAATCCGTCCATTACACGTGACGTATCCGGTGAAGGTGTACAGCAAGCATTGCTGAAAATTCTTGAAGGCACCGTTGCATCTGTACCGCCTCAGGGCGGCCGTAAGCATCCGCATCAGGAATTCATTCAGATTGATACAACAAACATTCTGTTTATCTGCGGCGGTGCTTTTGACGGCCTCGAGCAGATGATCAAACGCCGGATCGGTAAAAAAGTCATTGGCTTTAATGCCGCTACGGAGCAAAAAGATTTGAAACCGGGTGAATACCTGGGCTTGGTATTGCCGGAAGACTTGCTGAAATTCGGTCTGATCCCTGAATTTGTAGGTCGTCTGCCAGTCATCTCTACATTGGAGCCGCTGGATGAGGATACATTGGTGCGGATTTTGTCCGAACCGAAAAATGCCTTGACGAAGCAATATCAAAAGTTGCTTGAGCTGGACAATGTAAATCTGGTGTTTGAACCGGGTGCGTTGCTGGCAATTGCCAAAGAAGCAATCAAGCGTAACACGGGTGCACGTGGTTTGCGTGCAATCATCGAAGGCATCATGCTGGATATTATGTATGAAGTGCCTTCACGTGAAGATGTGACCAGCTGTGTCATCACCGAAGAAGTCGTTGAGAAGAAAGTTGTGCCTGAACTTGGCCAATCGAAGGACGATAAGCAGGAAGAAAGTGCCTAAGCGGCACTTCTTCGGCTGAGCTCTGAAATATAGACTTGTCAGTTCTCCACTTGGGCAGAAGGCGTTTGTTCAGTCTTTTGTCAGAGTGGAGCTTTGACGTTGTGGGGAGAGAAATCACTCATGTATTTAAGACAGGATACCCGTCCCGTGAAAGTTGGGAACTTGACGATTGGCGGTAGCAACGAGGTTATTATCCAGAGTATGTGTACGACCAAAACAGCAGATGTAGATGCCACAGTCGCAGAGATTTTGCGCTTGGAGGAAGCGGGATGCCAGGTGGTGCGTGTAACGGTTAATAACGAAGAAGCTGCGGCAGCGATTAAGGAAATCAAAAAGCGGATTCACATTCCGCTGGTTGCTGATATTCATTTTAACTATAAGCTCGCTCTGTTAGCCATCGAGAACGGCATTGACAAAGTACGGATCAATCCGGGCAACATCGGTAAACGCGCCAAGGTTGAAGAGGTTGTGAAGGCTTGTAAAGATAAAGGCATCCCGATTCGAATCGGGGTGAATGCAGGCTCACTGGAGAACCATTTGCTCGAAAAATACGGTTATCCTACAGCGGATGCCATGGTTGAAAGTGCTTTGTATCACATCGGTATTCTCGAAGAGCTTGATTTCCATGATATTATCGTATCTCTCAAGGCATCGGATGTGCCGATGGCGATTGAAGCATATACGAAGGCGGCTCAGATTATTCCGTATCCACTGCACCTCGGAATTACCGAGGCAGGTACACTATTCTCGGGTACGATTAAAAGCTCAGCAGGTATGGGGGCCTTGCTCTCTATGGGTATCGGTTCTACGATGCGGATCTCGCTGAGCGCTGATCCTGTCGAGGAAATCAAGGTTGCACGCGATCTGCTCAAAACGTTTGGGCTGATTTCCAATGCAGCTACACTGATTTCTTGTCCGACCTGCGGCCGATTGGATATTGATCTGTTCTCCATTGCCAATGAGGTGGAAGAGTATATTTCCAAGCTGAAGGTGCCGATTAAAGTGTCCGTGTTAGGTTGTGCAGTAAATGGTCCGGGTGAGGCCAAAGAAGCGGATATCGGTATTGCAGGTGCCCGCGGAGAAGGTCTCTTGTTCCGTCATGGTAAAATGATTCGTAAAGTGCCGGAAGAGATTATGGTAGAGGAACTGAAAAAAGAAATCGACAAAATCGTTGAAGCATATGAAGAGACCGGGGTTATCCCTGGACGTTCGCACTAATTTTCGTAACTTTATTGAAAGCCCGCCATTCCTGGCGGGCTTTTTACGTATCCTTGGAATAAATTCTCAGTACAAATTCAGCTTCTCCCGTTTACGTCTCGGTGAAAAGGCTATACTACCAAGTATTAGCATGATCACAGATGAGAAGAAGCACAGAACAGGAGGATGTTGAAATATGGGTGAGTTTGGCATGGTATTCATGTTGATACAGTTATTTTTTGGAGTGGTAATCGGGCTATACTTCTGGAATTTGCTTCGCGGCCAGAAAACAAATCGTACGGCCGTTGAGCGTGAATCCCGCAAGGAGCTCGAGAAGCTGCGCAAGCTGCGTTCCATCTCGCTCACCAAGCCGCTGGCGGAGAAAACACGTCCGGCAACCATTAACGATATCGTCGGGCAAAAAGACGGGCTGCGTGCGCTCAAGGCAGCTTTATGCAGTGCCAATCCACAGCACGTTATTATTTATGGACCGCCGGGAGTCGGCAAAACTGCCGCAGCCAGAGTCGTGTTGGAAGAAGCAAAGAAAAATCCGTCATCTCCTTTCAAGGCAGATGCAAAATTCACGGAACTGGATGCAACAACAGCACGTTTCGATGAGCGCGGA
The DNA here is from genome assembly GCF_050171015.1 of Paenibacillus sp. TC-CSREp1. Taxonomy (NCBI): domain Bacteria; kingdom Bacillati; phylum Bacillota; class Bacilli; order Caryophanales; family Paenibacillaceae; genus Paenibacillus; species Paenibacillus sp. TC-CSREp1. The sequence goes on along the minus strand of NZ_JBNOKM010000008.1, from coordinate 44,685 downwards.
ATCGCTGATCCATTGATTGGTTCCGTTCACGATCCGATCTATCAGGGCGCAGGAGCGATGGGGGTTGCCGGTATTCCCCAACCGAAGCCGGGGGCGGTGACCAAAGCACATGGCGGCATGCTTTTTATTGATGAAATTGGAGAATTACATTCCATTCAGATGAATAAGCTACTCAAAGTGCTGGAGGATCGAAAGGTCTTTTTGGAAAGTGCGTACTATAACTCGGAGGATACGCATACTCCTGCTTATATCCACGATATTTTTCAAAATGGTCTGCCTGCGGATTTTCGCCTTGTCGGTGCAACGACCCGTTCCCCGCACGAGCTCCCGCCTGCCCTGCGTTCACGGTGTATGGAGGTCTATTTCCGTCCACTGCTGCCGGAGGAGATTGGCAGAATTGCAGAGGACGCTGTCCAGAAAATCGGATTCAGTCCTTGTCCGGAAGCAGTTGATGTGGTCAAACGTTATGCGACCAACGGTCGCGAGGCGGTCAACATCATACAGCTGGCCGCGGGCCTTGCACTTACGGAGAAGCGCGAGACACTTCAGGCTTCTGATGTAGAGTGGGTTGCAGGCAGCAGTCAGATTCAGCCAAGGCCGGATCGCAAAGTTCCGTCACAGCCGCAGGTCGGTTTTGTTAACGGGCTTGCTGTGTATGGGCCCAATATGGGCACGATTCTGGAGATCGAGGTATCCGCTGTTCCTGCACCCAAAGAGCAAGGACGTATCAACATTACGGGTGTTGTGGATGAGGAAGAGATTGGAGGCGGTTCTCGTACTCTCCGGCGTAAAAGTATGGCGAAAGGCTCGGTTGAGAATGTGTTAACCGTTTTGAAAGCGATGGGAATTCGCACGAGCGATTACGATTTGCATGTGAATTTCCCGGGCGGTACGCCGATTGATGGCCCGTCAGCGGGCATTGCCATGGCGACAGCGATCGCTTCAGCCATTCAAGGGCGCCCTGTAGATCATGAGATTGCGATGACGGGTGAGATCAGTATCCACGGGCGTGTGAAGCCGATAGGCGGCGTGCTGGCAAAGGTGGAGGCGGCTTTTCAGGCTGGGGCGAAGACGGTCATTATACCGGCGGAGAACTGGCAGTCTATTTTTGACAATCTGGATGGCTTGCGGGTAATCCCGGTAGATACCGTTCAGGATGTATTTCGTGAAGTGTTTGGCGTGGAGCCGGGAGCGCAGCAAGTGGAGCAGCAGGTGGTGGCAGAGGAGACGGCGGCACCGAAAACGGACATTTTCCCTCCGGCATCCGCTTCTTATTTACGGGCAGAGTTACCTCGGCCTGGACGTGTTACAGATTCGGGAAGCTGCTAAGCGCTTCCCTTCATTGGTTTTTTATGTGAACATTTGATAGAATAATGGATGACTACAACCTGAGAGCCATTGGAGGTGCGAAAGCGATGGGACCGAGCAAAGTGAAAGGTCGTCGTTTTCCTTTACTGCCTTTAAGAGGACTTCTCGTCTACCCGAGTATGGTGCTGCATCTCGATGTGGGCCGGGAGAAATCGGTCAAGGCTTTAGAAAAAGCGATGGTAGAAGAACATTTGATTCTCCTATGTTCCCAAGCCGAGGTAAATATTGAGGAACCCACACGAGAGGATATTTTCCGTATTGGAACCGTAGCCAAGGTAAGACAGATGCTGAAGCTGCCCAATGGAACCATTCGAGTACTTGTGGAAGGCTTGGAACGGGCTGAAATTATTGAATATACGGACAATGAGGACTATTACGAGGTGCTGGCGCAAGAGCTGCCTGAGGAAGAGAATAGTCATCCGGAGACGGACGCTCTGATGCGTACCGTTCTGAATCAGTTCGAGAATTATATTAATCTGTCCAAAAAAGTAACTCCCGAGACGCTGGCCGCCGTATCTGACATCGAAGAGCCAGGACGACTCGCTGATGTCATTACCAGCCATTTGTCCTTGAAGATCAAGGACAAACAGGAAATTCTGGAGACCATCGACGTGCGGGAGCGTCTGGAGAAACTGCTCGACATCCTGAACAACGAGCGCGAAGTGCTGGAGCTTGAACGCAAGATCAGCCAACGTGTGAAGAAGCAGATGGAGAAAACGCAGAAGGAATATTATTTGCGTGAGCAGATGAAGGCAATCCAGAAGGAGCTCGGTGAAAAAGAAGGTCGAGCGGGCGAAGTTGAGGAACTTCGCAACCAGATGGAAAGTCTTGGCTTGCCGGACAAGGTGAAAGAGAAAGTCGAGAAAGAAATTGATCGACTGGAGAAAATGCCGGCAAGCTCTGCAGAGGGGGGCGTCATCCGCAATTATGTGGATTGGCTGCTTGCTTTGCCTTGGAGTCAGATGACCGAGGACGATCTGGATATCCAGAAGGCCGAGGACGTGCTTAATGCCGATCACTACGGGTTGGAGAAACCGAAAGAGCGTGTGCTGGAATATCTGGCTGTGCAGAAGCTTGTCAAAAAGCTCAAAGGACCGATCCTCTGTCTGGTAGGACCGCCAGGGGTAGGCAAAACCTCCCTTGCCCGTTCCATTGCCAGATCGCTGGGCCGGGAGTTTGTACGCATCTCTCTGGGCGGCGTTCGGGACGAAGCAGAAATTCGTGGACACCGCCGTACGTATGTAGGAGCGATGCCAGGCCGCATCATTCAGGGCATGAAAACGGCAGGCTCACTCAATCCTGTATTTTTGCTGGATGAGATCGACAAGATGGCTTCTGATTTCCGTGGCGACCCTTCGGCTGCATTGCTGGAGGTGCTTGATCCGGAGCAGAACAATACGTTTAGTGATCACTTCGTAGAGCTGCCTTTTGACTTATCCAACGTTATGTTCATAACTACAGCGAACACCGTGCATAACATTCCGCGTCCGCTGCTTGACCGAATGGAAATGCTGAATATTCCGGGGTATACCGAACTGGAAAAGCTGCAAATTTCCAAAAACTATCTGCTTCCAAAACAGAAAAAGGACCACGGTCTGGAAGAAGATCAGCTGCAAGTGCCGGATGACAGTCTGCTGAAGGTTATTCGTGAGTATACGCGTGAATCTGGTGTGCGGAATCTGGAACAGCAAATGGCATCACTATGCCGCAAAGCGGCTAAGAATGTTGTGTCGGGCACCGAAGGTCAGATTGTCATCTCGCCGGATAATGTTAAAGACTATCTTGGTCCGGGTAAATTCCGTTATGGCATGGCAGAGCTGGAAGATCAGATTGGCACAGTAACTGGGCTGGCGTGGACGGAAGTTGGCGGAGACACGCTCGTTATTGAAGTCACCGTAGTGCCAGGAACAGGTAAGCTGACCCTTACGGGTAAGCTGGGAGATGTCATGAAGGAATCAGCTCAGGCTGCATTCAGCTATACACGTTCGAAAGCAGCGCAGCTTGGGATTGCATCTGATTTCCATGAGAAAAACGACATTCACATTCACGTGCCGGAAGGTGCAATTCCGAAAGATGGTCCATCTGCAGGCATAACGATGGCAACAGCGCTGATCTCGGCTCTGACCAACAAACATGTGTCGAAGGATATCGCCATGACAGGTGAAATTACGCTGCGCGGACGGGTACTGCCGATAGGCGGCCTGAAAGAGAAGTCACTGGCGGCCCACCGTGCGGGATACAAAAAAATATTACTGCCTAAGGATAATGAACGGGATCTGCGTGACATTCCGGACAGCATCAAGGAAGATGTGGAATTTGTGCCCGTAGCTCATATGGATCAGGTGCTGCAGCATGCGCTTGTTGAACAGGCAGGCATTCATCTGTAATGGGTGTATCGGTATCGGCAGCATAATATGAATATGGACCGTTCTTTGAAGGCTTCGGCGTTCAACGGAACGGTCTTTTTTCGCGACAATCTGATGTTTTTCGGGTAAAAGAGTTATTTTTTGCGTTCAAATAATGTTTTTTTGGTACATAAATGCGTTTTTTTTGGTACACGATACGTTTTTTTGATATGATAGAAGGAATGATGGCATAATACGAGCAGGAAATGTAGGCATGTTATGCTGCTGGAGTTCAAGAGAGGAAAGATGCAATTTGAAAGTCAATCAGTCTGAGTTTATTATCAGTGCCGTTCGGCCTGAACAATATCCAGATGATGGCCTGCCGGAGATTGCCCTGGCGGGGCGCTCAAACGTGGGCAAATCATCGCTGATCAATCGCATGATCAATCGTAAAAATTTGGCGCGTACAAGCGCCACGCCGGGTAAAACCCAGCAACTGAACTATTACAAGATTAACCAGGATCTGTATTTCGTCGATTTCCCGGGGTACGGGTACGCGAAGGTATCCAAGGAGCAGCGTTTTGCCTGGGGTAAAATGATGGAGAAGTATTTGCTGCAGCGAGACGAACTGAAGCTGGTCATGCAGATGGTTGACATGAGACATGAGCCGTCCAAGGATGACAAAATGATGAACGAATGGCTTCGTCATCACGGACTGCCGCTTGTTGTTGTGGCAACCAAGATGGACAAGATTCCAAAGACTCGCAGAGCCAAACATATCAAAGTCATCAAGGAAGCGCTCGGTCTGCGCCCAGGTGATCTGTTTGTACCTTTTTCATCCGAGGAAGGTCTGGGCAAGGAAGAGCTGTGGGATATCATTACTCGTCATGCCCAAATAGACAAATATGCACCGGTTGAATCGGATACCGACCATGAGACTGAAGCAGACGAAGCACCTGAAGATGAAAATCTCCAATAGCTAAAAAAATAATGTTCCCTCATCCTAACAAACACATCATGTTCCCGCATCTTAGAATAGTCATGGAATCATTCCATGACTATTTGCTATAAACAGTCTTGTATTGGCTTTCAAATTACTTCGCAGTAATCAAATAGGCAGCATTTGTTTGTTTGACGTATAACAGTGAACATTGGTGAGACACTACAATAAATGACAATGCATATGATAATCATCATGGTGATTTCATAAACATTTCATAAAAATGGGCGGGTTGTGGACTTGATGTGTGATATAATTAACTATGTCAATCTTAACTGGATAGACATATACAGTAAGCACTTTGATTGGAAATTTATTAGGCAGGTGAACTTGCAATGCACATCGTTGTTGTTGGTTTGAATTATCGCACGGCGCCTGTAGAGGTCAGAGAACGATTCACATTTGCAGAAAAGGACTTGTCTGAAGCGCTGCAGAAGCTCAAGCTGACCAAGAGTGTATTGGAAGGTGTAATCGTAGCCACTTGTAACCGTACTGAATTGTACGTTGTGGTCGACCGTCTTCACATGTGCGGTTATTTTATTCGAACATTTATGGAGCAATGGTTTAACGTTCCACGCGAAGAATTTACGCAACACTTATATATATATGAAGATGATCAAGCCATGCGCCAACTGTTCCGTGTGATTTGCGGACTGGATTCAATGGTCATTGGAGAGACTCAGATTCTGGGCCAGGTGAAACAGGCTTTTTTCAAAGCGCAGGAGGAAAAGGCAACGGGAACTTGGTTTAACAAGCTGTTTAAACAGGCCGTTACACTGGGCAAGCGGGCTCACTCGGAGACTTCCATCGGTGAGAGTGCCGTTTCGGTCAGCTATGCTGCGGTGGAACTGGGCAAGCGTATTTTTGGTATGTTCACAGACAAGAAGGTACTGATTTTGGGTGCCGGGAAGATGAGTGAACTTACCGTAAAACATCTCTATGCCAACGGTGCATCCGAAGTTATTGTAGCCAATCGTACTCTGGCAAGAGCCGAGGAGCTTGCAAGCAAATTCCGCGGAACACCTTGCACCATGGAGCAGGCGCTTGAGAGACTGAGTGAGGTTGACATCGTCATCAGCTCTACTGGAGCAGAGCGTTACATTCTCGATGCAGGTATTGTTCGGGAAAGCATGAAGCGCCGCCAATCACGTCCGCTGTTCCTGATTGACATTGCTGTACCGCGTGACATTGATCCGGCGATTGGCGAAATCTCGAACGTGTTCCTCTACGATATTGACGATCTGGAAGGTATTGTAGAGAGTAATCTGGAGATGCGCAAGGTAGAAGCGGCGAAGATTGAGAGAATGATTGAGCTGGAGATGGAGGATTATTATCAATGGCTCAGAACGCTTGGCGTTCGTCCGGTCATTCGGGCTTTACAGGAGAAGGGTGTGTCCATTCATGAAGAGACGATGGATAGCCTGTTCAACAAGCTGCCGGAGCTGGATGAGCATCAGCGTAAAGTGATTCGTCGTTTGACGAAAAGCATTGTGAATCAAATGACTACCGATCCGATTAACCGGATCAAGGAAATGGCAGGTACGAAGCAAGGCGATGAGGCGCTGCGCATGTTTACGCAGATTTTCGCGCTGGAGGATGCAGTTGAGATGGCTGCTGAAAAAGTAAATCAGAGTGACGCAACAGCTCTGCGCAAGCCAGCGGTTCAGTTTAACGAAAACCGGCAAGACCCCGTGCCGGCATATGTCCCGGCAGGCGTATAAGGCAGGTGGGCAGCTTGACCCTTGCTGAGCAAGTCTATGAGGCTTTAATTTATATGTATGCCCTGAGCCTACTGTTCTATTTCTCGGACTGCATTCGACGCAATGCGGGGGCGAAGCGGACAGGCACAGGGTTTCTTGTTGTTGTTCTGGGGCTGCAGGTGACTCATGTTATGATGCGGATGTGGATTGAAGGCCACTTCCCTATATATACAACGTTTGACTTTTTGTTTATCTTTTCGTTCAGCATTGTGCTGATGTCACTGATTATGACCCGGGTTCAGCGTTCAGAGTTTGTTATTCTATTGCTTAACATTGTAGGATTTTCAGTGACCGTGCTCAATCGTTTATGGTTTACAGCGGGTGAAATATCGCTGCACAATTGGCAGACCGTTCATGGTTTGCTAATTATGCATATTACGCTGGCCAATCTGGGGTTTGCTGCTTTGACGGTGGCATCCGTTTTTGCACTGTTATATCTGTTCCTGCATCACAGATTGAAAAACAAAAAGTGGAATGAAACGGTACGACGTTTGCCCAGCCTTGAAGTCATTGGCAAATACATGGATGGTGCAACCTTGATTGGCACGCCGCTTTTGGGTGTATCCATAGTGCTGGCGGTTTTGTCCATCGTGGCAGAACGTCGCTGGCATCTGCTGCTCGACCTGAAAGTCATTGCGACCGGTCTGGCTATCGCTATTTATGTTGGTTATTTTGTAGTGAAGCGTAGAAAGCAGTTTTCCATGATGGTCATGTCCAGATGGACATTAATCGGATATGCATTTGTCATTATCAGCTTTATATCCAACGCGTATTCAGCGTTTCATCGCTGGACGGGAGAGTGAGAGGTATGAAACACTACATGCCGATTTATGTAAATACTTCAGTCAAGCCCGTCCTGGTGATTGGTGGCGGTCGTGTCGCCGAGCGTAAAGTGAAGGGGTTGTTGCAGGGGGAGGCCCGAATTACGGTAGTCAGCCCGCAGCTTACGCCTGCTCTCAAACAACTGCATCAGGAATCCCGATTCGAGTGGATAGCCCGGTCCTACCGCAATGGAGATTTGCGGGGGGCCTTTCTCGTATATGCAGCAACCGATGATTCCCAAGTGAACACGGCTGTAGTAGAAGAGGCTGAAGCTGCCTCCATCCTGGTGAATGACGCCATCTCTTCCGGCAACAGCAGTTTTATTACACCGAGTGTGGTCAGACGAGGACGGTTAAGCATTGCGATCTCGACTGCTGGCGCAGGACCTGCGGCGGCGGCCGAGATTCGTGCCTTGCTGGAACAGCAGTTTGGAGATGAATACGAGACGTATCTTGATTTTTTGCACCAGATGAGAATGGAGATTAAATCACGGGCATTGCCCCCGGTAATAAGAAGCAGGCTGCTGCGGCGTCTGACGGAGATGGATATACTCGATCAGATACGCACAGGTCAGTTTCAATGGTGGACTGCAGAAGAAATCGGGGACTGGATATCCCGTAATCAGGAGGAAATGTAGATATGCGTACAATTAAAGTGGGCAGCAGACAGAGCGCTCTGGCGTTAACCCAGACCGGATACGTTATTCAGGATTTACGTGACATCTGTGAGCGAGAAGGCTTAGCTTTTGATTTCGAGGTACATAAAATTGTGACCAAAGGTGACCTCATACTGGATGTCACATTGTCAAAAGTGGGTGGCAAAGGGCTGTTTGTTAAGGAAATTGAACAGGCGATGCTGGATCGTACGATTGATATGGCTGTGCACAGCATGAAGGATATGCCTTCGGAATTGCCGGAAGGTTTAATCAATGGTGCAGTTCCCCGGCGAGCAGACCCGCGAGATGCGCTGGTATCACGCGAAGGACTCACGCTCGACCAGCTGCCAGAGGGAGCACGGGTTGGTACAAGCAGTCTGCGCAGGTCTAGCCAATTGAAGGCTTACCGCCCTGACCTCCAGTTAGAATCGATTCGTGGCAACATTGACTCTCGTTTGCGTAAGCTGGAAACGGAAGGACTGGATGCGATTATTTTGGCGGCGGCCGGTTTGTATCGAATGGGCTGGCAGGATCGGATTACGGAGTATTTGTCCGAGGAGGCCTGTCTTCCGGCTGTAGGCCAGGGCGCACTGGGCATTGAGTGCAGGGAGGATGATGAGGAGCTGCTGCATCTTCTGTCCTTGTATAATGACCCGGCAACCGCTTCGCCAGTTATGGCAGAACGCCGTTTTCTCAGTGTGTTGAACGGAGGCTGTCAGGTGCCTATCGGCGCACATGCGGTATGGGTGCCAGGTCAAGATGCAGATTCCCTGAACGGTGAAAACAAGTTACAATTAACAGGTATGGTCGGTTCACCAGATGGTGGATTGATTCTCAAGGAAACATTGAGCGGCAAAGATCCGGCCCGTTTGGGAGAAGAAGTGGCCTGGAGATTAATTGATCGCGGAGCGGAACAGATACTGGCTGAAGTTAGGGGATGAAGGCATGGCGGGCAAGGTCTTTTTGGTAGGTGCAGGTCCTGGGGATGCAAGACTGATTACGGTCAAAGGATGGGAGACCATCGGCAAGGCAGATGCGGTCGTATATGATCGTTTGGCAAGTCCACGATTGTTAAAATTGATGAAACCCGGTGCAGTCAAGATTTATGTGGGGAAACGGCCGGATCGACATACGATGAAGCAGGAAGAGATTAACCAGCTGCTTGTGGATCTGGCTCTTGAAGGAAAAGTCGTTGTACGCCTTAAAGGCGGAGACCCGACCATATTTGGAAGAGTAGGTGAGGAAGCGGAGCTGCTGCACAAAAACGGCATTCCGTTTGAGATCGTACCCGGTGTTACAGCAGCGATCAGCGTACCAGCCTACGCGGGTATTCCGGTGACACATCGCGATTATGCTTCCTCCATCTCGATTATTACCGGGCATGAAAGCCCGGACAAGCTGGATCGCAGCATCCACTGGGATAAAGTGACGAATGCTACGGGCACACTGGTATTTATGATGGGTGTTGCCAAAATCGGCTACATCAGTGAACAGCTTATTCGTCACGGTCGTCCAGCCAGTACCCCTGTTGCGCTTGTTCGCTGGGGAACACGAGCGGAGCAGGATACAATTACGGGAACGCTGGAGGATATCGAAGCTAAAGTGATTGCAGCAAATTTTCAGCCACCAGCCGTGATTGTGGTTGGAGATGTGGTCAATCAGCGGGAGCAGTTGAAATGGGCTGAGGCCATGCCGCTGTTTGGCAAACGAATTCTGGTTACCCGTGCTCGCAGTCAGGCAAGTGAACTGGTGAATCGTATTGAGGAACTTGGCGGTGAACCGTATGAGTTCCCGGTGATCGAGACGGTCATGCCGTCCAGCGAATCCGCCAGACAAAGTGTCAAAGATGCACTGCAAGCGTTAAATACGTTTGATTGGGTCTTTTTCACAAGTGTAAATGGCGTGGAGTTTTTCTTCCGTCATCTCGAAAACGAAGGCAAGGATATTCGCTCGCTTCATCAGGCGAGAATTGCGGCAGTAGGCCCTTCTACAGCAGAAGCACTGCGCAAGCACGGAATTGCGCCTGAGGTTGTGAAAGGACCTTTTCAGGCAGAGGGCATGTTGGAGGCATTTGAGAGTGAACTGAAGGCAGGCCAGAACGTACTCATTCCACATGGAGATCTTGCCCGCTCCTGGTTGCCAGAGCAGTTGAGGGAACGTGGATTGAACGTTACCGAAGCTATCATCTACGACACGATTCTTGCAGGTGAGGATGACGATGAATTGCTAAAGCTGCTTGAAGAGGGCGGTATTCATGCAGTGACCTTCACCAGCTCATCCACTGTGAAGAACTTTTTAAAGATGCTTGAGCGTATGGGCGTACAGGACCCACTGCCGCTGCTGAAGGGAATAGAAGTGGCATGCATTGGTCCGGTTACGGCGCAAACCGCTGAGGCTGCCGGGTTAAAGGTCACGTTGATGGCTGAGGAAGCAACGATGACCAGTCTGATTGATGCGTTGTGTGAGTGGAAACGTAAGGATTCGCGGGAGCATGCGAGTGAATCCGTGAGCCAGTAGATCAGATACACCGATAAGAGGTTATGACAGGCTTCGGCTGAACATATGAAGCGTGCTGAATTCGTGAAGAAGCGGCGCGCTTCCCTTTTTGCCGGTAATCGTCCTCATCGCTCGACTATAAAAAGAAATTTCAGGAGGTAGAGTGTACATGGGCTTTCCAATCGTACGTCATCGCCGGTTACGTCAATCGGCAGGCATTCGTAATATGGTGAGAGAGACACATCTGACGGTGGATGATTTCATTCAACCGATCTACGTGACATATGGTAAAGATGTGAAGTCCGAGATCAAGTCCATGCCAGGCGTATTCCGTTTCTCGCTGGATCGTCTGCAAGAAGAAGTGAAGGAAATTGCTGAACTGGGTATTCCGGCTGTGCTGCTGTTTGGGATTCCGGAAACGAAGGACAGTGTAGGCTCATCCGGGTTTGCAGAGGATGGCATAGTGCAGGAAGCTACAAGATTGATCAAATCCTGGTATCCTGAGCTACTGGTTATTGCCGATACATGCCTTTGCGAATTTACGGATCATGGACACTGCGGAATGGTTCACACAACCGAGGTGGACGGACACATCTGCGGTGATGTGCTGAATGACGAGTCGCTGGAGTTACTTGTGAAAACGGCGGTATCGCAAGCGAAAGCGGGTGCAGATATTATTGCCCCTTCCAACATGATGGATGGTTTTGTACAGGCCATTCGTGCAGGGCTTGATGAGCATGGATTTAACCATATTCCAATCATGTCCTATTCCGTCAAATATGCTTCGGCATTTTACGGCCCATTCCGTGAAGCCGCGGATTCCACTCCGCAATTCGGAGATCGGAAGTCATATCAGATGGACCCGGCCAATGCTCGGGAAGCGCTGCGCGAGGCTGAGACGGATGTGCTTGAGGGAGCGGACATGCTGATGGTGAAACCTTCCCTGTCCTATCTGGATATTATGCGTACGATCAAGGATCAGTTTGATCTCCCTCTTGTGGCTTACAACGTAAGCGGTGAGTATGCCATGGTGAAGGCTGCCGCAATCCAGGGATGGATTGATGAGAAAAAGGTAGCTATGGAAATTTTGCTGAGTATGAAACGCGCAGGGGCAGATATGATCATTACCTATTACGCCAAAGATGCATCCCGCTGGCTGGCTGAAAAATAAATCGGTGTCCACCCTGTGGTAACTATCGACCGTGTTTATGTATACAAATAAAACCCATAGGTCTTGCTCTTGTTAGAGAAAGATGCAGCATAATGTATAAGTTGAACTATTTATTTGATCCAGCAATTAGGATGCATCATTCTTTCTGCAAGGCGAGGCCGTTACATTAAGGAGGATGTTCATGACTGCACAACAAAGCAATCGCCGCAATGATGAGCGCTCACGCAGCGCATTCGAAGAAGCCAAGCAGTACATACCCGGAGGGGTCAACAGCCCGGTTCGTGCATTCAAATCGGTGGGACTCACGCCGATCTATGCCGAGCGCGGAGAAGGTTCCAAAATCTATGATATTGATGGCAATGTGTTCATTGACTATGTAGGTTCATGGGGACCGCTGATTATGGGACATGCCCATCCCGAGGTTGTTGAGGCACTGCGCGAGACTGCTCTGAAAGGCACAAGCTTTGGTGCACCAACGCTGCTTGAGACAGAAATGGCCAAGCTTGTGTGTGAGCGTGTACCATCCATTGATATCGTACGCATGGTGAATTCAGGTACAGAAGCAACGATGAGTGCCATTCGACTGGCACGTGGTGTAACCGGACGCAGCAAGATTTTGAAATTTGAAGGCTCCTACCATGGTCATGCTGACAGCTTGTTGATCAAGGCTGGATCGGGTGTGGCAACACTCGGATTGCCGGACAGCCCTGGAGTTCCAGAGGGGGTAGCCCTGAATACGATCACGGTGCCTTATAATGATATGCAATCCGTGCGCCTTGCTTTTGAACGATTCGGAGAAGAGATCGCCGCTGTCATCGTGGAGCCAGTTGCAGGGAATATGGGGGTAGTACCTCCGGTTGCCGGTTTTCTGGAAGGCTTGCGCGGCGTGACTACCGAGTATGGCAGTTTGCTGATCTTTGACGAGGTGATGACCGGATTCCGTGTAGGTTTGAACTGCGCCCAAGGACGATTCGGCGTTACACCGGATCTGACTTGTCTGGGTAAAGTGATTGGCGGCGGACTTCCAGTAGGTGCTTATGGCGGACGCAGGGATCTGATGGAGCAGATTGCACCGACCGGGCCGATCTATCAGGCGGGAACGTTAAGCGGTAATCCGCTCGCGATGGCAGCGGGTTATACCACGCTGAAACTTTTGACACCGGAAGTATACGATCGTCTGGAGATGTTGTCTGCACGTTTGCAGGCCGGATTCGAGAAAAATGCAGCAGAAGCAGGCGTTGCGGTAACGATTAACCGTGTCGGTTCAATGGTATGTCCATTTTTCAGTGCTGTACCGGTAACGAACTATGATATTGCGAAGGAAAGCAACCTGGATCAGTTCCGCCGTTATTTTGCAGCCATGATCGATCATGGCGTCAGTGTTGCTCCTTCCCAGTATGAGGGGATGTTTGTATCTGGTGTGCATACAGAGCAGGATATCGAAGATACCATTGAGGCGAACCGCAAGGCTTTGCAATCATTATGAGCATCAAAAGCTGGAAACGCCGCGGACAATGGCTTGAGCTGATGCCGGGCAAGGCGGTCACTGGAAAAGAAGACAGACAGGCTGCCGCCGACCAATGGCTTCTGTCCGAGCTTCAATTCCCGGAGAAGCTGCTTCGCCAGCTCAAGGCAACGCAGGGTATACAGCTAGCAGGGGACCGGCTTCGGCTGGCCCTTTTTGCTGTTCAGCCGCTGGGTGTGGAGCCGCGATGGGCTGATCTGAATGTACTGTACGAGGATGATTTCTGTCTCGTTGTGCATAAACCGGCTGGCATGAAGCTTCACCCGGATGGAACCCGTGAGGATCAGGCCATTACACTGGATCATGCTGTAGCCTCATATTACGAGATGAACGGCATTGAAACGAGTGTACGTCATGTTCATCGTTTGGATGAAGATACGACAGGCCCTGTTTTATATGCCAAAAATGCATTTGCACTCGCCATACTGGACGAAGCGATGCGTCGAAAAACCATTGATCGCCAGTATGTTGCCATCGCTGACGGCCAAGTTTCGCCTGAACTTCGCACCATTGATGCGCCCATCGGCAAGGACAGGCATCATAAGCAGCGCAGACGTGTTTCCGATGGAGGCCAGGATGCTGTTACTCATGTGAGCATTGTGCATGTATGGGAGAGAGCAACACTCGTACGCTTGAAGCTGGAGACGGGACGTACACATCAAATCCGTGTGCATCTTAGTTATGTCGGACATCCTCTTGTAGGGGACAAGCTGTACGGAGGGCGTTCGGATGTTATTGGCAGGCAGGCACTGCATGGTGAAAAGCTGAGCTTTAATCATCCTTTGACGGGAGCATTAATTGAAGTACAAGACCCGTGGCCAGCGGATTTTGAACAATTGGCTGCAAGGGAAAATAACACCCGCGGAGAGCGGACCTGATTAACGGGTCCGTTTTTTTGTTTTCAACGTTCGCTTAAACTCTCATCATGAAATGAGGATTGAAATCTGAGCAGGCTTTTCACAAAAGGTGGCATGCCCATCCCATTTAAGGCATATAGATGGGTAACGAAGGATTGGACCATGGATCAGTCCCATGAGAAGGATCATGGTGAATATATGCCGAAAGGAGGACGCCACCTTTGTTGAATCAACCTTATGGTTTGCGGTTCGATATTTATGAGCGCGTTCATTTGTCTGAGGGAGTGCCTGCCATTGAGGAACTGGAGGAAATTGAGCTGTATCCACGCATTCAGGTCATTGGACAGGACGACCATGCCACCTTGCGGGGGCATCTGCTGCTTACAGGAGCGTACCGGGGGGAAAGCGAAGAATCGGAGGAATTAAAGCATTTTATTCCTGTTGAAATTACGGTGCCGCTTAACAGGGTTAGATCCATTGATGATATTTCCATCGAGATTGAAAATTTTGATGTGGATCTGTTGTCCAGCCGAAGCTTGAACATTACGGGAGTATTGTCTCTGCGAGGCATTGAAGGTTTTCCGGTAGAGGAGCCGCAGGTGTGGACAGCAGATGAATTCACAGTGGTGCATTCACCTGAAGCTCAGCCGGACAGCCGGGCAGACGAGCTCGGACAGACCGAGGCATCAGCACAATCGGAGCAGTACGAGCAACCGGGACAATATGATTCGTTAGAGCAGTACCAGCAGCTTGGCAGAACGGATCAAGCTTATGAGCAGCAGGTGCAGGTCCAGCGGGGGGAGGAGGAAGAGCTGGCAAATGCGGCAGAGCTTGCTGCGTACGGTTCCCCTGAATCCGCTGATTTGTCCTTGAGGGTTCAGACAGAACCGAATCAGGAAGAACGGTTACAGTCTGATTGGAGTCCGGCAGCTGATCCAAACGACGAAGCCCCTACGCCAATCTCGTCATTCCTGGCGGAGACAGCAGACAGACTTGCTTCGTATCCTGAATCTGAACCGCTGCTTCCAATTGAAGGCGAAGCCACGGCAGTCTGGTCTGGACCTTCAATAGGAAGTAGTTTAGAGAATGCAATGGGAAGCAGTTTAGAGAATGCAACGTCATCCAGTACGGAATCTGCTGTGCCGCTCCGTTCAGAAGAGGAACGGAAACCATTGGAGGCGCATGCGCCCGAGGTATGGCACTTTGAGGAAGCAAGGTCAGGCGGTCAGCAAGGAGAGCAGGATGCTGGCAGTGCCCCAGCTCAGGTGCAGACAGAGAACTGGCAGGATGTTTTTTCCTCCTCTGAAGCAGTTAACGTAGAAGTGGAGCGGATTGTAACGGAGACCGCGGAAGAAGAGGCTTTGCTGCAGAATGAAGAATCTATTCCTGAACCAATCGCCGAGGCGGAAGACAAGCCGGAGCTGAAGGTTGCTTTTGGCAGCAAAAAAGAATCGTCAACAAGATCTGAAGAAGGAGTGGGTATTTCCTCACTGTTAGCCTCGTCTGGCCGCAGTGCTCGCGAAGCTGATGGAGAGCGTACGGAAGAGGCTCCTGCTGGAGCGGTTCCTGAAGATGAGAGCCAGACCGAAGAGGTTGAGTGGAAAAATCTGTTCCTCGGCACCATTGTAGATCAGAATCCGTTCCGCAAAGTGAAGCTCTGCATTGTGCAGCGTGAGGATACACTTGACGCTATTGCTGATCGTTATCAACTCAGTACCCGAGAGCTGCAGCTGTATAATCGTTTGACAGAACAGGTTGTTGAAGAAGGACAAATTCTGTATATACCTTAAATCCACTTGCCGCCGAAATTGGCAGCCAGAACGCCCGTAATCCTTTGCAGGGATTGCGGGTTTTGTTTGTTTTCCAGCGAATTCTTTTCTCTACATTCAGGTTCCGCTGCTGCCAGGTTGACTATCGTGCACGAGCAAGGTATGATGTGTTTAGGTTTTTTTGAATAATGACGTGGATCGGGAGTAGTAGACAGTATGACCTTTCAGAGAGTGGGATCGATGCGCTGTGAGATTCCGCAGGAGCCAACTGATCGAAGTCGCCCGGGAGTTGCCTGTTTGAGCACTTGAGGTGCAAGCTTTTTATGGTTTTTAACCTCGGAGGTAGGATGGGCCGGTCGCAGCCGTTATCTGCTTGAAGTGTCACGCCTGAATCAGAGGATGAGTTGTTTGTCCTGCTGTTTGCGTGAAACAAAGGTGGTACCGCGAAAGCTAACCTTTCGTCCTTTGAGGGATGAAAGGTTTTTTTGTTTTTTTTGGCTTAATGATGATTTTAGGTGCTTTAGTGATGATTTTAGGTGCCCTAATGATGATTTTAGGTGCTTTAATCAAGGTTTTAGGTGCTTTAATGATCGTTTTCGAGGCCATGATGATGAAGTAACGGAGGAATGACACATGTCTGAACAAAAAAAAGCAACAACAGAAATGCCAACCACATATGATCCGAAGGCGGCAGAAGACAAATGGTACTCCGCATGGACGGAGCGTGGTTATTTTCAAGCGGGCAAGCGCAAGGATGCCGAGCCGTACACGATCGTAATCCCACCCCCGAACGTAACGGGTATGCTTCATATCGGGCATGCACTCGACTTCACACTGCAGGATATCCTCATTCGTACAAAGCGCATGCAGGGTTACGACGCTCTGTGGCTGCCGGGCTCTGACCATGCAGGTATTGCTACTCAAACGAAGGTGGAGCAGAAGCTTCGTGAAGAGGGTTTGACACGTTATGATCTGGGACGCGAGAAGTTTCTGGAGAAAGTATGGGACTGGAAAGACCAGTATGCCACAACCATTCGTCAGCAATGGGGTAAAATGGGGCTTTCGCTGGATTATTCACGTGAACGTTTCACGCTGGATGAAGGTCTGTCCAAAGCTGTTCGTAAAGTCTTCGTACAGTTATACGAGAAAGGTCTCATTTATCGCGGTAAACGCATTATTAACTGGGACCCGGTAAACCGTACGGCACTTTCGGACATTGAAGTTGAATATAAAGAAGTTCAAGGACATCTCTACCACCTGCGTTATCCGCTCAGTGACGGAAGTGGTTACATTACCGTGGCAACGACTCGTCCGGAGACGATGCTTGGTGATACCGCTGTTGCTGTTCACCCTAAGGATGAGCGCTATGCAGACATGATTGGCAAAACGCTTGTGCTGCCGATCCTCGGGCGCGAGATTCCGGTAATTGCGGATGACTATGTAGACAAAGAGTTCGGTAGCGGTGCGGTTAAGATTACACCGGCACATGATCCGAACGACTTTGAAGTAGGTTTGCGTCATAACCTGCCTCAGATTACAGTCATGGACGAAAGCGGCACGATGAACGCCGAAGCAGGCAAATATCAGGGACTGGATCGCAGCGAATGCCGCAAGCAGATCGTTGCAGATCTCAAAGAACAGGGTGTACTGATCAACATCGAAGATCATATGCATCAGGTAGGGCACAGTGAACGTACCGGAGCCGTAGTTGAGCCGTACCTTTCCACACAATGGTTCGTAGAGATGAAACCACTTGCCGAGAGAGCAATCAAGAAACAGCAAAGCGGCGAAGGTGTTAACTTTGTACCGGATCGTTTTGAGAAAACATATTTGAACTGGATCGAGAACGTTCGGGACTGGTGTATTTCCCGTCAACTGTGGTGGGGACACCGCATTCCGGCCTGGTACGATGAAGAGACAGGTGAGATCATTGTCACTGCTGAAGACCCAACAACGATGCCTGAGTACGCAGGCCGCAAGCTGAGACAGGATGAAGATGTTCTGGATACGTGGTTCAGCTCTGCGCTGTGGCCGTTTTCCACATTGGGCTGGCCAGAAAATACGGAAGACCTCAAGCGCTATTATCCAACCAATGTACTTGTTACCGGATATGACATCATCTATTTCTGGGTAGCTCGTATGATTTTCACTGCTTTGGAATTCACGGATGAGATTCCGTTCAAGGATGTTTTGATGCACGGTCTTGTGCGTGATGCTGATGGACGAAAAATGTCCAAATCGCTGGGGAACGGTGTAGACCCGCTGGATGTGATCGAGAAGTATGGCGCAGATGCGATGCGATACATGATCTCGACCAGCAGCACACCTGGACAGGACTTGCGTTTCCGGTGGGAGCGGGTTGAACAGGCGCGTAACTTTGCCAACAAAATCTGGA
Source organism: Paenibacillus sp. TC-CSREp1 (assembly GCF_050171015.1). Taxonomy (NCBI): domain Bacteria; kingdom Bacillati; phylum Bacillota; class Bacilli; order Caryophanales; family Paenibacillaceae; genus Paenibacillus; species Paenibacillus sp. TC-CSREp1. The sequence continues at coordinate 26,522 of NZ_JBNOKM010000008.1, read as the reverse complement.
ACGCTTCACGGTTCGCGCTGATGAATCTGGAAGGATTTACTTTCGAAGATCGTGATATCAGCGGCGAGCTTGGTACGGCCGATTATTGGATTTTGCATCGCCTGAACGAAACTTCCCGCGATATTACGCGTCTAATCGATGCGTACGAGTTTGGGGAAACAGGCCGTGTCCTGTACAACTTCATCTGGGATGATCTGTGTGACTGGTACATCGAATTCGCCAAGCTGTCCTTCTACGGAGAAGATCCGGTGGCGAAGAAGAAAACACAATCGGTCCTGGCTTATGTACTGGATCAGACAATGCGCCTGATTCATCCGTTCATGCCGTATATCTCGGAAGAAATCTGGCAGCATCTGCCTCATGAAGGGGAAACAATTACACTTGCTTCATGGCCGGTATATGACCCTGCACTGGAGAATCCGGGAGCTGTTGCCGAGATGAACCTGCTGATGGATACGATTCGCGCTGTCCGGAATATTCGTGCAGAAGTGAACGTACCTATGAGCAAAAAAATTGAATTGATGGTTAAAGCGAATAATGATGAAACATCGAGCATCATTGAGCGCAACAGCCATTATATCAAGCGATTCTGTAACACTTCAGAATTTGAGAGCGGACTGGATCTGAGTTCTCCGGATAAAGCCATGACCGCAATCATTACAGGAGCAGAACTGTACTTGCCGCTGGCGGGTCTGATTGATATTGAGCAGGAAGTGGCCAGACTGGAGAAGGAACTGCAGAACCTCGAAAGTGAAGTGCTCCGTGTAGAGAAAAAACTGGCGAATGAAGGCTTCGTAGCCAAGGCTCCGGCTAAGGTGATCGAGGAAGAACGTGCCAAACAAGCAGATTATTCCGATAAACGGGATAAAGTCATTGCACGGATTAAAGAGCTGAAAGGGTAATATCCAAAGGGTCGGATGGAGTGCTTGCTTGCGCCATCCGGCTGCTTTTTTCAATCATTAATCAAACAGGGAACCGAAGGTGAATCAGATGACGGAATTAAATGCGAGAGATACAGCAACTCCTTTACGAACGTATGACGAGGCCGTGGACTGGATCAATGGCCTTATTCCTTTTGGCATCCGGCCTGGGCTCGAACGAATTGAGAGCCTGATGGTACAGCTTGGCAATCCGCATCAACGACTCAAATTCATTCATGTCGCGGGAACGAACGGCAAAGGTTCGACTTGCGCTTTTTTGACGTCAGTGCTGCTGCAGGCGGGATATGACGTGGGGACATTTACATCGCCTTATATCACCAAGTTCACCAATCGCTTTCAATACAACGGTGAGGACATTCCTGAAGAGGTTCTGCTGAAACTGTCGAATCGCTTGCGTCCGCTTGTAGCGGAGATGGCTTCCACGCCGCTGGGTTCACCCACGATGTTTGAAGTATCCACAGCTCTGGCACTGCTGTACTATGCGGAAGAGTGTTACCCTGATATTGTGGTATGGGAGACTGGGCTGGGGGGAAGGATGGACGTAACGAACATTGTTACGCCCGTTGTGTCCGTGATTACCAACATCGGTATGGATCATACAGATGTGCTTGGAGACACCATCGAGCAGATTGCGTATGAAAAGGCGGGCATCATCAAGCCGGGGGTTCCCGTCGTGACCTGTGTCTCACAGCCTGAGGCCGTGAAGGTAATTCAAGAGAGAGCGCAGCAGCTGCGATCTACGGTGTATTTGGCAGGGGAGCAGTTCTCTTACCGCAGGCTGGAGAGCAGCAAGGAAGGACAAAGCTTCCAGTTTACGGGACCGTTCCGTGATATGCAGATTCAAATTCGTATGCAAGGTGTATATCAGTGTGACAATGCTGCGGCCGCATTTATGGCTCTTGAGGTGCTTCGGCAGTACATGGCGTTCATGCTGGATGAAGACGATATTAAGCTTGGCTTCGAGAATGCCTTCTGGGCAGGAAGATTTGAGCAAATCAGCGGCAATCCCTTGATTGTACTGGATGGAGCCCATAATCCTGAAGGGGCGGAATCATTAGCCAAGAGCATTATCGACGTATATCCCCAAAAAAAGTTAATTTTGATGATGGGTATGCTGGCGAATAAGCATCATGAAGCGTATTTGCAGCATATACTGCCACTAGTGGATACGCTGATCCTGACCGAGCCAGATTTCCGACGCAAATTGGCTGCAGCTGAACTGCTGCAGATTGTAGAGCGGGTACGTCCCGCCACTGCGAAAAAGGAACTGGAAATCATCGTCGAGCCCGATTGGGCTAAGGCACTTGATCTATTGAAGTCACGGACGGAAGCGGAGGATCTGGGGGTGGTTTCCGGCACGCTTTATCTGATTGCAGACGTGCGGGCAGCCCTTTTGCATCAAACCGATTCTGAAAAAGGTTGGTGAAAGTTTTGTTAAACACATCGGAACACGTTCATTTTATAGGGATTGGCGGTTATGGCATGAGTGCCATCGCCCGGGTTATGCTGGAGATGGGATACACCGTTACCGGATCGGATGTCGCTTCACAGGAATTGACGGAGAAGCTGGCAGCCAAAGGGGCGAAAATATATATTGGACATACCGCAGAGCATGTGAACGGAGCGGATCTGGTAGTCTACTCGACAGCGGCTCCTGCGGATAATGTGGAACGTGTAGCTGCTCAGCAGCTTAACATTCCTATTCTTCATCGCGCACAGATGCTGGCGCGTTTATTAAACGAACGCAAGGGTGTAGCAGTTGCAGGAGCGCATGGTAAAACAACAACGTCTTCCATGATTGCACTTGTCATGGAGCAATGTGATACCGATCCGACCTATATTATTGGCGGAGAGATTATGAATCTCGGTACGAATGCCAAAGCAGGTCAAGGCGAGTGGGTTGTAGCCGAAGCGGATGAGAGCGACGGCTCCTTTTTGCAGTACCATCCGTGGCTTGGCATCGTTACGAACATTGAAGCGGATCATCTGGAGAATTACAACAGTGACTTTGAGGAACTCAAGAAAGCATATGTGCAATTCCTCAGTCAGATTCGTCCAGAGGGTACCGCCATCGTATGTGCGGATGATGAGAATGTGCAGGCGATTCTGCCGCATCTTCAATCCCGTGTAACAACCTATGGTATTGATCAGGCCGCAGACTACACAGCAACAGATATCATGCTCGGGGATCGCCGGATTTCCTTCACGATGAATCATCAGGGTACTGCTATGGGAACGGTGGAGTTATCTGTACCAGGCAAGCATAACGTCTATAATGCGATGGCTACTGTAATTACTTGTCTTGAAGCAGGCATACCTTTTGAACAGATTACAGCAGCGATTGTACAATTTCATGGGGCCAAACGCAGATTCCAGGTGCTGGGTGAGGCACGTGACATGCTAATTATTGACGATTATGCTCACCATCCTACGGAGATCGAAGCTACGATCAGTGCAGCCAAGGCAACGGGCAAACGCATCATCGCTGTATTCCAGCCGCAGCGTTACACACGTACATTTTTCCTGCTGGATGCCTTCAGCCGGGCATTTGCCGAAGCAGATGAGGTACTGATTACCGACATCTACTCTCCTGCGGGCGAAAAGCAGATTGAAGGTGTGCATTCCGCCAGATTGGTGGAACTGATTGTACAGAACAGCAACGCATCGGCAAGATATCTTCCAACAAAAGAAGAGGTTGTCGCTGATCTTCAGCCACGGCTGCAGCCGGGAGATCTTGTGCTTACGATGGGCGCAGGGGATATCTGGAAGGTGGGCGATGCACTCGCCAAAGGGTTGAAATAAACACCGGATTTTGCAGGTTCGTAATGCCAAACGTCTGTCTTCTTTATGAAGCCAGGCGTTTTTGGTTTGGAGCAGTTCATTTTCAAGCAAACAAGGGTTACCGTAAATTCTATAGAATATCGTGCGCAATGCTTGCATATAGCTGGTACAAAGGGGACAAAGGAGAGGGTACGGGTGAGCAATGCCAGAATGACGTTTCGCTTCGGTAATCAAGAGTCGGACAAGCTTCAGAGTAAGGAGATGCAGGCTTACAGCCCACTGTTGACAAATCCCGAAGACGTGCCATTTGTAGTAGAAGAACCACCGAAACCTGAATCAGAAATGAGCAGTGTAAAAAGAAGCAGCACAGGACCGACATGGCCAGCAGAGGACATGCCTGTTGACTGGGGAGGAACGATTCTGGCAGATGCCTCCCGTACTGAGTTGCATCATCTCGAATCCGTGCGAACCAAAGATGATAACCATTTGCTGGACCACCGCAATGATGATTATGAATTTGATCTGGATCAGGGTCATAACTGGATAGCCGAATCCAATAATTATTCCTATAAACGTATTCGCCCGCCCAGAGGCTGGAAGATGCTCGGATCAATTTCAGGTGCATTGGTGACCGGAGCACTGTTCGGCATGGTTATTCTGTCCTTTTTTAACAAGGAAGGTATGACAAAACCGGATGAGATGCTGCCCGTGAATCAAACGACATCTGCTGTAACAGGTCAGGAGGAAACGGCTGCGACCACAGGGCAGCTTGTAACGTCTTCTGCAGGCGGCACCTACTATGCTCTTCAATACGGGGTGTTCAGCTCCCCGGAACGGGCGGAGCAGGCCAAGCTTGAGCTTACCCAGGCGGGAATAGCTGCGGGTACGGACCCTGATGACGGTAATCGTGTTTACGCAGGCATCTCAGCTGATCGCGAAGAAGCCAAGCTGCTCAGTACGAGATTGAAGTCCCAGGGGGTCGAATTGTATGTCAAGGAAATCGTTAACCCTGAAGTGAATCCGGCCATATTTGGAAGCAAGCAGGAGGATGCCTCTCTTTTTTTTAAAAACAGCTCGGCTCTCGTGGATCAGTTATCCACATTATCGATCCAGCAGCTGGGTCAATCTGTTCAGGCGGCTATAGCACCAGAAACGATGCAAGTATTGTCGAATCAGCACCAAACGTGGTTGAACGGTCTGAAGAGCCTTTCCCCTGGAATGACGTCAGAGGTACAGCCGGTTGTTTCGAGTATGGAAAAATCAATGAACAGTGCGATAACGGCCATTGCCGAATACAATAAAAATCCGGATGCTGTTCATATGTGGGCAGTACAGTCCGATTTGATGCAGTATGTGCTGCAGCAGAAAAAGTGGCTTGAGGCAATCAAACAGTAAGCGGAACTGTTCTCATAACAAGGTCCTAAAATCCCTCTCCGGCAAGGAACTGGAAATAGTTCCCCCTGCCGGATTTGTGTTTGTATTGACGTACAAAACCCCGTATAATAATGTGGGTGTCAAAAAATGGCGAGGGAAGATTAACCGATGAAAAAAAACTTCGGCGTATTATTATTGTTTCTGCTGCTTGGCTGGATGGCTGGAGCGTGGATCGCCAAGGCACTGCAGCCTGTAAAGGCGGTAGCCTTTTTAACCAAGGTCACAACGATTCGATGGTCACCTCAGGCTGATCTGGATATTTTCAGTTATGACCTTTCATTTCAATTTCAAATGAGCCTTCTGAGTCTGATCGGCATTATCGCGGCCATATGGCTGTATCGCAGACTGTAGGAGAATGACGAATGTTGACAAAAAAAATAAACCAGTGACATCTATTATCCAGTGATTAAGACAGGTGTTGCCGTAGTATAAGGAGCCGTTAATGTTGAATAACACAGAGCAGCGCCCGATTATTCTGGCCTCCACATCGCCGCGGCGTAAAGAACTGATCGCATCACTCCATCTAGCGTTTGAAGTTATACCAAGTCATGCAGACGAGCATACAACTTCGGACTGGACACCGGAGCAGACGGTACAGGAACTTGCAATGCGCAAGGCGCTTGCTGTGTATCGCGGACTCGAGGGGAACCGGCAGGAAGCGATTATCGTTGGCAGTGACACGATTGTTGTGCTGGACAATGAAATTTTGGGCAAACCGGTTGATGCTGCTGATGCCGAACGTATGCTGTCTCGGCTGCAAGGGCGGGAGCACCGTGTGTTCACGGGCGTTGCATGTATTGATGCAGGCACTGGACATTCGGTCGTGCACTATCGTCAGACCAATGTAACGATGAAGAAGCTTTCGGAAGCGACGATCCGTGCGTATGTACAAACGGGGGAGCCTTCCGACAAAGCAGGATCATACGCTATTCAAGGTATCGGCGCTTCACTGATCGACCACATTGAAGGATGTTATTTTAATGTGGTAGGCCTGCCGTTATCTTTACTTAGCGATATGCTTGAAGGCTTCGGAGTATATGTGCTGCCAAGGCAGTAAACCCAATCGAATACTGTGAAAAGAGGGAACATATGGAGTCGGCTCAATACATGATGCGCGACATCCCCCAGGAAGAACGCCCGAGAGAACGCATGATGGAATATGGGGCGGGCGCCTTGAGCCATGCCGAACTGCTGGCTATTTTACTTCGAACGGGAACAAGACAGGAATCTGCGGTGCATATGGCCCAGCGGATATTGAATGATGCGGGTGGAGTTCGCTCGCTGATGGATCTGAGTCTTGAAGAATTGACAGCTATGAGGGGCATAGGACAAGCCAAGGCTGTGCAGCTCAAAGCAGGTATTGAACTGGGACATCGCATTGCCAAGAGCCGGCTGGCACCTTCAACGTGCATTCGAACTCCACGTGATGCTGCGGATATTTTGATGGAACAGCTGCGTTATTTGCAAAAAGAACATTTTGTATGTCTTTTTCTCAACAGTAAAAATCATATTATTGCTCAGGAAACACTCTCCATGGGCAGCCTTAATGCTTCGATTGTACATCCGCGTGAAGTATTTCGGGCCGCCATCAAATGTAGCAGTGCCTCAATTGTTTGTGCACATAACCATCCAAGCGGTGATCCAACGCCCAGCCCGGAAGATATTCAGATAACGAAGAGACTGATTGAAGCTGGTGCTATCGTGGGTATTGACGTGCTGGACCACCTTGTTATCGGTGATGGAACCTATGTAAGTTTGAAGGAGAAGGGCTTGGTATAATATAATGGTTGGCGTTGATGTTTTTTCCTATGAATGATCACGGACATGTCCGTCATAGATAGGTTCACTTTATTTAAGATTCAACAATGAAACAAATGCGAATATTAGCTCCACGGTTCCGTGGAAATAACAATTACGCTCTGCGAATGAAGCAGCAGCGGCAATATGAGGCAGAAAAGGAGAATACGTTATGTTTGGTGGTTTTACGAAAGACTTGGGTATTGACTTGGGGACAGCGAATACGCTGGTTTATGTACGGGGTAAAGGAATTGTGGTGCGTGAACCTTCGGTGGTTGCTCTCCGTACGGATACCAAAAGCATTGAGGCAGTGGGTGAGTCAGCCAAAAAAATGATCGGACGTACACCTGGCAACATCCGTGCCATTCGCCCAATGAAAGATGGCGTTATCGCTGACTTCGATACAACTGCAACGATGATCAAATATTTTATTCGTCAGGCACAGAAGCAGCGTTCCATGTTCCAACGCCATCCAAACGTGATGGTCTGTGTACCATCCGGTATTACGGCGGTAGAACAGCGTGCGGTTGAAGATGCTACCAAGCAAGCCGGCGCACGTGAGGCTTATACGATTGAAGAGCCGTTTGCGGCTGCAATTGGTGCAGACCTGCCAGTATGGGAGCCAACAGGTAGCATGGTTGTTGATATTGGTGGCGGTACGACGGAAGTGGCAGTTATCTCGCTTGGCGGAATTGTAACCAGCCGTTCTGTACGTGTTGCAGGTGATGAGATGGATGAATCGGTCATTCAATATATCAAACGTCAATATAATTTGATGATCGGTGAGCGTACTTCCGAGCAGCTCAAAATGGATATTGGATCAGCTATGCCATTGGAGCAGGTAGAAACGATGGAGATTCGTGGACGTGACCTCGTGACGGGTCTGCCTAAGACCATTACAATTACTTCGGATGAGATCAGCGAAGCACTGGCAGATACCGTGAATGCAATTATTGAAGCGGTAAAAGTAACGCTGGAGAAATGCCCTCCTGAGCTTGCTGCCGATATTATGGACCGCGGAATTGTGCTGACTGGCGGCGGAGCATTGCTGCGTAATCTGGACAAGCTGCTCGCTGGAGAGACAGGCATGCCTGTTATTGTTGCAGAGAATCCGCTTGATTGCGTTGCGATTGGAACCGGTAAAGCACTGGAAAATATTCATATGTTCAAAAGCAGAAGCAGTTCAGCAGTTCGTTCCAAGCGTTAATTGGCAGCTTGTCTGCCTGACTTCGAATCAGGTAGCGGCGTATTAATGCAGAGTGCCCGGGGATCCCGGGAGAGCTATAACCCGCTTAACAGGGGAGGGTCAGCTGATATTCTCGCAGGGACTGCAGATCTGATGTCTCCCCGCCGGGCCAAGCTCGGAAGAGAATAATGGATGTTAGAGGGTGTTGGAACTGTTTAAACTGCTAGGCAACAAAAGACTTTTTGTTTTGCTGGTGGGCCTTGTTACATTTATCGCGTTGATGGGCTTTACGCTTAGTCCGCGTGCCACTTTATCCTGGCCGGAGAAATTCCTGAAGGATTCCGTTGGATTTGTACAATACGTATTTTACAAGCCCGCTTCTTATGTAGCGGGCTTTTTCAAAGATGTAGCGAACATGCGTGCGGTGTATGAGGAAAATGAAAAGCTCCGTATTGCAATGGGACACTATACGCGTGATCGGTTGAAGTACAATGAGCTGGAGCAGAAAAACAAGCAGTTGGAGAAAACGCTCAATTTTACTAAAGAGCAGGAAAATCGATACAACTATGGTTCCCGAATTGCGCAGGTGATCAGTGCCAATTCGGACCCGAACAGCAGATCGATCAATATTGATATCGGGGAAAATGCTGGCATTAAACCGGGTATGGCCGTGACTTCACAGGAAGGTTTGGTCGGAGTTATTAGTCATGTCAGTGCTTATACGTCCACAGTAAATCTATTAACTTCAATGGATGCGAATGATCCCACTTCAAATGCAATCGCGGCTACCGCAGTTGGCAAAGAGAAAGTGTTTGGTATGATCGAGAGTTATGATCCGAAGAGCGGCATGCTGAAGATGACCAAAATTGCGGAGGACTCCAACATAGCAGAGGGCGATGAGATTATCTCATCCGGTATCATCAACAATTTTCCGAAGTATATGCGTATTGGCGAAGTGAAAAGTGTGGAGAAAAGCGAATATGGCTTAACGAAGACGGCTTTGATTAAGCCTTATGCCAGCTTCCTGGACTGGAAAGAGCTGATTGTAATTATTCCGCCTGAGGTTAAAGAGTAATGGTGACACGCAAACAGGTTCTGTTTCTGTTACTGTTCGTTCTGTTTATTGCTGAAGACACGATCCTGCCGCAGATTATTCCCTCGGCCTGGCAGATGCGTATTTCAGCTAATCTGGTCTATGTCGTTATTTTGTTTTTTGCTGTGTACCATCATCGGCATACAGCTCTTGTGCTGGGTATCCTGTTCGGGCTTCTGCACGACGTTGTCTTCTACGGAGAGATGATCGGTCCTTACGGCTTCTCCATGGGGTTATCGGCTTATGTGATGGGACTCATTTTTCAAGCACCTCGTGCACCGATGCCAATTATGGTTTCGGTTGTACTCCTGGGGAGCTTGCTGAATGATACGATGTTATTTTTCCTGTATAAACTGTTTCAGCTCAATCACGTGACGTTTGACTGGGCACTGATTGAATACATGATCCCTAATCTGTTTGTTCACTTTGTGTTTGCCCTGATCATCTATGTACCGCTGCGCAAACAGCTGGAGAAGATCGGCAAGCCGAGAAGCAAGACTGACGAACCTGTCTGATGACATTTGTGGAGCAGGAAGCAGGAACTTGGGAACCGGGGCACGAAATGTAATGAGATGGGAGGGACAGGCTTATGACGGTAAAATCGAATCACGTAACGATTAAAGGCATCCGAGACGGCTTGGTTTTCCTGTTGGACGATCAATGTGAATTCGAGGAATTGCTCTATGAGCTCCGCTATAAGCTGGAACACAGCCATCAAAATATTTTGACCGGACCGATTGTTCATGTGGATGTCAAGCTGGGAGCGCGAGAAGTTACGGAAGAGCAGAAGGAAGAAATTCTCGATATTTTGAAGCAAAAAGGAAATCTGCTGATTCGCTCCATCGACTCGCCTGCTCTAATCCAAGAGGTCAAAGGTCCCCCGCCGATTATGACGATGTGCGGCATGGTACGATCGGGCCAGGTGCTTCATCATGAGGGTAATCTCCTGTTTCTTGGAGATATCAATCCAGGGGGCACGGTGACGTGTACCGGGGATATATATGTTTTGGGTTCACTCAGAGGTATGGCTCATGCTGGAATCAGCGGGGACGAGGAAGCCATCATTGCAGCATCGGTCTTTGCACCGACACAGCTGCGTATTGCAGATGTCATCAGTCGTCCTCCGGATGAATGGGAGAGCCGTGAAACCGGGATGGAATTTGCTTATTTGCAGGACAATCAGATGCAGATCGACAAGATGAGCAATATCGTTCGGTTGCGCCGAGATTTTAATGTGTTTAAAGGAGTGTAGCTCATGGGAGAGGCGATCGTGATCACTTCGGGTAAAGGCGGCGTGGGTAAAACAACCACCTCGGCAAACATCGGGACAGCGCTGGCGCTGCTCGGCAAAAAGGTATGTCTGGTCGATACGGATATCGGCCTGCGTAATCTGGATGTCGTGATGGGACTCGAGAACCGTATTATTTACGATCTGTGCGATGTTGCGGACGGCCGCTGCCGTCTGAACCAGGCTTTGGTGAAAGACAAGCGTTTCGAGGAATTATACATGCTGCCTGCAGCGCAGACGAGAGACAAAAACTCTGTATCGCCAGAACAGGTGAAGGATATCATCCTTGAACTGAAAAAAGATTTTGAATACGTCATTATTGATTGCCCGGCTGGCATAGAGCAGGGATTCAAAAATGCAGTAGCAGGAGCAGATCAGGCCATCGTTGTCACTACACCGGAAAATGCAGCAGTGCGTGATGCGGACCGTGTTATCGGATTGCTTGAAAGTTCACACATCCAGTCACCGAAGCTGGTCGTGAACCGGATTCGCAACAACATGGTGAAATCAGGTGACATGCTGGATATCGATGGCATTTTACAAGTACTTAATATTGACTTGATTGGCATAGTGCCGGATGATGAACTCGTCATCAAGGCTGCCAATTCAGGTGAACCAACCGTGATGAACCCCGATTCACTTGCGGCGATTGCATATCGCAACATTGCAAGACGTATTCTCGGCGATACCGTACCGTTAATGCAGCTGGAGCAGAAGAAGGGTGCATTTGCCCGGTTCAAGAAGTTTTTTGGAATGGGGTAACATAAACCGAATTTATATGTAATGTGTTGCAGCCGGGGCCGTGTGCCCGGCTTTTTTTTTTTTACTCTGTTAACCTGCGATTTATTTAGGGGACCGGATACAGGCTTGTTCATATTCTCTGTTCTTGTCTCATAGGATGTAGTAAACAAGCCTCAGTGGGAGGATATTTCATGAATACGAAACGCAGAATCAAGCAGAGAAGAGAAGAGCGAATTCGGCGGCTGATGGATGGGGCAGTGCATGAAATCATGCAGGAACAGAAGTCTGCTCCTCGCAGCGAGCGAACTGAAAGCTTCCGGCAGAAGCCGTTTGTTGTTGTAGAAGAACCTCAGGAAAGAGATCCGGAGTGGCTGTGGAAAAAGGAAAATTCACATTATGGCTCACCAGGGCGCTCCGGCTTTCATATTCTTCGATCGCTGCTTCGGCGAACGATGGTGAGTGCAATCATTTTTGCTGGTGTCTGGGGACTGTTCCAGTTAGATGCGTCATGGACGATAACGCCCAAAACGGTTATTGCCGATGCGCTTCACAATGATATGGATTTTGCTGCTGCCGCTGCGTGGTATGAGCGAAACTTTGGCGGGACCCCGTCCTTCCTGCCTGTGCTGGGCCATACAACGGATGCGGTGAACGGCTCGGGAATCGGGCAACTGCTGGGAAAACCGGTTTCGGGAACAGTCGTTCAGCCGTTTGCTCTGAGCATGAAGGGCATCGAGATTGTTCCTGATGCTGTGGCTGCGGGAGGACTTGTGCAGGTCGTCAGCTCAGGTGCTGGTCGAGTGCTGGAGGTGCTCGGAGATGTCGAGAGCGGGTACACCGTGGTAATACAGCATACGGGCAAGGTGACGGCAATTTACGGGCGATTAAACGAGAGTGAGCTTCAAAAGAACGACTGGGTCGAAGCGGGAAACACCGTAGGTACTCTCAAGGCTGGAAGCAGTGAACAGCCAGCTACGCTTTATTTTGCGATAAAAGAAGGAGAAGAGTACGTGGACCCTGCGGAAGTCGTCTCCCTTGATTAGGGTATGGGGGGTGCGCATCTCGCTTCACCCCTTTTTTGTAATCATCATGCTGACCTCTCTGTTAACCGGACATTTTATGGAGCTGATTACGCTGTTTGCGATTGTATTTATTCATGAATGCGGACATGCTGCTGCGGCAGCCCTTCTGGGCTGTCGTGTGCAATCCATACAGATGCTTCCTTTCGGGGGAGTGGCAGTCATTGAAGATGGGGGAAAGCTGACAGCGTATCGCGAAATCATAATCGCCTTGGCGGGCCCGCTGCAAAATCTGCTGATGGTTGGCATGGTTTTACTGCTGCGTTATCTTCAGTTGGGTGATCCGGTATTTCTGGACTATGTCATTCAAGCCAACATGCTCATTGCTTTGTTTAATCTGCTGCCAGTGCTGCCTCTGGATGGTGGGAAAATTGTACAAGCCCTTGTCAGCCTGTGGGCTCCATATTATACAACACTCATGTGGACGTATCGCATCAGCATCCTGTGCAGCGCAGGGGTTATTTTGGTTGCAATCAGCAGGTGGTTTGCCGGGGAATACGGGCTCCCGTTAAACATTTTATTAATCGGTCTTTTTTTATTTTATTCCAATGTGACGGATTATCGGAACGTTCCTTATCGTTTTATCCGTTTTCTTATGAATCGTGAGGCTGTCTTTGTGCGGCATGCTGCCGCGGGCAGTCTGGCTCAGCCAATAATCTCGTTTCCAGCGAAACCTTTGGACACTATTTTGCGTCTATTAAAAAGAGAGAGATACCATATGGTATACGTTATGAATAAACAGGGACGAGTGATGGCCGTTTTGCCGGAGCAGCGTGTGATCGGTTCCTATTTTCAACAAAATATGGATAAACGCTAACGTATGCTGATGAGACTGTTCGGAAACGGGGTAATACCTATATGACAGGTAGGGCCTATAATATGAAATGGATGTGGAAGAATTGAAGTGTCTTCTAGAGGTGAAGCCATGAAACAAATGATCGTACATAATGAACATAACCTCATGCAAATGGCGCTTCTGGAAGAAGGCAAGGCTGTGGAATTCACGGCAGAGCGTACACGAGAGCGCGGGCTGCTGGGTTCCTTTTTCAAGGGACGGGTAGTTAATGTGCTGCCAGGTATGCAGGCTGCTTTTGTAGATATCGGTCAGAAAAAAAATGCATTTCTGTATGTGGACGATGTGCTCCATCCTCACCTGGAGAAACAGCCCAAGATAAAACCCTCGATCTCGGAGTTGCTGCGGCCGGGACAGGAAATCATCGTGCAGGTTCTCAAGGAGCCGGTCGGAAGCAAAGGAGCCCGGGTGACTACACACTATTCACTTCCGGGCCGCTGGCTTGTTTACATGCCGGTAGCAGGTTATGTTGCAGTCTCGAAGAAAATCGCCAGAGAGAGTGATCGTTCACGCCTCAAAGCGCTAGGTGAGCAGCTGTGCCGGGATGAAGAAGGGCTGATTATTCGTACCGTCTCTGCAGAGGAGCAGCACGAAGCGATTCAGACTGATCTGGAAACCTTGCGCTCACAGTGGCTGCTGATTCGGGAAAAAGCCGATAGTTTGCCTTCTCCAAGCCTTTTGCATCGTGATCAAAGCATGATTCAGCGGGTCATTCGTGATGTGTATACACCTGGAAGTGACGAGGTGATCACGGATAGTGAAGCACAAGCTCAGGTGATTCGCACGCTGCTGGAGGAAATCTGTCCGGGAGATGAACCGAGGGTTCGGGTGCATTCGGGAACGGAATCGATCTTTGACGCTTATGGCGTACAGGAACAGCTGAACAAGGACTTTGCCCGCAAGGTCTGGCTGCCGGGAGGCGGTTATATCGTCATTGATCATACTGAAGCGTTGACAGTCATCGATGTGAATACGGGGAAATATACAGGGTCAGGCGGAGACAGTCTGGAAGAGACGGTCACCGAAACCAATATGCAGGCCGCCGTTGAGATTGCCCGGTTAATGCGACTGCGGGATATCGGCGGTATGATTATTGTTGATTTCATTGATATGGAAGAAGCAGCGAATCGGCATGAAGTGGCAGCCGCACTGGAGCAGGAACTGCGCAAGGACCGAACGAAGGCATTTGTTCTGGGATGGACCAAGCTCGGACTGCTTGAATTAACTCGCAAAAAAGTAAGAGAAGAGAGCACGCTGCCTTATGTCGAGGCTTGTTCCTCCTGTCATGGGACGGGGAAAAGATATATTTTACCTTTGCATTGATTTTTGATATGCTGCGTGATATAATCATCAAGTATGTGTTTAGCCAATAGGTCTTGCACATGCTGTAACCGCACTGGCCGGGTACAAGAACAGCTCCGCAAGGCGCTGTCACCTGAGACCGGGCGAGTCTGAGACATGAGGAGGTGCAAGGCAAATGTACGCAATTATTGAAACAGGCGGCAAACAGTACAAAGTCCAAGAGGGCGATGTTCTGTTCATCGAGAAATTGAATGCGAACGACGGCGAAAGCGTAACGTTCGACCGTGTCCTGGCTGTATCTAACGATCAAGGTTTGACAGCAGGTACACCATTGGTTTCCGGAGCTACTGTAACGGCTAAAGTGGAGAAACATGGCAAAGGTCAAAAGGTTGTTGTATACAAATACAAACCGAAAAAGAACTACCATGTGAAGCAAGGTCACCGTCAACCGTACACTAAAGTAACTATCGAAAAAATCAAAGCGTAAGAAGGTGCGATAAGTGATTATCGTTCAAATCTTTCGTGATGAGGACGGGAACATCGAACGCTTTTCCATCGAAGGGCATGCCAATTTTGCCAAGCGGGGAGAAGATATCGTATGTGCCGGGGTATCTGCTGTTACAGTAGGTACAGTGAACTCGATTGAGGCATTGACTGGTGTCGAGATGCATGCCAAGATGAAGAATGGCTTTCTGAGCGGTTCTTTACCAATGCTGGCAAAAGGGGAAACGTATTCCCAGGTACAGCTGTTGCTCGAATCCATGGTAGTTATGCTCTCTAATATTGAAGAGTCATACGGGAAGTATATTCAAATACAGCAGCACCAATAAATAAAGAAGGAGGAAAACCAATCATGTTGAAATTAAATCTTCAGTTGTTCGCATCGAAAAAAGGTGTAGGTTCCACGAAGAACGGACGTGACAGTAATGCACAACGTCTGGGTGTTAAACGTGCAGATGGCCAAACTGTAACTGGTGGCAGCATTCTCGTTCGCCAACGCGGAACGAAAATTCACCCAGGAACAAACGTGGGTATCGGTAAAGATGACACTTTGTTCGCGAAAATCGACGGCGTTGTTAAATTCGAACGTTGGGGTCGCGATCGCAAAAAAGTAAGCATCTACCCTGTAGACGTTGCTCCTGTAGCAGCTGCAGTAGAAGCGTAATATCGGCATTCCGCCTAAGGAGCCTTCGGCATTTTTGCCGGAGGTTTTTTGCATTCGGCGACTATTCGTTAATGAACTGGCAGAAAAGACATGTTATACTGGGTTACGGTGGGTTTAGACCAACCGAGTTTTGTAGAACGGGGAGAAGCCATGAAATCCTGGAAAAGAGTGCCGTGGATTGCGGCATGTTCGCTTGTGATTCCTTTGGTTTTTGTTATGCTGTATCCGGCACCCTTCGCGAGTGTCGTGTGTGCGTTGTGGTCGGTTGTGGCAATGTTCATTTCTGCATATGCGCTGAAGAAACAGGCGGAGGCGGTACGCAAAAGCATTATACAATCCATGGAAAAAACTGCAATAGCCTCATTAAATCATCATCGGCATGACTGGATGAACGATCTTCAGGTGTTATATGGATATCTCAGACTGGGCAAGCTTGATAAATCCCTGCAATGTGTGGAAAGAATAAAGGAGAGGGTGAATGAGGAAAGCCGGATATCCAAACTCGGTATTCCTTCTCTCGTATTTTATTTGCAGTCTTTCCGGGCCAGTGGAGTTGCGCTGGAATTGCATGTGGAAGTGGAGGAAGAGCTGCAGCTCAGCGCTCTGGTCTCTCCCGAGGATGGCGAGTCGCTTACGGGGGCGATTGCGGATGCAATTCGGGCCTATCAATATGGCGGCGGCCGGTCGTCTTGGGGAGAGGTTCGCAAACTGACCTTGAACTTCGGGCAGGATCATGGAGATGTAGTCGTTCGGCTGGAAGGGGATCAAACTCCTGATCCAGAAACGCTGCGGCAGCTTGCTGCCGTACTCAAAGGGAAAAAAGTCAGAACGGAGCACATTCCGTCTGGGGATACGTTTATACAATTCAGAATGCCTTGTGGAATATAGGAAGAAGGGGTAACCAATGTTTGTTGATAAAGCGAAGATTTATGTAAAAGCCGGAGATGGAGGAGACGGAATCGTCTCGTTCCGTCGTGAGAAGTATGTACCGGAAGGTGGTCCAGCAGGCGGCGATGGCGGCCGTGGAGCTGATATTATTTTCCGGGTAGATGAAGGTCTGCGCACGTTGATGGACTTCCGATACCAGCGTCACTTCAAAGCCCCGCGCGGGGAAAAGGGACGGAACAAAAGCCAACATGGTGCAAATGCGGAAAATATGATTGTACGCATCCCGCCAGGTACCGTTATCATTGATGAGGACAGCGGAGAAGTGCTGGCTGATCTCACACGTCATGGTCAGCAGGTTGTTGTTGCCAAAGGCGGCCGGGGCGGCCGGGGGAACATCCGGTTTGCAACCCCGAGAAACCCTGCACCCGAGCTTGCAGAGAATGGTGAAGAAGGCGAAGAGCGTTATATCGTACTTGAGCTTAAAGTTATGGCGGATGTGGGTCTCGTCGGTTTCCCGAGTGTAGGGAAATCTACGCTGCTGTCCGTGGTGTCGGCAGCCAAGCCGAAGATCGGAGCGTACCATTTTACGACGATTACACCGAACCTGGGTGTCGTTGACGTGGGTGAAGGTCGCAGCTTTGTGATGGCCGATTTGCCGGGTCTGATTGAAGGTGCCCATGAAGGTGTAGGGCTAGGACATGAATTTCTGCGGCACGTTGAACGGACACGGGTCATCATCCACGTTGTGGATATGTCCGGTTCAGAAGGACGTGACCCTTTTGAGGATTGGCAGAAAATCAATGATGAGCTGAGATTGTACAACCCTGTGCTCGCCGAGAGACCGCAGGTCGTTGCCGCGAACAAGATGGATATGCCGGAATCCGAAGCTAATCTGGAGCAATTTTTGCAGCAGGTGCGTGAGGTGAAGCCGGATATTGAAGTGATGCCTATATCGTCGTTGACACGTCAGGGTATTCAGGAACTGCTCTACTGTGCAGCTGATCTGCTGGATCAGATTCCGGATGAGCCTGAGGTGGAGGAAGTTGCTGAGCTGTCAGAACGCAAAGTGTACAGCCTGGAGAAAAAAGAAGACGAAGGCTTCCGTATTGTGCGTGAGAACGATACCTTCATCGTGGAAAGTGCCAAGATTGATCGTATGATGAAACGTATGCAGTTGAACTCGCATGAAGCTATTCTGAAGCTGGCGCGCACACTCCGGTATATGGGTGTGGATGATGAGCTTCGTAAACGTGGCGCTGTTGAAGGCACCATTGTGCGTATTGGCGATTTCGAGTTTGAGTTTGTGGAAGGCAGCAGTTACTACTAGGAAGAACGCAGTGAAGCGGGGATTTACCCGTGACGCTGCGTTTTTTTTGCTTTTTTCACACATGAGAGAGACAGAAGCCTGTATACTGTGAGAAACAGTTTTTCGAAAAAATAGTCATGTCACGTATTGCCCTTTTGTGATTCATCCTATATAATGTCCACTATATGAAAACATGAGTCTTTGAGGAGAGGACGTTCTGTGAATGAACGCTATTACTTAGTACGGGAAGATATTTTGCCGGAGGCTGTAGTTAAAACGATGCAGGTGAAAGAACTGCTTGCTTCCGGTGATGTCAAAACAGTACATGAGGCTGTGGAGCAGGTTGGATTGAGCCGGAGCGCCTTTTATAAGTACAAGGATGGAATCCATCTGATCAATCAGCTGGAGCGTGAACGAATCGTAACCATCTCTATTGACCTGGAGCATCAGTCGGGTATTCTGTCCAGGGTGCTTGGACATTTTGCAGGGTATGGAGCTAACGTACTTACGATTAATCAAAGTATTCCGCTTCAAGGAAGAGCCAATGTTGTCATCTCTGTGGAAACGACACATCTGCACGGGGAGATTGGTGAAATGCTGGATCGAATGCAGGATATGCCTGGAGTGAAGCGCACACGTATCGTAGGCCAAGGTTAATCAGGCTTTCAGATCGTTGGAGATAAGATGCAGTGGAACCAGGAGTGAAGCGTTGCAAGATGGACAGACGTGATCAGAGATTAGGGGGTAGGTCGTTAGTGAAACCGGTAAAAATCGGATTGTTAGGCCTTGGAACGGTTGGAACAGGTGTTGTTCGTATCGTTGAGGGGAATCAGGAGGATCTGAGCAGTCAGGTTGGATCACCGATTATCATTGAGAAAATCGCAGTGAAAAATACGGAGAAAGATCGTGTTATTCCGATTGAGCGCACAAAGCTGACTGAGGACCCTTGGGAAGTTATTCGTCACCCCGACATCGATATTATCGTTGAGGTAATGGGCGGCATTGACCAGACGAAGGAATATATCCTTGAGGCGCTGGAGCGGGGAAAACATATTGTGACTGCAAACAAGGACCTTATGGCCTTGCATGGTTCGGAGATTCTGGCCAAAGCGCAGGAAAAGCAATGTGACGTATTTTATGAGGCTAGTGTGGCGGGTGGTATCCCGATTATCCGGACATTGATTGAAGGTTTCTCCTCTGACCGGATCACCCGGATTATGGGGATTGTGAACGGCACAACGAACTATATTTTGACGAAAATGAGTCAGGAAGGTGTCTCTTATGAAGAGGTGCTGGCAGAAGCACAGGCTCTGGGGTATGCAGAAGCAGACCCGACGTCTGATGTAGAAGGGCTCGATGCTGCCCGGAAAATGGCAATTTTGAGCACCCTTGGTTTCCGTACCAATGTGGAGCTGAAGGATGTTACAGTGAAAGGCATATCCAATGTCACACGTGAGGATATCACTTATGCCAAAAGACTCGGGTACGAACTGAAGCTGCTCGGTATCGCTGATCGCAGTGATGATGAAATCACGATTAGTGTACAGCCAACGATGGTAAGACAGAACCATCCCATAGCCTCTGTCAACGGTGTGTTCAACGCTGTGTATGTGCATGGTGAGGCTGTAGGCGAAACGATGTTCTATGGTGCCGGTGCAGGAGAGCTGCCAACAGCAACTTCTGTAGTCGCTGATATCGTCGCGGTGACCAAAAACCTCAAACTTGGTGTCAACGGGGTAAAGGCAATCGTGCCTTATAAACAGAAGAGACTGCAGAGCGATGAGCAGATTTTTTCGAAAAATTTCATACTGCTGCACGTGGATGACAAAGCTGGCGTGCTGGCGCAGATTACACAGATTTTCGCGGAATACGAAGTCAGTCTGGCTTCGGTTGTTCAACAGCCGAATGAGCATAACCCGGATGCCGAGATCATTATCGTTACGCATAATGCAAGCAAGGCGAGCATGGACAAAGTGCTTAAGCATTTTGAATCACTGCATGTCATTCGACGGATCAAAAGTGTTTACCGCGTGGAAGGATAGTGCCTTTTGAGCGGTATTGTAAAATAAATGGATTATCAAATTTGTGTTTTGCAATATATTGCAAGCCACCTATCATTCGATATTATAGAATAATTAATCATAAAGGAGTTTACCCACAATGAGATATCAAGGATTACTGCAAACGTACAAAGAGCACCTTCCAGTCAATGAAAATACTCCGCAGCTTACACTTCAGGAAGGGAATACACCGCTGATTCACGCAGAGAATCTGTCGAAGGAGCTCGGTTTAAATTTGTATTTCAAGTATGAAGGTTTGAACCCGACGGGTTCCTTCAAGGACCGTGGAATGGTGATGGCCGTTGCCAAAGCGATGGAAGAAGGCAGCCGTACAATTATGTGTGCATCTACAGGAAATACTTCCGCAGCAGCAGCAGCATATGCCGCACGTGGCGGGCTTAACTGTATCGTGCTGATTCCGAATAACAATATCGCACTGGGTAAACTTGCTCAAGCGATGATTTACGGTGCCAAGGTCATCGCCATTAACGGTAACTTTGACCGTGCGCTTGAGATTGTTCGTGAAATTACTGCGAAACACCCGATTACACTTGTAAACTCTGTCAATCCATATCGGATTGAAGGACAGAAGACAGCTGCTTTTGAAGTGGTTGAGCAATTGGGAGATGCACCAGATGTTCTGGCTATTCCAGTTGGTAATGCGGGTAACATCTCTGCATACTGGAAAGGCTTTAAAGAGTATAAAGAGGCAGGCAAATCAAACACGTTGCCGCGCATGGTTGGATTCGAGGCTGAAGGAGCTATGGCTATCGTAAAAGGAGAGCCGATTCTTGAGCCGGAAACAATTGCTACAGCGATCCGAATCGGTAACCCGGCGAGCTGGAAAACAGCAGTTGCTGCAGCGGAGGAGTCTGGCGGGCAGATCAACTATGTTACCGATGAAGAAATTTTGTCAGCTTACCGTACAATTGCTGCACGTGAAGGGGTATTTGCAGAGCCTGCATCTGCTGCATCTGTGGCTGGTGTGTACAAATTGCATAGTGAAGGGTACTTCAAAGGCGGAGAAACGGTTGTATGTGTGCTGACTGGTAACGGCCTGAAAGACCCGAATGTAGCAATCCAAACGGCTGCTGTGGAGCCGCTGGTCGTTGAAGATACAGAAGATGCGGTTATGGCAGCTATTGCTCAACTGGAGCAGCAGTCTGTATGAGCTTGCGTGAAAAGGTAACCGTAAAAATCCCGGCAAGCACAGCCAATCTCGGTCCAGGGTTTGATACCCTGGGCATGGCCTTGTCTTTGTATGCCTGGCTTGAGATTAAACCGGCAGCGCAGACAACTTTTCATTTGTATGGTGATCATCTGACGGGGCTTCCTTTGGATAAATCCAATCTCATTTATGAAGTGGCACAGATGGTATTTGATGAAGCGGGGGTTTCCGTACCTGAGCTTGAAATTTCAATGTATTCGGATATTCCCCTTACCCGGGGACTTGGCAGCAGTGCATCAGCAATTGTTGGCGCGCTTGCTGGAGCAAATGCATTGATCGGGAGTCCGTTATCGAACGACAAACTGCTGGATATGGCGACATCACTGGAGAAACACCCGGATAATGTCGGCGCTTCCTTATGCGGCGGCATCATTACAGCAGCCTGGGATGGTCAACGTGTCGATTATATTCGAATCGAGCCTCATCAGGATCTGCAGGCCTTGGTTATCGTTCCGGACTTTCAGCTGTCTACTTCCAAAGCGCGGGATGTAGTTCCCAAGCAGTTTGAGAAAGCTGATGTTGTGCATAATGTGAGCCGCTCTTCCTTGCTCGTTGCTGCCTTAGCGAGTGGTAGACTGGATATGATTCAAAAGGCAATGTCGGATCGGATTCATCAGCCGTATCGCGCATCCCTGGTTCCGGGTATGGCAGAAATTCTGGAGCACGCATCGGAGCATGGTGCTTTAGGAGCAGCTTTAAGCGGGGCTGGACCAACCTTGCTGACACTGGTGGATCGTCACGACACTCGCAAAGCTGAATTAGAGCAATATTTGACGGGCACCATGAAGCAGGAGGAGATTCATGCCACTGCGATGTGGCTGGACCCGGATCTGGATGGCGTAGTTGTTCTGCCGGATCAAGATGAACGTCCTTTTCTGGAGCGAATCAAAGGGGAAATTAACGAATGAAACGAATTGCAGTTTTACCTGAGGGATCGGTCTCACACGAAGCGATCGAGTTTCTTTTTGACGGCGAACCGCTCGAGCTCAATCATTTCAAGCTTATTTCAGACGTATTTCGTGCGGTCGATAGTGGAAGTGTGCAGTACAGCGTGATTCCGTTTGAAAATACAATTGAGGGCTCCGTCAGCCTTCATATGGACTGGCTTGTGAATGAGGTGGATATTCCGATACAAGCGGAGTGGGTCTACCCGTCCATTCAAAATATCATCGGACATGGGAACGAATTTCGAATGCACGATGGTTCGTATGATTTTAGTAAAATTACGAAAATTATGTCTCACCCTGTGGCGATCCCGCAGTGCCAGAATTTTATCCGTCAGCATTCGCCAGATGCAAATCTCGAAGGTGTAAACAGCACGGCTGAAGCGGTAGAAATTGTGAAAAAAAATCCGGGAAAAGGCTGGGTGGGAATCGGCACAAAGCTTGCTGCCCGAAAGCATGGCTTGGACATTATGGCTGAACGGGTGACGGATCATGACAACAATTACACCCGCTTTGTGCTGATTGGTCATGAGCCTGTCAGCATTCCGCGTAAAGCGGACCATGTGAAGACAAGTCTGATTGTAACGCTGCCTGAGGATGCTCCGGGTGCGCTGCACCAAGTGCTGTCGGCTTTTGCCTGGAGAAAGCTGAACTTGACCCGTCTTGAATCAAGGCCAACCAAGAAACGTCTGGGCAGTTACTATTTTTACATCGATGTGGTTGAAACGGTTGATTCCGTATTGCTCACAGCAGCAATGGCCGAGATTGAGGCGCTGAATTGTCAGGTGCGTGTTCTTGGCAGCTATCCATGTTATACATACCCCTCACCGAGTTAACAGGAGTGTGGTTGGAGCAAGCTGAAGAATCATTCGTCATCTGTGTGAAATAAGCGAGTTATTTCTTTATTTTTGATGTACAATGGACAGGTTCATTATGTTTCGGCAAGTTTGGACATGTATATTTAACGGAGGTGCAGTTCGTCGTGGCAGAACAGTGGATTTACTTGGATGGTCAGTATGTGACCAAGGAAAATGCAAAAGTTTCGGTCTATGATCATGGATTTTTGTATGGAGACGGTATTTTCGAAGGGATTCGGATATACAATGGCAATATTTTCAGATGTAAGGCCCACTTGGACCGTCTGTATGATTCGGCAAAATCGATCAGTCTGAACATTCCGTTGTCCTACGACGAGATGCTTGAAGTGATGGCTGAAACGGTACGCCGCAATGATATGCGCAACGGTTATATTCGACTAATTGTGTCACGTGGTCCGGGGAACCTGGGTCTTGACCCACTGCGTTGCCCTAAAGCTTCGGTGATCATTATTGTGGAGCAGCTGGCAATCTACCCAGAAGAAGCATATCTTACAGGGTTGAAAGCTGTATCCGTATCTCAGCGTCGTAACATCCCGGATGCGCTTAATCCAAAAATCAAATCACTCAACTACCTGAATAACATCCTTGTCAAGCTGCAATCGAACTACTCAGGTGCTGGTGAGGCTATTATGCTTAACTCGCAAGGTTATGTAACCGAAGGTTCTAGCGATAACATTTTCATCATCAAAAACGGTGTTGTCTACACTCCTCCTTGTTATCTCGGAGCACTTGAAGGCATTACACGACAAGCAATTATTGATCTGTGCGGCGAGCTTGGCATTGAATTAAAAGAAGTGCCTTTCACGCTTCATGATGTGTATATTGCAGATGAGGTGTTCTTCACAGGAACGGCTGCTGAGGTTATTGCGGCTTGTGAAGTGGATGGCAGAACGATTGGCTCTGGCGTAGCGGGTCCGGTTACCTTGAAATTGCTTGAAGCTTTCCGTCAAATTGTTGACAAAGACGGCTATAAGGTGTGGGAATAAGTCACTAACGTCTAACAGAATGAATACAAAAGTTCTCCTTGTCCGATAAAATGCGGCATGCGTAATGTATGCGGGATTTTCGGATTAAGGAGGATTTTTTTTGTTCAGGTGATGTCATTAGCCCAGTTGCTGCATAGGATGTAGTAACGGTATGGGCGAATGTACAGCCCAAGTATGACGTTTAGGAGGTTAGTTCCCTGTGAAAATACACATGGTGAAAAAGGGCGATACACTATATCTGCTGTCTCAAAAATATAACGTAGCGCTGGACACATTAATTGCTGCTAATCCGCAGATTGCAGATCCCGACAAACTGGATATCGGCATGAAGGTTAAAATTCCTGCACAGCCTGTAACGCCGAAGCCAGAGGGCGTGCTGCACAGTCACAAGGTTGTACAAGGGGATTCGTTATGGAAGCTGTCACAAGCCTGGGGAGTGCCTTTGAAAGACATGATTAATGCTAATCCGCAGTTGAAAAATCCTAATGCCCTGTTAGTAGGAGAAACGGTCTACATTCCTTCCATGCACACACAAGGAAATCCTAATGCCAATACGGAAATTGGCAACATGAGTATGCAGGAAAAACTGTCGCCCGAAGGCAAAGCGTATACAGGAGTAAAAGAAGAAACGGCACCTGTCGTGCCAACGCCTCCACCCCCTGTGGCTGAAAATCCGGCTCCTGCTCCGGTTGTCCCGGCTGAGCCTATGCCTGAGCTGGAGGCATTACCACAATTACCTGAATTGCCAGAGGTGAAACCGGAGAAGAAGATGGACAAAAAAGAGGAGAAACAGCCAGAAGCTCAAGTTGAACCTGCAGCTGAAGCCGAGAAACCTCAACCGCCTAATCCTTCTCCGAATATGATGCCTTTGCCCGTTATGCCTGAAACCCAGTCTCCTGTGGATGTAGCGCCGATTGCCAAGGCTCCTTGCGGATGCGGTTCGAAAATGCTTCATGCTCCGATGGAGCATCCGTATGCCCAGGTTCCCGTACCTGCACAAGAGGTATACAGTGTTCAGCAAAACAACATGTATACGGCAGGCGTGAGCAATAGCTCCCTTTTCCCTGGAATACAGGATGTGGGCTCTTATAGCATAGGAAATATGCCAAACAGTCCATGGACCGGAGATGAGCAGACCTACAATCACAACAATGTAATGCCTAATTTGTCGGTAGGGGCGGCAAATGCAAACAACGCATTCCCGATTTCGCCAGCAAGTCAGGTAAATAGTCCATTCAATAATTTTGCGGCAGCAAACCATCAGATGAACCATCAACCGCCATTTATATCTCCATACTCTATGCTTCCATACCCTCCATGCGGATGCGGCTCACACACACATGCTCCTCAATATACTTATCCTGCATATGGTTATCAGGAACCGGCCTGGGGCATGCACGGTCATGTCAATGGAATGCCGCCTGAAATGACATCCGTAATGCCGAATCAGCCGATGGAGTATGCTTATCAAAACCCGTATCCTGCACAAAATATGGTGCCACCTTCTCCACTTGGTGCTTTTGGAGAGATGTATCCTTCACAAGTACATGGTGCCAAGAGTGGGAAGAAGGGTGGACGTGACGATGCGAATTTGAGCCAGGCTGCAATTGAAGAGGCAGATTCAGAAACAGACTCCATGCCGAAATCTTCCTCAGGTAAGTCCAGTGCAGTGAAGCGAAAATCGACAAAGGCTGTGTCCAAAAATAAACCCAAGGTATCTGTATCTGGTAACGCGTCCAGAGAAAAATCAGCAGCAGCATCAAATCAGCGAAAAGTAGCTAAAAAACGTCGTAATCCATGGATTCAGAACTGAGTGGTTATAGTCAGCGGTTATTGAAGAGAGCAGCTAATGATGGAAAGGTCAGTTCTGCAAATGCAGAGCTGGCTTTTTCGTTTTTTAATGTACTTGATTGTATATAAAGAGCGGAAGGAAGGCTTAGAACGATTGATTTGTAGAATATATAAAAAGATTGTGGATTAATGTTTGAAAGCCCATTCATAGATATGTTACAATAAATACAGGCTTTATTTTGCAGATTGATATGCAATCTTTAATTGAAGTTTTTCGGTGTGATTTATTGATGGTTAAAACTATTAATAAAAAAACTCTTGCATTAGATTTGAGTGTGTGGTACATTATTTAAGTCGCCGCTGAAACACAGCGCTGATGCGAAACAAGTTTGATCTTTGAAAACTGAACAACGAGTGAGTAATGATCTTGTTTGCAAGATCAACAATGAGATTTTTAATCTCGTCAGGTTCAAAATGAGCTTATCGCTCTTTTCAATACTTTATTGGAGAGTTTGATCCTGGCTCAGGACGAACGCTGGCGGCATGCCTAATACATGCAAGTCGAGCGGAGTTGATGGAAAGCTTGCTTTCCTGAGACTTAGCGGCGGACGGGTGAGTAACACGTAGGCAACCTGCCCTCAAGCTTGGGACAACTACCGGAAACGGTAGCTAATACCGAATACTTGTTTTCTTCGCCTGAAGAGAACTGGAAAGACGGAGCAATCTGTCACTTGAGGATGGGCCTGCGGCGCATTAGCTAGTTGGTGAGGTAACGGCTCAC